>JBDLIC010000089.1:0-15143 GCA_039715075.1 Nitrospirota bacterium
GGTCAATTTCTGAACCGGGCAAAAAAACAGATTAAAACAATCCCCGTTTACAGATAAAAAAGTAAAACCCCGGTTAAATCCGAAAAAATATTATGTAAAGCTTAATTTCAATGAAGGTTCCGGATTGCAGAAATAACCATAATTTAAAACAGCCCTATTAACTAATAACAACAACATCCTGTGCCTGCGGACCCTTTGGCCCCTTTATAATTGAGAACTTCACTTTATTTCCCTCTTCCAGCGAACATTCACTCTCTTCGCAAAGAAGCGCACTGTAGTGAACAAAAACTTCTCCCCCATGGTCACAATTTATATAACCATACCCTTTGTCATCATCAAACCATTTGACAATTCCGGTCTCAGAGTTAGCCATAGTTACTATTATTTCCTATAAAAAAGGGGGGGATCAAAGAAGCCTGAGGCAAAAAGACAATATTGCATGCTAAATATATAAAATGCTCACCTCTAAAAAACTCCCTGCATTCCAACCCTTCCTAAAAAACACGTGTATAACTTATGTGAAACAATCTTTTTTATGTCCGAACAAAGAGACTTTTTTTATATATTTTTTAGCACTTCAATAACAAATTGTCCAATTTATTATTGTTATAGGAATATTACAAGGTCTTCCCGGATCTGTTTTGGAATATATCAGGTATTGCAACAGGTTATCTTTTAAGATTATTATTTAGGACTCAGAAAAACAGCTTGCATGATTTCCGGAACAGGACGTTATGCGGGCGCAACGTCCAGTTTCATTATTAGCGCGTCTTCATCCGGTTTTTTAAAGTAATCCTTTCGTTTTCCTGTTACTTCAAAACCGAATTTCCGGTAAAGCTTTTTAGCTGCTGTGTTGGACTCTCTTACTTCGAGGGTAATTTCTTGATCAGGCCTTAACTGCTTCAGCGTCTGGAGCACACCATGCAGCAGCATACTCCCGATCCCCAGCCGTCTGAAATCAGGCAGGACCGAAATATTCAGGAGATGGGTCATATCCAGAATTGTACGAACACAGACATAACCGATAACGCGTTCATTTAATTCCACTACTTTCAGGACAGCCTCTTTATTGGTAATTTCATATTTAAACGAACTGGAAGTCCATGGAGTCGCATGGCACTGATCTTCGATTGCAATGACCTCAGGAAGGTCATTGGCGAACATCTCTCTTATTATTATCCCTTCCAATTTAGCTCTGCCTCAGACTTCCTTATATAATAAGGAATAAGCGTTACAGGATCAGCAGTAATACCCTGCCTGATTTTTTCGATGGCCTCTTCGGCAACATGTACCGCCGACGGCGACATCCTTGAATACGGTGCAAAAAGAGCATTACTTTTTAATGTGTCTATAATGAGCTGTCTGTAAGTCCCTGTCCCGTCTCCGGCCAGGACTATTTTTTCAGTAATTCCCTTTAAAAAATCTGCAGGGGCTATCGCGGTCTCAGGCATTATTTTTCTGCATTCACCATCTTCCCATCTGTACAGCGCAGTATATATTTCATTTCTCCTTGCATCAAGCATCGGGCATATCGTATATCGGCTGAACGGAAATGCCCTGGCAAAAGCATCAAGTGTGGGTACCGGCACAATAGGCATACCGGTTGCATATGCAAGGCCTTTGACTGTGCTTAAACCAATTCTGAGCCCGGTAAAAGAACCGGGGCCTATAGATACGGCAAATGCATCAATGTCATGAATTGTCAGATTGGATGCCCTTAAGAGCCACTCTACAGAAGGCATAAGCCTTTCGGAATGCGCAGCCTTTACATCTATTCTGACCTCTCCGATTAGTCCGGAACTGTCATCGACTATTGCAGCACCACCCGCTAAAGTTGCTGTCTCCAGCGCCAGTATTTTCATAGCTTTAAAATACTTATCAAAATCGCAATGGCATTGTCCCTGAATGCGTCAATACTGTGCCCGACGTCATCGGGACTCGTCATGATATTACCGGCAATTATTAAAGTCGGGGTTGAATTTATCCTGTACTCTTTCGCCATCTGCATTGCATCAGCAGCTTCTTTGGCCTTATCACCGGCCCTTAGTCTTCGGCTGAAATCAAAACCGAGGCCCAGTTCTATACCAATGTCCTCCAGGACCGTAACATCACCGATGTCCTTTTTTTCAACAAAAATAGTACGGAAAAGGGCCTTCTTCATCTGTTCGCCCTTTCCTGCCTCCCGGGCCAATAAGTATGCCTCCGCGGGTTTGGGCGAGCCCTTACCCCAGTAAATTGGGACCGTCTTCCATTCAATTTTTTTGGGGAAATTTCCTTTTATGACCGGGATAGATTTTTCAAACTGATAACAGTGTCCGCAATAGAAGCTCAAAAACTCTATTACCTCTACCTTCTTCCCGTCATAATTATACTTCTGGTCAGGCAGCCTCTTGTGCACCCCTCTTATAGAAGAATTATCTCCAGCAGAAGCAATGGATGAGATAAAGAAAAGACAAACAATCATTGCAGGCAGTAATTTTATTCTCATTATGTTCCTCCTTTATATCATGAGCAATCTTTTACTGGATATTATTGTAACAGTTAAGTGCCCTGTCAAAAAACCCCTGTCCGGATTGCCTGTAGTAACTGCTTAATAAGAAGAAGATCCCAGGAGTAAAGCTAAGATCAGACATCCTGCCGGTATGTTCATAAGTTCTTCATAATCATCCTGTTATAATGAAACAATGATAAGCAGCCGGTTTAATATTTTTCCCCGAACGGAATAAAGATTTTCCTTGACGCTGCCGTTTTTTATAAAACATTAAATAATCATGATCATAACAATTATAGCTGTCGAACGTTGACTTCATAAATAGCTAAAAGCTATATTTAATGCTGGAGGTTTTCTTGGGAGAAAAAGAGAAGAAAGATATATTTGAATCGACCTGGAAGTTTTTTGCTTCTGTCAAGCTTGCCATATTCCTTTTGATAATACTGGCAACAACGTCAATCGTCGGTACCATCGTTGAGCAGCAGGCAGAACCGGCAAAAAACCTGGAGTTGCTCTCCAAGTTGTTCGGTGATACCGCGGCCCCTACCGTCTATAACATATTCGCTAAGCTTGGATTCATGGATATGTACGGCTCATGGTGGTTTGTCGGTTTTCTTGTATTGTTCAGCATCAACCTCATCATCTGTTCAATTGACAGGTTCCCCAAGACATGGCGGCTTATCAATACTCCCCAGAGACCTCTGTCCGAAAACGCGATCAAGTCAATGCCTGTCAGAAAAGAGGCAACATTCAATGCAAAACTTAATACAGCTAAAGATGAATTTTTAAATACACTGAAGGCCTCAAAATATCATGTCCTTGAGGCAACCGAAGACAATTCCATTCAGCTTTACACACAAAAAGGCAGATACGCACGCCTGGCAGTTTATGTGGTACACCTGAGCATTGTCCTGATTTTTATTGGTGCGTTAATCGGCATCCGTTTCGGATTCAAGGGATACTTAAACCTGCCGGAAGGAAGAAGCTCCGACTCAGCATATTTGTCACCAACTGAACCAATCCCTCTGGATTTTGTCATAAAGTGCAACTGGTACGACACAAAGTATTATGCCGATTCAGATACCCCGAGAGAATTCCAGAGCGAGATCGTCATAATTGAAAACGGCAAGGAAGTAATGAAGAAGGTAATTGAAGTCAATGACCCGCTGGTATACAAGGGAATAACCTTCTACCAGGCAAACTACGGCATGCTGTCAAGCACGGCAGCCGGCCAGTTTATCCTGGATATTACCCCGAACGGCGGGCAACAGAACACTGTACGGCTGCCTTACGGCGGAAGTTTTGAAATCCCAGGGACTGGTATAAAGGGGACTATCGTTGATTTCTCCACTGCACTTACACGTGACAGGTACACAGGTGAATTAAAAACCTATTCCGAAATGATGGTCAATCCCGCGATTGCCATAAACTTTGAAATGCCCAACGGAGAAAAATTCACAGGGTGGATACTCAAGAGATATCCCGACACAGGGATTCTGCCGGGAGGCCACAAGATTAAATTTGTAGATAACTGGGGGATCGAATACACCGGCCTTCAGGTAGCAAAAGACCCTGGTATATGGTTCATATATACCGCTTCAATTTTGATGGGACTCGGCTTATATATTTGTTTCTTTATCAGCCACAGGAAAATATGGGTAAATATAGCAAATGACAAAAAATCCGTCAGGATCTCTATAGGCGGATCCACAAACAGAAACAGGCTTACCTTCGAAAAGGAAATAGATAAATTATTGTCACATGCGGCAAAAGCAATAGAGGGGAGAGCTCCCCAAAAATAATAATACCTGATTATCCGGTATAAAAAATAATACCAAGGAGTGAAAAATGAGCAGTTCTATATTTTTTGATATATCAGCAGGCGCTTATATAGTTGCAATGATAATATATGTTGCCTTTCTTGTCGTAAAAAACAGGACCGTAGGCATCATCGCCACTACCATGACGATCTTCGGCTTTGTGATGCAGTCAACAGCTCTGGTTATGAGATGGGTCACTTCTTTTCATTTCTGGGCCTCGTCCAACCCTGAATCAGGATATATCGAATCGCTCCTGAGGGCCGCACCTCTCAGGAACCTGTATGAATCCCTGATATTTTTTGTGTGGTCACTTATTTGTATACACCTGATAATTGAGTTTAAATATAAAAACCGTTCACTGGGCGCATTTGTAACACCTATAGCTGCACTCGCACTGCTTTTCATAGATGTCTCGGGTACAGCAAAGGAGATCCAGCCGCTCATACCGGCGCTCCAGTCAAACTGGCTTCTTTTTCATGTTCTGTTGAGTTTTCTCGGGTATGCTGCATTTGGTGTGTCCTTCGGCGCTGCCACTGCATACATCGTTACAGTAACTGAATCAAAAACTGAAAAAACATATATATTCTGGAGCATTATGATCGGCATATTCCTGACTATCCTTATTGCCATGGGCATTGATTTTCTCAGCCTGTCCGTTGCTGAACGTGCAGAATTGATAAGAAGTCATTTCCTTAAGGCCACATTCAGGAGCGAATCAGGGGGCGTAGTAACAGCCAGCTGGATTGTCTCGATTGCCTTTACATTTGCAATATGGAATTTTGGGATAGGTCTGAAAAAGGTCCTGGCAGGCCTCTCTCTGACAACTGAAATGCTTGACGATATAACTTACAAGAGCATTGCCATCGGATTTCCGCTGTTTACGATAGGCGGCTTAATAATGGGTGCTATATGGGCCAACAGCGCATGGGGCAAGTACTGGACATGGGACCCCAAAGAAACATGGTCTCTTATAACATGGTTCGTCTATGCACTTTATCTTCATGCCCGGTTCGTTGGGGGCTGGAGAGGTAAGCGCGTTGCGATACTTGCAATCGTAGGTTTTATTGCCGTCATTTTCACATATCTTGGAGTCAACCTTGTACTTTCCGGACTTCATGCTTACGGAAGCGGGTAAAAAAGAATCCGCAGATTTCGCAGATTACACAGATTATGACTATGCCTTTCTCGATATTAGCAGCTTATGGCATGAATTCAGACCTGTACGAACACGTCAAAAAAACTCTTACAAAATGTAATTTACTACTTGTAAAGATACAACTCTTCGTTTAACATAAGAACGAACAACTGAAGATTTAATAAGTTTATCTTCAATTCATCTTTGTAATCTGCGAAATCTGCGGATATAATAAATAATGCTTCGTGAGCTCCACATCAGGAATTTTTCTATCATTGACAATACTACCGTCGAATTAGGTAACGGTTTCAATGTCATGACCGGTGAAACAGGGGCCGGAAAATCCATTATAATTAACGCCCTGAGCCTTGCCCTGGGCGAAAGGGCTGTTGGTGAATTCATAAGGAGCGGTGAAAAAGAAGCAGTAGTAGAAGCCTTCTTTGATATATCTCCGGAAATAATAAATTCTTCGGTACGCCAATTTCTTCAGGAGAGCGGAATTGACATTGATGACGGTATTATTCTCAAAAGGATAATCACTTCACAGGGTAGAAACAGGGCATATATAAACAGTTCCATGGTCAGCGTTCAGAACCTCTCGGATGTCAGCAGAAACCTTATAGATGTACATGGACAATATGAGCATCAATCATTGCTTACCGCAGAAAATCAAATGTTTCTACTTGATGCATATGGCGGACTTATTGATCAAAGAGATGAAGTCAGTAAAATATATACACGTCTGTACTCAATAAAGAAGCAGATTACAGAACTCATTCACAAAGATAAGGAAAGTGCCCGGCATATAGATATGTTACGTTTCCAGATAAACGAAATTGAGTCTGTAAATCTTATTTCCGGCGAGGAAGAGGAACTCGCTGAAGAAGTTAAAATTTTGAGCAACACTGTCCGGCTGGCGGAATTATCCAACGAGGCATACGAATCCCTTTATCTGTCTGACTCATCCTGCATAACTGCTCTCTCAAAAATACTTGATGCCCTGATGGAAATATCTGCAATTGACGCCCGTGCAGCCGATGCAGTACACTCCCTTAAAAATGCGCAGCCGCTCCTTGAGGAAGCCGGATATTTTCTGAGGGATTACAGGGAAACGCTTGACTTTGACCCGCAGCGGCTCGGATCAGTCCAGGAAAGACTGGAAATTATAAAAGGTTTAAAGAGAAAGTACGGCAGCAGCATCCAGGAGGTCCTTGGTTTCAGGAGAAAGGCTGTGGCAGAACTTGAAGGACTTCAGAACTCGGAAGAAAAACTGCAGTCTCTAAAAAAAGAGCTTGATAAAATGATGGCAGGATTTACTGAAAAGGCGCATCAGCTTTCATTAAAGAGAAAGAATACTGCTAAAAAAATCGAAAAGCTTGTTAAAAAGCAGCTTGCGGAACTTTCAATGCCCGATACGGAATTTGCGGTCCGTATAATCCATGAAAAAGGGGATGACACAACAGACGGACTGCAAGCTACGGAAAACGGAATAGACAGCATTGAATTTCTAATATCACCAAATACAGGAGAGGACCTCAGGCCCCTTTCAAAGACTGTTTCAGGAGGTGAACTCTCAAGGATAATGCTTGCACTGAAAGTAATACTGGCTAAAGAAGATAAAATGCCTGTGCTGGTCTTTGACGAAATTGACGCCGGAATCGGCGGTGCAGCGGCTGAAACGGTCGGCAAAAAACTTAGCACGCTCGCGTCAACACACCAGGTCATATGCATTACCCATCTTCCGCAAATAGCTTCTTATGCGGACGACCACCTGAAGATAGAAAAAAAGACCAAAATGGAGCGCACTATGGTCGAAGTGAACAGGATAGAAAAAGAACAAAGGACCGAAGAGGTGGCCCGTATGCTGAGCGGCAGGATATCGGATGTATCAATGAAACATGCAAGGGAACTGCTTAAACCTAAATCCGGCAGTTGAAGACTACTGCCGGATTTAGGTTAAGAGCCGGGTCAACCAGCAAACAAATCACTCCTGAATTTTATTCTGAACTCCGTACCACCAGTCCTGTTTAATACAAATTCACCGAGAGGTCCGCTCTTCTCAAATGAGGCAACAGTCCTGAATCCAAGGCTTTGAGCGCTCCTGAAATCAAGGCCTTCAGGCAGGCCGATACCATCATCACTGATAATCAGTTCATACTCATTTCGGTCAATCACATGAAGCCCGATCCTTAATTCACCCTTTCTTTTCTCCGGGAACGCGTGCTTTAAAGAGTTTGAAACCAGCTCGTTAATTATCAGTCCGCAGGGAATGGCTGTTTCGAGGCCGATGAATACATCCTCTGCATCTATTCTTAGAGTTATCCTGGCAGGATCCAACTCATAGCGCTTGTACAGCCTGTCAACAAGCTTACTTATATAATCATGAAAATTTATCTGTGTCAGGTCCTTTGACCTGAATAGTGTTTTATGGACAAGCGACATGGACATTATCCTGTCCTGGCACCCTTTAAATATTTCAGATGAAGGACTGTCTCCGGTAAATTCAGAATGCATATCGAGCAACCCGTAAATAACCTGCAGATTGTTGCCGACCCGGTGATGGATCTCTCTTAACAGCACTTCCCTCTCTTCAAGCGACCGCCTGATCTTCTCTTCCATTTCTTTACGCGCTACGATTTCCTGCTTAAGCTGTTTATTTGTCTTTAAAAGCTCTGTAGTACGCTCCTCAACCATATGCTCAAGCTGCTCACGGTACCTTTTCAGTTCGTCCCGCGTCTGCATTATTTTTGTAACATCCCAGAATATTCCCAGGATCCCTGTTACATCACCGCCTTCATTTTTTATCGGCGTTTTAACAGTATGAACAATCTGTTTTTCTCCTCCCCGTATATATTCCTCGTTAATGTCCTCTGTCTCTCCTGAGCCCACGATCCTCTGGTCATCATCCCTGTATTTCTCAGCAAGTTTCCAGTGAAAAAAGTCAGCATCCGTCTTACCCACTATTTCTTCAGGCTTAATTTTCAGGTCCTTTGCAAATTTTTCATTGCAGGAGATGTAAACCGAATTCCTGTCTTTATAAAATATTTTCTGGGGAAGATTTTCCAGCAAAGTTCTGTATTTACTTTCACTCTCCCTGATTCTTTTTTCCGTTTTATGTTTATACAGGGCCATCTCAATCGTACTGTATAATTCCCTGTCCCTCACCGGTTTGATCAAATATCCAAAAGGCTCTGTGATTTTTGCCCTCTCCAGCATCTTGTCATCTGCATATGCCGTAAGAAATACAATAGGAATATCACGTTCAGAATGTATCTGACCGGCAGCCTCAATTCCATCCATTTGCCCCTGCAGCATAATGTCCATTAAAACCATATCAATATTGTCTTCCCGGACTCTTGTAATAGCATCCTCCCCGGATGCCACAATGTAAGGCACATCATATCCCATATCCTGAAGCCGCCATTGCAGGTCCTTGGCGATAATGGCCTCATCTTCTACTACTAAAACTTTCACTTTCTCCATACTATTCCCTACTTGCCGTTTTATCCAATATCATATCCTATTATTGGGATAATTCAAACCCTTTTATTATACTTCAACTCACTGAAAAGGATATTAAACTCTGTACCGTCAAGTCTGATTAATGCTATTTCCCCTCTGAGTTGATGCTCTACAAGAACAGTTACGAGCTGCAGTCCCAGTGTTTTTGTTTTCCTGATATTAATATCCTCAGGTATTCCTACTCCGCTGTCTCTGACATATAACCGGTATCGGCCGTCCCCGTCAGCTTCGGTTTTGACCTTTTTTATGCTGATTTCTATTTCACCCTTTCTCCCCTCCGGGAACGCATGTTTAAGAGAATTGGAAACAATTTCATTAATGACCAGGCCGCAGGGGATGGCCGTATCAATACCCAGGGAGACATCCTCTATCGATATCTTCAAAGCAATTCTTGCAGCAATGACCCCGAATGACTGGAACAGGCTGTGGACAAGGTGTCTGACATATTCCTGAAAATCAATCTTCATCAGGTTATCGGACTTATAAAGTTGTTCGTGAATGAGCGCCATTGAATTTATCCTGTCCCGGCTCTCTTTAAATATATCCAGATATTCCTTGTCCTTCATTTGCCCGGACTGCTGCCGCAGCAGACTCGAAATTATCTGCATGTTGTTTTTCACCCGATGATGGACCTCCCTCAATAACATTTCTTTTTCATTAAGAGAGGCTTTCAGCTTTGCCTCTGCCTTTTTGCGTTCTTCAAACAGCCGGGCATTGCGTATTGCCAAACCCACATGGGCTCCGACTGCTGATGCAAGCGTAATATCCTGTTCGTTCAGAAGATTAGGAAACCGGGTAAGAATATTCATTACTGCTATAATTTTTCCTTCAGCGTATATTGGAACACCAATAAAAGAGTTAAGCCCTTCCGGGGTGATGATTGAGCGTGCAATACGGGAATCATGAGAAAAGTCCTTATCGATAAAAATCGGTTCTCCCGATTCTGATATACGTCCGGTTAGACCTTCACCGGGCTGGATATGCTGCTTTTTATATTCCGAAACAAATTCCTCTGACAGGCCGATCGAAGCTCCCCATGATAAACATCCTGTGCTTTGTTCCTTCAGGAATATCATCCCAACAGAGGCCCTCGTAACTTCAAGCGTTCCATTCAGGATAAACTGTAAAACCTCTTTCAGGTCCAATGTGGTATTTGCCATGGCCCCGATATTCTTTATAGCCTCCAGACGGTCATTGGAAGCAACCAGTTCTTTTGTTCTGCGGTTTACTGTTGATTCAAGTTCAATATTCCACTTGTGAATCATATAAATGGTAATAAAGGATCCGCCAATTATTGCCAGCAGCGCAAGCATGGCTCCGACAGTATATTTCAAATTGAAATGCACCAGTTGGTCGCTAACTATTTTTTCAGGAGCAGCTACAACAATAGACCATGTCTGGTCCGCTATATCAAGGGGATAAGAGGCTATTATCATACTGTCACCTTCAGGTGATATACACTCAAGCATACATTTTGTACCGGACTTTATATTCTCAAGAAAGTCCGTGAAGGAAATGTCCATGTCCGGCAGATCATACATGACCGTACCCGGTTTATATCTCGGATGGAATAAAGTGTGGCCTCCTGAATCAACCACCCAGAACTCACTTCCCGCGCCCTGTGACGGAATAAAACCCCTGATCAATTCATTCACTTTCAGGGTAAACAGGATTACCCCTCCAAACTCACTATTCTCTTTAAAAATCGGCATTGCTACGACAATACCCTTCATCCCCTTTTCAACTCCCCTGAATGTAATAAATTCGTATGCGGGGAGAGAGGTCTTCAGTTTTTGGGCTTCTTTAAAGTATTTCCTGTAAGAGAAGTCTTTTCCTGTAAGCTGCGAGGCTTTTAAGGGAAGCCTTACTATTCCCTCAGAATCAATAAGCCCTATGTCATTCACAAAAAAACCTTTCACATAATCAAATGTCTTATTCAATATTTTTCGTGCTTCCGGGAGGTTAAACTTCTTTATGTCCGGCGTTTCCGAGAGCAATTCGAGTTCTCTTGCCAGAAGTCTGATATTTCCTTCCATGCGGAGCGCTGTCTGCCTGGCAACAAGCATCTGCTGTTCATTAAACTGCTCTTTTACCAGCATTATCGCTTCATTATAAGCATGATATAAAAGAAATGACAGGACGGAGATGACCCCAACTGACAGCAATGCGATGAGAAGAAAGTATTTTTTAATCTTTTTTTGCATATTCCCTGTTTGTCAATAACTGTTTCTGTAATAATAAGCTTATTATCCCATTATCGATCTATTATCAATGAAAATCAATATGTTGAATAGAATCGTGTTCATCTGTTGGAACGTAAATCAGCCAGCGGTATTCTGAAATAAGTTGTATCTTTAAATACTTGAAAGGTTTGATCCTAAATTGTGAGCAGGTATTCATTAACTTCAGATTTCAGATTATCAATCACACCTCTGAGAGGATCAACAAGGGCCCTCAGGTCTTCCCATTTGATATTGAAGACATACGAGTAGATAAAAAAGTTCCGGAATGAAAGATACCTGGACAGTATCTGGAAAAGCTCCGGAGGGAGTATCCCTATCTCTCCTGACTTTTTGAGTACCTTCTCATGCCACTCGGGAGAATCATGAACATCTAACTTGTCGAATATCAGCATCTCCTTCAGGATAATTTCGACACCGCTGTATACGTTCATTACAAGGGCTGCTACTGCAGCCTGCTCTGCCATGGTATAATCCGTTTTATCAGGCTTGTAGACAGTAAAAAGCTCTTCTGCAATTCTATCAATATTCTCAAATTCCCGGCTGCAGAACTGTTTAAGTTCATCTATTGTCATTGTTTCCTCCTGTTATGCGTTATATGTTATAACTGTTGTCTATAATCGTCCTGATCTTATAATAGATATAAGGAGCCTCAGTCCGAGAAAAAAGGCCACTATAAACCCGACTACTCCCACGGTCGACAAACCAAATATTTTACCGCCGATATCGGACTGAACAAGCATTGATGATCCTACTATTGTAGCTGCCACGACTATACTGAAGGCAAGCCGGTTGCTTGAACGGTCGATATCCTGAATCAATCTGTCCATACCGATCGGATTCATTTTAAAGCTTAGTTCATCTCTCAGTGTCTTTCTAAGAAGCCTGTTCAACTGCTTTGGTGTATCAATCAGCAGATCGCCCATATCCGTGAGGTTCTCCTTCGTCCTGTTAAAAATCCTCTGGGGACTTACGCGCCTCTTCACCATCTCAGCTGCATAAGGCTCTGCTGCCTTGATAAGGTTAAATTCAGGATCAAGCAGCCTGCCAAGGTTATCTACTATCAGAATGGTCTTGTTCACCAGCAGCAGGTCTGAAGGCACCTTGATACCGTGTTTCACCACAAGGAGTGTCATTGCTTCAAGATATTCGGGGAAATTAACCTCCGAGATATTCATGTCATATAGAGGTTCCAGCAGATACATAAGGTCGGACCGGAACTCTTTTCTAAATGATTCAACATCGATCTCATCAGCGATCAGTCCAAGTTCAATATAGAGCTCAACGAGCTGGTCAAAGTTCCTGTTCAGGATCGCCAGGAAGGCCCTGGCAAGGTTGTCTATCATATCGGGAGTAAGCCAGCCTACTATCCCGAAGTCCATGAGTCCTATCCTGCCGTCCTGCATAACAAAAATATTACCCGGGTGAGGGTCCGCATGAAAAAAACCGTCTTCAAATATCATTTTAAAATAGGCATCCACCCCCCTCATCGCAAGTTCACGCCTGTCTGCTCCGAAAGATTCGATCCCCTTGATATCATCAATCCGCACACCTTCAATTCTTTCCATGACAATGATCTTTGATGATAAATAATCGTTGTACACAAAGGGTATATGAATAAATTCATTTTCAGCAAAATTCCTTTTAAAGCGCTGGGCATTTTTTGCCTCCGCAATAAAATCCAGCTCCCTCTTCACTATGCGGGAAAATTCGTTAACGATCCCCTCGGGATCAAACAACTTGCTTTCAGGGATGTACTTCAGCATAAGCCGCGCGATTGCGCCAAGGATGGATATGTCCGTCTCAATTATTATGCGGATATCAGGCCTCTGGACCTTGATAATGACCTTCTCGCCTGACTTCAGCGTTGCTTTATGGACCTGTGCAATCGATGCAGCCGCTACAGGAGCAGTCTCGAATTTGGAAAAGATTTCATCCAGCGGAGATTTAATTTCAGATTCAATTATCTTTCTTGCCTTTTCCGGGGAAAAGGGAGGGACTTTATCCTGAAGCTTTTTGAATTCATCAGCATATTCGGGGGTTATCAGGTCCGGTCTTGAAGACAGCATCTGGGCAAGTTTAATAAAAGACGGCCCGAGATCACTGAATGCCATCCTTAAACGTTCCGCGACAGTATGTCTTTCTGTCTCTTCCCAGCGTGAAAATAATTTCAGCCTTTTTCTGAGGGGGATAAAACGGTGGAGATTTAACAACTCAATGAACTGGCCGAAACCGTGCTTGAGGAATATATTGACGATCTGCCTGATACGGCTGATATTTCTATATGTATGCCAGTATTTTAAGAAGCGTGTAATAGCCATTCTGTTTTTTTATAAAGCTATTATTCCAATAAGTCGTCATTCCCGCAGTCTGTTGAGCGGGAATCCAGTCTTTTCAATACTTCTGGATGCCCGATTAAAGACTTCGGGCATGACAAAATGCACAGACACTCAAAATTAATATTATTCATTATCAGACTTTGATTTTCCTTCAAGTTTTCTAATTTTTAAAGAAAGGGATTTCACCTTTCTATTAAGTTCTTCCACTTCATCTCTTGAAGGTATATTCATCTTTTCCATCGTCATTTTTATAAGGTCCGCAATGCTCTTACTTATATCTTCTCCGGACTTTGCCGCTTTTTCAGTACACTCCTTCACTAGCTTGGCACCCTGGGATTCACTCAGCTCCCCCTTTTTTACCAGGTCGTCAATAAGGTCCTTCAATTTTTCCGGCACACCCAGACCGGCCATCAATGCCTTGTGAAACATATCATTTATAGTCATGATAACCCCCTTCCTTTAATTCGTAATTGTTAATTGTTGTCTCCTGCTTGTTTTCGGACAATATCAATCACTGATGATATCGCCTTATCAAGCCCTGACGGGTCTTTTGTTCCGCCCTGCGCCATGTCCGGCCGTCCGCCGCCCTTCCCGCCGGTTACTGCTTTGAGTATTTCACCGGCATTAAAATCCGTGAGAAGGTCCTTTGTTACTGCGGAGACATAGAAAGCCTGGCCATTGGCTGAAGATCCGAGTACGATGATACCTGACCCAAGCCTGTCTTTTAACCTGTCCGCAAGACCCCTTAACGATTTCATGTCCAGCCCGTCAGCCCGGTGTGCAAGGACCTTGAAGCTATTGACTTCCGCAGCCTGTTCCAGAATTGAATCCACATTTCCGGTTACTGCCTTTTGTTTCATTTTTTCAGACTCTTTTTCATGCTGCTTAAGGTCATTAACAAGCTTCTCCACCTTTTCTGAAACCATAAGCTCGCTTACTTTCAGAAGGCCTGCCGCCCTTTTCAACTCCTCTTCCCTTGCCCTGATAAATTCGAATACCGGAAAACCGGTAATAGCCTCGATCCTCCTTGTCCCGGCAGCTACGCTTCCTTCGGATATTATCTTGAACGGCCCGATTTCTCCCGTTGCATGACAGTGTGTTCCCCCGCATAGCTCGGCAGAAAAATCCCCTGCCTTTACGACCCTGACCCGCTCTCCATATTTCTCACCGAAGAGAGCAGTCACCCCTCTGGAAACAGCATCATCCAGAGATGTCTCCGCAACATCAACAGGGATGTTCTCGATTATTTTCTCATTTACAATACTCTCAACTTCGCTTAGCTCCCTGTCATCCATCGCAAAGAAATGGGTAAAGTCAAATCTTAACCTGTCGGGTGCCACATGAGAACCCGACTGCTTGACGTGGTCTCCCAGAACAGCCTTTAATGCTGACTGAAGCAGGTGTGTAGCCGTATGGTTCCGCACTATTGATTTTCTCCTGTCAGTATCTACCGACACATGGACGGCCATACCTTTTCTGATCAGTCCCTTTTTGACTTTGCCCATATGTACCGGGAGATCAGTGATCTTTTTTGAATTCACGATATCTATTTTCAGATCATCATTCTTAATGGTCCCTGTATCGCCGACCTGGCCC
>JBDLIC010000090.1:0-15058 GCA_039715075.1 Nitrospirota bacterium
ATAAATCATATCTGACTTCTCAAGTTTTATCTCTTCTCTTTATGATACGTTCTGATTTCTGCATTAATCATTGACAATACGTTCTTTACGGGTGGATAATATCAGATGCTCAGCACTGATACAGAATCTGCTATGTTCACTTATGGCATTGACAGAGACTCCGCCCGTTTAATGTCGGAGAAAAAAGGGATTGAATTATATGATCTTTTTTTACTGGCAAACAAAATAAGAAACAAATTTAAAGGTAATACAGTTGATTTGTGCTCGATAATAAATGCAAAGTCCGGATCATGCCCGGAGGACTGTTCTTTCTGTGCCCAGTCTGCTCATAGCAAAGGAAAAACTGACACTAAAACCTATTCACTGTTAAACAGGGATGAAATACTTGGTGCTGCAAAATCTGCAAAAAAATATGGGGCCAAAAGGTTCTGTGTTGTTACGAGCGGAAGAAAACCATTAAAAAATGAACTGGACACTATTTGTAAGCATATTTACGAAATAAGAAAAATGGGGTTACTTCCATGCGCAACGCTCGGCATGCTTGATATTGAAGAATTGAGACAACTGAAGGATTCCGGCCTCAACAGATATCACCATAACCTTGAAACATCAGAGGCATTTTTCAGCGAGATATGTTCAACGCATACATACCGGGATAAAATCAGAACAATCGAGGCTTCAAAATCACTTGGCCTGTCAATATGCAGCGGAGGCATCTTCGGACTTGGCGAGTCATGGGATGACCGCATTGATATGGCATTTGCCCTTAAAGAATTGGGTGTTGATTCAGTTCCGATTAATTTTTTAACGCCGGTAAAAGGTACTCCCTTAGATTCAAAAAACCTCCTGAATCCTTTGGAAGCGCTGAAAATTATCGCTATTTTCAGACTGCTCCTTCCGGACAAAGAGATCAGGGTCTGCGGAGGAAGGCCCATGACATTAAGAGATCTTAACTCACAAATATTCCTGTCAGGCGCTGACGGGCTTTTAATAGGCAACTATCTGACAACACAAGGCCGGCGCCCGGAAGAGGACCTGCAGATGATAAGAGATATGGGGCTTGAAATCTGATGTCAAAACGTTTGTACTACAGCATAAGGATGAGGTCAGCAAAAAAGGGCACCCATATATCGGGAGCCGAGGGCATTTATGAGAAAAAAGATGTTTCAAATATGGTTAAAGAATATTCGCAAAGGGCAATTAATCATGACAGGGGCAGGGCTGACAAAATAAGGCTGACTATTGAAGAGCTGAATGAAACGCCGAAGAAAATATCTTCACTCCCTCTCTGCACCTTAAATAACAGGAACGCGGAATCAGCCCAGAAAGCTGCCCTTAAAATTCTTACTTCAGTTGGGATAAAGGAGAGGGCAGTTGAAGAAGCGTTCAGGGCTCTTGAAGTCGGTATTTCGATGAGGGGGGCAATGCTGATGGATATTGAGGGTGTTAGACTCGAGCCGGATCTTCTTCGCGGAGTAAGGGTGACAAGGATGGGAATAATAAAAAAAACTGCATCTGACCTTTCGAAAAAGCTTGGAAGACTTGGTCTGAATAATAATACTGTAAAGGAGGCCCTTATCCTGGCAAGCAAGGTCCACAGGTACCGAATGGTCCTGGGAGAGCTATGTATATCTGATGACCCTAACTACACAACAGGTTATATAGCCACGCGTGCCTATGGATATATAAGGCTTCCCCGTATAAAACGGAGAGGGATTCCATATGGGGGCAGGGCATTTTTTATAACCGGCGGAGAGGTCAAGGACCTTATTAAATACCTGCAGCAAACCCCTGTCATGATCAATAATATTAAACTATGCAAGGGTATTGTATCCTTAAAAGAAGTACTTGGAAGTAAGTCTCGTCGTTAACCTCGCCTGTCAGCATTGATACAGTAAATGATGCTCTGAATCTGCTTTGGTAAGAAACAAGCTGCTAACTAATAAATACTCTATGTTCTCTCTCTGAGCAGAACTCTCAAGATTCCGCATCTAAAGCATTTCCGCCCGGCAAAAAAGAATGAATTACCTCCATCCGGCATCTTCATAAGCAAGCCATATTTATTAACTTTACAAATTGATGATTTATCATTTAAACTAATTGTCCTTTTTTCACTAAAATTTAAATAATATTCTCATTCACAATAAAAGGAGTAAATCTTAATTATGACAGCAATTAACAGAGAAAAAGACGGGCATCTGCTCGGTCCGGATGAAGATATTCATTACACAACATGCTACATGTGTGCATGCCGTTGTGGAATAAAAGTCCATCTGAAAAACGGTAAGATCCGCTATATACAGGGCAACCCGGACCATCCGACGAACCATGGAGTGATCTGTGCAAAGGGTTCATCCGGTGTAATGAAACAGTTCAGTCCTGCAAGGATAACAAAACCCTTATTAAGAAAAAAAGACGCAGACCGGGGCGAAGCTGAATTTAATGAGATATCCTGGGATGAGGCGATGGACATTATGGAGAAACGTCTCAAAAAAATACGGTCCACAGATCCCAAAAAACTTGCCTTTTTCACAGGAAGGGACCAGATGCAGGCACTTACCTCTTACTGGGCAAAGCAATTTGGAACACCGAACTTTGCGGCACATGGAGGGTTTTGTTCTGTCAATATGGCCTCAAGCATGATCTATTCAATGGGCGGTACCTGCTGGGAATTCGGGGGAACTGACTTTGAAAGGAATAAATACATGCTTCTTTTCGGTGTTGCTGAAGACCATGATTCAAATCCACTGAAACGCGGTATCTCAAAGTTAAGGGAAAGCGGCGGTAAACTTGTGGTGATAAATCCTGTCCGATCGGGTTACGGGGCAGTGGCTGATGAGTGGCTTCCCGTAAAACCGGGTACTGACGGTGCCTTGATTCTTGCATTGATACAGGTGCTTCTGAAGAATGGATTGTATGACAGGGAATTCCTGATCTCTCATACGAACGCCTCATATCTCATTCAGGTAGACGAAGGAGATGAGAATGAGGGAATGCCCCATTTAATAGAAGAACGGGATATGGAGGACACACAGTTCACTGTGTGGGACCAGAACTCAAAATCAATAAAAGAGGCGCATATTAAAGGTATCAAGCCTGCACTCGTGGGTACATTTGAGGGACCTGAAGGCAAGACAGTCAAAACCGGCATGCAGCTCATGATAGAAAGGGTAATGGAAGATTACACCCCTGAAAAAGCTGCTGCGATATGCGGTATACCTTCGGAAACGATTGAACGTATTGCTCTGGAGATCGGCATCACAGCAAGGGATGAGACCATATCACTCCCGATTCCCTGGACTGATGCATGGGGAAATGAACACAAGACCACAACCGGAAATCCTGTATCAGTTCATGCAATGCGCGGGATAGCCGCACATTCAAACGGATTCCAGACCGGCAGGGCGCTTTCGATATTTATGATGCTGCTCGGCATTATAGACAGACCGGGAGGCTTCCGGTATAAACCTCCGTTCCCTCGTCCTGTTCCGCCGTGTCCAAAACCGATAAACTCTCCTGACAAAATAAAGACCGACACCCCGCTGCCGGCACCGGAACTCGGTTTCCCCTCAATGCCGGAACACCTGATGATTGATGATGAAGGAAAACCTGTCCGCATTGACAAGGCATTCAGCTGGGAATTCCCACTCACTGCGCACGGTATGATGCAGAATGTCATTACAAATGCATACAAGGGAGATCCGTACTATATCGATACGCTTATCCTGTTTATGGCAAACATGAGCTGGAACTCGACGATGAACACGAGTGGAGTCATCGAAATGCTGAAGGCAAAGGACGACAAAGGTGAGCACAAGATACCTTTTATTATAGTAAGTGATGCCTTCTACAGCGAGACGGTTGCCTTTGCAGATCTTGTCCTGCCTGATACAACATACCTTGAAAGGCATGATGTTATTTCCATGCTCGACAGACCGATATGCGAATATGATAAACCGGCTGATGCCATAAGATATCCAATCCTTAAACCCAAAGGAGACTGCCGTCCTTTCCAGCAGACATTAATAGACCTTGCAAACAGGATAGGACTGCAGGGTTTCTGTGATAACGATGGAAAGCCTCTCTACAATACATACGAGGAATTCGTCACAAACTGGGAGCCGGCCCCTGGTGCGGGAGTAGGGTTCCTTGCCGGCTGGAGGGGGAAGGATGGAACAGACCATTTAGTCGGAAAACCGAACCCGAACCAGTGGGAAGCTTACAAGAAAAACAAATCCTTCTTTGAGATCGAACTTGAAGATACCATCAAATACAACCGGAACATTAATCAGGGGTATCTGAACTGGGCAATGGGCGTCAAATATAAGCGTGACAATGAACCTATTATTATGCACTTCTACTCAGAGCCTCTCCAGAGATTCCGTCTTTCTGCTAAAGGGTTAAGGAAGGGGCGAAAACCTGTAACGGAAATACAGCGTAAACGGATACAGAAATATTTCGATCCCCTGCCGTTCTGGTATGAACCGATTGAACATCAGAAGATCGATAAAAAGAAGTATCCCTTCTACGCGATCACACAACGTCCAATGCCCATGTATCATTCATGGGACAGCCAGAACGCATGGCTCAGGCAGATAATGGGCCAGAACTTTTTGTACATGAACCCAATCTCTGCTGAAAAGATAAAGATCAAGGACCTTGACTGGGTATGGGTTGAATCACCGACGAGCAAGATAAGGGTGCAGCTAAAACTATCTAATGCCGTGGAAGTTGATACAGTATGGACATGGAACGGCATGGGTAAAATGGCCGGTGCCTGGAACCTTGATGAACGGGCTGATGAAGCACGCAAAGGTTTTCTGCTTAACCATCTGATAGCAGAAGAACTTAATCACGATGACGGGACCAAAATATCAAACAGCGACCCAATAAGCGGACAGGCCGCATGGTTTGACCTGAGGGTAAGAATATCAAAATCAAAGGAAAGCGGCCACTGGCCGGAATTTAAACCGCTTAAACCGTTACCGCATATGGAAAAGCGTCCGGAGATATTAAGATATGAATTTATGCGGGATTGAGGAAAAAGTTATTCGTTAATTGTTGACTAGTACCTGTGTATAAATGCCATTTTTCAATTTTGTCATTCCCGAAATCCTTAATCGGGAATGACGGACAAAGAAACCGATAACGAATAAGGATTTTTAACATAGGAGGTAACTAATGAATATAAGAATGGCTCTTGTAATAGATCTGAATAAATGCGTGGGATGCCATGCATGCGCAACAAACTGCAAGTCATGGAATACGGGCGGAACGTTCGGCCCCCTGACAGACCATGAGCCATACGGCAAGAACCCTCATGGCGTATGGTTTAACCGTGTGCAGACATATGAGATAGGAAAATATCCCAATACGGAAATACTGTATCTTCCGAAGTCCTGCATGCATTGCAAGGATGCAGCATGTGTGAAAGTCTGCCCGACTTCTGCAACGTACAAGCGCGAAGAAGACGGCATAGTCCTTGTGAATTATGATGAATGCATCGGGTGCAAGTACTGTTCCTGGGCATGTCCATATGGAGCCCGTGAATTCGATGATTATGATGGGGTGATGAAGAAATGCACTCTATGTGTTGACCGCATATATAATGAAAACCTTCCTGAAGAAGAACGCAAGCCGGCATGTGTGCTTGCATGCCCGACAAGTGCAAGAACTTTCGGCAATATTAATGATCCTGAAAGTGAGGCAGCCATAAAAATACGTGAAGCAAATGGCTACAAACTAATGCCGGAAGTCGGCACAAGTCCGTCAAACCACTATTTACCCAAACAAAAAGTGAAGATGCGGATTGATGAAGACGAAATACTCGCAAGAAAGCATGTAATCGTCGCCACAGAGAAGAAAGTATCTTCCTACGCAGAAATAATAGCCGAAGACATCGCAGTACCATAAGAAAATGTAGGGGCGAGGCGCTGCCTGGCCCTTTATTAAATAACAACGAATAAAAAAAAGCTGATAGCTTAAGACTAAAAAAATGGAGGTAAATTATGCACCCGGAATTGTCTCTGGTATTACTAACTGTTCTGGCAGGAGCAGGGCAGGGTATTTTTATTCTGATTGTTGCTCTGGACGCCCTTTTCTATAATACAGGTATTCCTCTGGGGTATGTGCTGACAGGTGTAATAATATCCATGTTGTTTCAGATTGCCGGCATTATTACGAGCACTTCGCACCTTGGAAACCCCCAGAGAGGGTGGAGGGCTGCACTCATGTTCAAAAATTCCTGGCTTTCGAGAGAGGTAATTACCCTGTCGCTTTCAGTAGTATTCGCCTTTATCTACCTGGTGCTCTATTACTATGGTGCATCCGCTAACCTGCGTATCATAGCGGGGGGGCTGGGCATACTTGCAAACATTGGTTTTTATATTTCTTCGTCAATGGTTTATGCATCTGTCAGGTTCATAAGAGAGTGGTCTAATACATTTACTCCTGTTAACTTCCTTCTTTTTGGGCTGACTTCGGGCTTTGCGGTGAATTTTGCGATTGCACATTATACCAGCCTGGATGCATCAATAATAAACAGTATTAACAGGGTGCTCCTCGGTCTTGGTTCAATATCTTTATTAATGAAGGTCCTCACATACAGGTTTAACTCTAATGTGTATGTATCAGTAAATATAAAAAATGCAGTTGGAATCAATGACCCTGATATTAAATTGATGGATATGGGCACATCCTATGACCATTATAATACAAAAGAATATTATCATCCCATGTCAGATAGTGATAATGTAAATGCAAAAAAATTAATAATTGCTGTAACATTCTTACTGCCGCTCATATTCTGGGCTGTAACTCTTTCAAACGTCATAATGCAGCTGAATTCTTTTCTGAGCATTTTAGCCGCAATTTTCATGATGACCGGGCTTGTTTTTGAAAGAAGATTGTTTTTTATGCATGGTAATAATCTGCAGAATATGTACTATGGCAAGTTCAGGAGTTCAGGCGCGAAAAATCCTTTATTGCGTAAAGCAAAAAAGGGGACACCGACTCCCGTCAGTTAAGAAATATTTAATCTTTTTTTAAGGTCTGTGTTAAAAAAAAATTAAAAAAAATCATTGACTTTTGTTTTGAAAGATGACATTATATTTTTCAGGAGTTTTTGTATGCAGTTAGAGGCCGCAAAGACTTTTATTTGTGGTCTTTTTTTAATAGAGGTTTTTTAAAACTAAGTATCATTTATTAAGGAGGTAACAGGTTTTGGCTGAAGGAAAAGTAAAATGGTTTAATGAATCCAAGGGATTTGGTTTTTTGACTTCTGAAGACAATGTAGATGTGTTTGTCCACTACTCAAGTATTCAGGGCGATGGATTCAAGGTTTTAACTGAAGGTGATTCTGTCAGTTTTGATATTGAAGAGGGTCCTAAAGGCCCCAAAGCTGTTAATGTTGTAAAACTGTAATTGAATTACAAAGCCCTTCTGAAATTCAGGAGGGCTTCACATTCTCTGTACTATCTTTTAAGGTATTTAAGAATAGAGATTATATCTAAGTTTGCGTCTGCTACTCTCCAAATTTCTGTCTCACCTATAACAGGGATCGGGTATACGGCCCCGCCAAGTTTAGTAAACCCCTGAAACCTTCTAAGTCTTTTTTATTGACAGGATATTAACCATGGTATAAGATACCAATAATCGGTTATGACAATGCTGAAGGAAAAGGAGACCACAGGCATTACGGCAAAACACTGAAGCCATACAAGTTTAATAGATAAGCTTTTCGAGGATTTCAAACGTGACATAAGGAGGTTTAAGCATGAAGGTCAAAAAAATAAAAATCGGAATAAAAAGTATTGAGGAAGCTCTTAATAATACCAGGACAGTAATGGAAAAACTTGAGCGCGGGGAAAAGGTTAAGAAAGAGACGGGTGTTTATTTCACCAGCCTTGAGGCATTCAGAAAGGCCCTGACACCTAAAAGGCTTGAACTCCTGCATATTATCAAGACAAAGAAACCGTCTTCCATAAATGAACTTGCCCGGTTCGCAAAAAGAGACATCAAGAATGTTGCTGATGATGTAAAACATCTTGAGCGTGTCGGATTCATAACCATAGAGGAAGGAAAGAGAAAATCTACTCCGGTTGTTAAGTATGACAAGATCAATTTAGAGATAGCAGTATAATAATTATCGGGGATAGCGTACCGGTTGACTTTTAGGGATATGGAAATGTTATTTTATACGAACTTGAAGGCGCGTAGCTCAGGGGGAGAGCGCTTCCTTGACACGGAAGAGGTCGGCGGTTCGATACCGCCCGTGCCTACCATACAAAGAGTAATGAGTCACGAGTCAAGAGTTATGAATCAGCGAACTTTATCTCATGACTCCAGAAGGGGAGGAGATAGTATTATAGAAACACAACAAAGTGAAAAAGAGTATCTGGAAGTTTACCGCCACAGTACTTCCCATATCATGGCCCATGCTGTAAAGGAGCTTTTTCCGGATGCAAAGCTTGCCATCGGTCCTGCCATTGATGAAGGGTTTTATTATGATATTGATTCTTCCCATTCCATAACCGAGGACGATCTTCCGAAAATCGAAAAGAAGATGAAGGAGATTATTAAGAAAGGGAAACCCTTTGTCAGGAAAGAGCTTTCTAAGGATGAGGCCCTCGAACTTTTCGGGAAACTCGATGAAACCTATAAAATAGAACTCATTAATGAGTTGGAAGATGAATCGATTACTATATATGAAGAGGATGATTTCGTTGACCTCTGTCGTGGTCCGCACCTGCAATCCGCCAGGAAGGTCAGGGCGTTTAAATTACTGTCTGTTGCCGGTGCTTACTGGAGAGGAGATGAAAAGAATAAGATGCTTCAGCGTATATACGGGGTGTCTTTTCCTGAAAAGGAACAGCTGAAAAAACATCTCGAATTTCTCGAGGAAGTAAAGAAGAGGGACCATAGAAGACTGGGGAGAGAACTGGATCTCTTTAGTATGAATGAGGATATTGGGGCAGGGCTTGTATTGTGGCACCCGAGGGGAGCTGCGATAAGACTGGAAATAGAGAAGTTCTGGCTGGATGAACACTCTAAATCGGATTATCAGATCCTGTATACCCCTCATATGGCAAAACTGGATTTATGGAAGAAAACAGGACACCTTGATTTCTACAGTGAAAACATGTATTCACCCATGGAGGTTGAGGGGCTTGATTATGAAATCAAACCGATGAACTGTCCCTTTCATGTTTCTGTTTTCAAGAGCCATTTGAGAAGTTACAGGGATCTGCCTATTCGATATGCTGAATTGGGCACTGTATACAGGTATGAGCGTTCAGGTGTCCTTCACGGCCTTTTAAGGGTCAGGGGATTTACGCAGGATGATGCGCATATATTCTGCAGGGAAGACCAGATTGATGATGAGGTTTTAAAGGTCCTTGAATTTACAATCTTTATTCTCCGGACCTTTGGTTTTGATGAGTACGATATATATCTCTCGACAAGACCGGATAAATATGTCGGTACGGATGCAGCCTGGGAAAAGGCAACGAGTGCGCTTAAGAAAGCCCTGGACCACAAGGAACTGAAATATGAAATAGACCCTGGAGAGGGAGTATTTTACGGCCCCAAAATTGATATTAAAGTCAGGGACTCCCTGGGCAGGCAGTGGCAGTGCAGCACAATACAGGTGGATTTCAATATACCCGAAAGACTGGATATTAATTACAGGGGTGCTGACAGTAGTGATCACAGGCCTATTATGATACACCGGGCCCTGATGGGTTCTCTCGAAAGATTTTTCGGGGTGCTTATCGAGCATTATGCGGGTGCTTTTCCTTTGTGGCTTTCTCCGGTGCAATTTTCAATTCTAACCATTGCTGAGAGGCATGAGGAACACGGCATGAAGGTTCTGGAGGCATTGAAGGTTGCTGGAATAAGGGCTGAAATAGATAGTGGAAATGATAAAATAGGATATAAAATTCGAAAAACCACTATTCTAAAAACTCCGTATATGTGTATAATAGGTGACAAGGAAATGGAAAATAATACAGTAAATATCAGAAAACGAAACGGTGAGAATATCGGTGAAAAGAAGATTGATGAACTTATTTCTATTCTTAAGGAAGAAATCGACGACAGGAGGCAGTTATAAATAAAAAATCATATAAGCCTGCGAATAGAGGGCCAAGGATAAACCGCTGGATAAGGGCAAAAGAAGTAAGATTAATAGGAAGCGAAGGAGAGCAGCTTGGGATTCTTAATATTCATGCAGCAAGGAAACTCGCTGTAGAGCAGGAACTTGATCTTGTGGAAGTTTCACCAAATGTCACACCTCCTGTCTGCAAGATAATGGACTACGGAAAATACCGTTATCAGCAGGCGAAGAAGCATACAATAAAGCAGAAAACATTAACGCTCAAGGAGGTCAAGGTAAGACCCCAGATTGATGAGCATGACCTGCTCTTTAAGATGAAAAACGGCAGGAAGTTTCTTGAATATGGACACAAACTGAAAATAACCATGCAGTTCAGGGGAAGAGAGATAGTCCATAAATCGCTGGGTAAAAAGGTCTTTGATCGTATAGTAGAAGAGTTTGCGGACATAGCCAATGTAGAGCAGTTCCCCAGGATGGAAGGCAACCGCATGATAATGATTATGGCACCAAGTAAATAAGAAGAACAAATCAGTAAGCGGAAAATTAAATAAATAGATCAATAGGAGAATACAATGCCGAAGTTAAAAACACATAGAGGAGCGGCAAAACGCTTCAAGAAGACAGCAACCGGAAAGTTTAAAAGGAGCAAAGCTTATATGAGTCATATTCTGACACACAAGTCATCAAAGAGGACAAAGCTGCTCAGGAAGAGCGGACTTGTTGATAAAACAAATCTTGATGCAGTCAGGAAAATGCTTCCTAATTAAAGAAAAATCTTTTAATCCTTTTCAAAACGCTCCGGAGTAAGTTCCGAAGCGTTTTTTCATTATATAGATTTATCCAGTTATTCAACTTCCTGATAAAGAGTTTTTATAGAGCTTTTTTTGAAAAAAATGATGCATTTTTTATAAACAGCCATTGAATGACCGAAAAAAAACGGTATTTACTTTCTTATACAGCTAACTATCATTATTTTCAACTTTTTTGCTATACTACTATTCCAATATTTTTCAATATACTGTATAATTTGATGTTTAATTTAATCTGACGATATCAGGAGGTACATATAAATGCCAAGAGCAAGAGGTGGTTTTAAAACAAACAGGAGAAGGAAAAAGGTCCTTAAGCTGGCCAGGGGCTATTTCGGTGCAAGGAGCCGTCTTTATAAAGTTGCGGCCCAGGCGGTCGACAGGGCATTATCAAATGCGTACAAAGACAGAAGACTGAAAAAGAGAACGTTCCGATCACTCTGGATCATAAGAATTAATGCTGCATTGAGGGCATTGGGCATGACTTACAGCCAGTTTATGAACAAACTCAAGAACATGGACATCCAGCTAAACAGAAAGGCGCTTGCAGATATGGCTTACAATGATCCGCAGGCCTTCAGCAACCTCGTAGAAATGGTCAAAAAAGGTAATGCTCAATGACATCCAGTCTATAAACAGCACAGCCCGGGAAGAAATTAATCAGGCAGGAAGCCTTAAAGAAATTCAGGACCTGAAAGTAAAATACCTGGGTAAAAAAGGTGTTCTTACCGGAAAACTAAAATCCCTTGGTGCCATCCCTAAAGAAGAAAGACGCGAACATGGAAGGCTGCTGAATGAATGTAAAAATGCCATCCAGGAAGAGCTGACTAAAAAAGAGGAAACATTAAAGTCCTCTGAGATGGATGCATCCCTTAAACGTGAAAACATTGACGTAACTATTCCCGGCTGTTATACACAATTCGGACACCTTCATCCAACAACCCTTGTGCTTGATGAAATAATAAGCATATTTGTTGCACTCGGTTTTGTTGTGGAAGAAGGACCTGAAATTGAAGATGATTATTATAATTTTGAGGCCCTTAATTTTCCGAAAGACCATCCTGCGCGGGACATGCAGGACACTTTTTTTATAGATGATGACGTGGTTCTTCGGACACATACATCACCTGTTCAGGTCAGGGTCATGGAAAAGAACACCCCGCCTCTCAGGGTAATTGCGCCGGGCAAAGTTTACAGGTGCGACGCAGATGTCAGCCATATCCCCATGTTCCATCAGCTTGAAGGGTTTATGGTGGATAAAAATATACGGATGAGCGACCTTAAAGGGGTACTTGGATTATTTATTCAAAGAGTATTCGGGCCGGACACATCTATAAGGTTAAGGCCGAGCTTTTTCCCCTTTACCGAGCCGAGCGCTGAGATTGATATATCCTGCGTTATCTGCAAGGGCAAGGGATGCAATGTATGTTCAGGAACCGGATGGATAGAAATTCTCGGTGCCGGCATGATCAATCCGGCTGTATATGAAAAGGCAGGCTATGATCCCGATCAATATACAGGTTTTGCATTCGGCATGGGAATAGAACGTGTTGCCATGCTGAAGTACGGGATAGACGATATCAGATTATTTCCTGAAAACGATAAAAGATTTTTAGAGCAATTTTGAGTGATATTTCCCCCTTTAGCAAAGGGGGACTAAGGGGGATTTTTTAATTGAGTTTTTTATTCAGAAAATCTCCCCTAACCCCTCTTTGCCAAAGAGGGGAAATAACTGAAAAAGAAAATAAACTATGAAAGCATCATACAACTGGTTAAAAGAATTTGTAGACTTTGATCTTCCACACGAAGAACTGGCCCATACACTTACGATGGCAGGGTTCGAAGTTGAGGCGATTGAGGAATACGAGGATGACATTATTTTCGATATCGGGGTTACCCCCAACAGGCCGGACTGCCTGAGCATCAGGGGGATTGCACGGGAGATTGCAGCAATCCTTGATCTTCCCTTTAAGGATGTCACAGTTGAAATAGCCAGCGGAAAAGGCGACGGTCCTGCAGTAAAGATTGAAGATCCGGATCTGTGCTTTCGATATTCCTCTAGAACTGTATCAGGAGTTAAGCCCGGGCCTTCACCTTCATGGCTTGTTAAACGCCTGGAGTCATGCGGTTTTCGCACAACTTCCAATATTGTAGATATTACAAATTATATTCTCCTTGAACTCGGACATCCCATGCATGCCTTTGACCTGGATAAACTGCGTGGAGGTAATATTATAGTTAAATCAGCAGGCAATAAAAAAGAGTTCGTGACACTGGATGAAGAAAAAAGAAAACTTTCAAATGACATGCTGCTTATATGGGATTCTGAAAAGCCTGTTGCAATAGCAGGGGTCATGGGAGGCCGGAGTACAGAGGTATCTGAATCAACAAATAATATACTACTTGAAAGCGCTTATTTTATGCCTTCCTCAGTCAGGAGAACATCCAAGTCTCTCAACCTTTCAACAGAATCATCATACAGGTTTGAAAGAGGGGTTGATATTGATGCGGTAACGCTCGCGCTTAACAAGGCTGCCCAGATGATTAAGGAAATTGCAGGCGGCGAAATATCCGGCATTACGGATGAGTATCCTGGAAAGATAATGCCAAAGGAAATTTCTGTTTCATTTGAAAAGATCAATTCACTGATTGGAGTTGACATAGAAAAATCGTTTATTGAAAAAACATTAAGGGGCCTTGGTTTTGTTGTCAAACGGAAAGGGCAGGGGATAGTCGCTATTCCTCCAAGCTTCAGGAATGACGCTGAAAGGGACATTGATATTATTGAGGAAGTGGCCCGGCTTTACGGATATGACAGGATTCCCTCTACTCTGCCGGTAATGCAGATGAGTGCTGCCTCTGAACACAGGACTCAGAAGCTTATTAAAAGTTTAAAGGACTCCATGGTGAAATCCGGATTTTCAGAGGCGATTAATTTCAGCTTCCTGAGTCCCGATATACTGGATCAACTGAATTTGGGACAGGATGACAGGAGAAGAGACCTCATATACATAAAAAATCCGCTGAGGCAAGAAGAGTCGGCAATGAGGACTACTCTCATTCCTGCCCTTTTAAACAATGTGAGCCTTAACCTTAACCGCGGCGAAAAAATGCTGCGCCTGTTTGAAATATCGAGGGTCTTTTTATCCAGCAAAGAAAAACTTCCTCATGAAGTTACCCAGCTGACCGCTGTCTTTCATAAGGAAAACACCGCATCAATATGGCATAACAATCATGACTGCTTTTACGATCTGAAGGGAGTGATTGAAAACATTTTTCAGGATTTAAGGATTAAGGGGGTATCCTTTGTTGTGGATGGTGATTCAGAACCCTATCTGCATCCCGGTAAATCAAGCTCTATTATTGTTAACGAGAAAAAGGTTGGGTCCATAGGTATACTTCACCCAGGTACTGCAGAGACCTTTGACATTAAAAGTAATATTGCGGTTGCGGAAATATATGACATTAAAAAGATCATGGATCTAACCTCAAATAAAATAACTTATGCCGCATTGCCAAAATACCCGTATGTTGAAAGGGATGTTGCATTAGTCGTTCGTGACGACATTACTTCGGCTGCTGTCAGAAAAGAGATACTCGATGTTGAATCCGACATTATTGAGTCTGTAAACCTCTTTGATATTTATAAGGGGAAACCTATACCGCCGGATAAAAAGAGTCTTGCCTTTTCGATCCGATTTCGTTCTCCGGGAAGAACATTGACAGATGAAGAAGTTGATAATCTGCATTCTTCTATAAGACTTCGTCTTAAAGAAAACCTTAACGCTGAACTACGCAGTTAGTTTTAATTGTACTGTCCATTCATAATTGTTTTCAATAGCAGCTTTTTTGTTTGCCTCATTTTAAATATCCTCCTAATAACTCCGTTAAATCAATTAGTTATGGAATAGTTGCAGTGACCGAGAAGGGCTTTTATCTTAAACTAAAGAATTTCATGGTTTTTGTCGATAAAAATACAGACAGAGGAAATTATGGAATATAAAGTAATAATTCAGGAAAATATCGGGAACGGGAATATTCATATGCACACATTTCCGCTTGAGTCAGACTATATTCATGAAGCAATGAGATTCAGGGCCGCTCATTATCATTCTGATTGTGTTTTTATTCTTGA
>JBDLIC010000091.1:0-14802 GCA_039715075.1 Nitrospirota bacterium
ATAAATGGGAGAAGTGTTTTTGCACCAAACGCACAATTTCCAGGACCTTTTCATGGTCGTTTATCGCAAGGATCAGGACTTTTGCATTTTCCGCGCCCGCGGCCTGGAGAAGGTCATGGCGGGAGGCGTCACCATAAAATACCTTAAGGCCCAGTTTGCGCATCAGCTCAACCTTATCCGAGTCATGTTCAAGCACGGTAATGCTGACCCCGTTCGCCCTGAGCAGTCGTCCGATTATACTGCCGAAATTTCCGAATCCCGCTATGATCGCCGGGTTCTCCTCATTAATACTGTCTGCTTTCCCAGTCTCTTTATCCTTTGTACCAAAGCGCGGCTCCAGGAGCTTCTCATTAATTATCAGCAGAAGCGGTGCAAGGGCCATTGAGATGGCAACCGCACCAATGAGAGGATTTGCAATTTCATTACTGATTACACCGCTCTGTACAGCAAAGGAGAAAAGCACGAAGGCAAACTCCCCTCCCTGTGCAAGAGATAATGCAAAGAGGATATTCTGGTCTGCGCCCATTTTAAATGCCCGGCCCAGTATAAGGAGGACAGCGAGCTTAACAAATATAAGGCCGCCCACGAGCTTACCGATAAGTCCTGGATTCGATGAAATCAAACCAAAATCAATTGAGGCGCCTACGGCAATAAAAAAGAGGCCAAGGAGGAGCCCCTTGAACGGTTCAATATCACTTTCAAGTTCATGGCGGTATTCGCTGTTTGCGAGCACAACGCCTGCGACAAATGTTCCGAGGGCCGGACTCAACCCTACCTTTGACATTAGCAGGGCAATGCCGATTATGAGAAGTAATGATGCTGCTGTGAAGAGCTCCCTCAGACGTGTCCTGGCAACTGCCCGGAAAACCGGCCGGATCAGAAACAGGCCGCCGACAATAATTGCGGTTATTACGCCAACGACTACAAGGGCCTGCCCCCAGCCCGGCAGGCCTTCTACCCATACGGTGCTGTGGGCTGATTGAGTTTTGCCGGCGGTACTGACTGTTTTGATTGCAAGAAGAGGCATTGCAGCAAGCATGGGTATTACGGCGATGTCCTGAAAGAGGAGCACTGAAAATGAGCTCTGCCCCGCATCGGTTTTCATCAGGCCCTTTTCGTTCAGGGTCTGCAGCACGATAGCGGTTGATGAGAGCGACAGCGTCATCCCGACTGCAAGAGAGACCTGAAAGGAAAGTCCCAGAAGAGTCCCCATTGATGTAATCACCGCAGTCGTCAATACTACCTGCAATCCGCCCATGCCGATGATCGGATTTCTAAGACGCCATAGAAGGGACGGCCGGAGTTCCAGCCCGATCAAAAAAAGCATCATAACAACACCGAACTCGGCAAAGTGCATGACATCCTGACCTTCCTCGCCGACCAGGCCCAGGCCGAATGGTCCTATCACGAAACCGGCAATCAGGTAGCCGAGGACCGATCCGAGTCCAAACCGTTTTGCCAAAGGCACGGAGATTACTGCTGCGGCAAGATAGACAAATGCCTGAAAAAAGAAACCTTCGCCATGCATATGATTTTCACCTATTTCATAATTATTTTATCTGTGTCCAGATTAAGTCTCGGGAATTCGTTTGCTGCCTCAAAATCAATCTTTCCGTCCCGCAGCGCTGTTATTATTTTCCTGTAGTTTTCACCCTGTGCAGCAGTCTCTTCTTTTGTAATCGTATGTGTGCCGTGAACAACAAATGGCGGAAGATATTTCATCCCGCACACATAAGCGGTCTGGTTAATCGGGGCAAGAAACTCACCTATGGTATGCCTGTTGTAACTATCTCTCCGGTAGAGAGATTCCCTGGCACCGGTCGAGATTACACTGAACAGTTTTTTCCCCTTCAGAGCCCTCCCCCCTCTGCCGTATGCCCACCCGTGCTCGAGTACGAGGTCCATCCATTCCTTTAGTAAGGCGGGTACACTGAACCAGAAGATCGGGTGATGAAATACTATAATGTCATTCTCTACCAGAAGTTTCTGCTCGTGTTTGATATTGATATGGAAGTCAGGGTATTCCTCGTACAGGTCATGAAAGGTGACACCATCGATGTCCCTGACATATTCAATCAGCCGCCTGTTGACCCGTGATTTCTGGAGAGCGGGATGGGCAAAGAGGATGAGGATTTTGCTGTTATATTCCTTAACGCTCATGATTGTTAAGTATATAGCATAGAACAGTTACTGGGATAAAGTCATTGAAGGATTGAATATCAAATATGGGCTATGATGGGGAGGGAAAAAAGAAAGACGATATTTTGGTCGTGAGTTTACAATTGAAGACTTCTGTAAGGTATCAACAAAAGAGGAAGGCAGTCAGGAGGGGACCCGACTGCCTACGGGGAGATGAAAGGTTTTAATATTATCCCTCCATCTATAATTAATATACTATTTCATTCACTCACATATTATCAGAGCCATTTTAATATGCCAGAGAAGGCTGTACATTAGAATGAAAGAAATGGAAAATATCGACAATTGCCAAATAATTATTTGGAGAATTTAAAAGCTCAACGCCTATTGGGAGACAGTCAGAACTGTTCCTTACATCACGATATCTTCAGAATGAGAACAGTTCGGAGGTTACCAATAACTCAAATAAAACGTGAATTCTGTTAGCCTCAAAATTATTGATTATGGAATGAACATATAAAAAAAGAACGTGCATAAGCAAGATCTTAATAATCCATCATTGCACAGTAACCCATACCGGGCTAGACCATGCCATATTGCCATCCTTTTGAAGAATCCGGGCGTAATACCATGATGTTCCGGGCTTCATCTGAGTATCCTTCAGCAGATAATTGACGAAAACTCCCTCTGCTTTTTCATCAAACATCTTTTCACCGTTTCTAATAATTTCAACAGATGTAATCTCATCACAACCTATGACCCTTATAGACAGCGGGACAGGCCCCCTTGAGGCTGACCACTTGACTTCAGAGCCCATTGGGGAATCTGCTACACTGAAGTTCAGAATGATCTTCGGGCCGCTTGTAGCATATACATGCCTCTGCTGGAAGGCTTCCCACACCGCTTCCCTCGTCAGTTCCAGGCTGTAGACAGCGAGCAAACCGCTTACACGGGCGCCTGTGGTGCGCTGTCCTGGATGCCCGTCATGTGTATCGCCCGAACCGATGATCCCCAACCTGTAGCCACGCAACAGGGCATCCCTTACAAATGCCCCTTTAATAGGACGATAGATGCTGGCTTCACCTCCGTAATATTCCGATGTACCATGAATCGAGCTTATTTCCACCAGCCACTCCTTCGGGCCAGGCTTCACACTCCAGTCTGTGGCGACCGGTCCGCCTCCTACATGATGGGCAATAGTCATGGCTTCGTGTGACTTAAGAAGGTTCCAGAGTTTCTGAGGCGTATCGCTTTCAGAATCGATAGACCTGAAGACAGGGCCGCTGCTGTTGCGATAGTAGACATTGCGATGCCCATATTCCCAATTGGTCCACTCGAAGCCAGGGTACGTAACGAAATGTCCTGGCTCATACGCATTATTGGCGACCTCCTGTATGCTGTCCCAGACTTTCCCTTTTATCGGTATGGTCCCATGGTCGGCGTGGTCGGTTAACACTGCTATGTCCAGATCTGACACCTCACGCGCGTAGCTATAATAGTCCTCAGGTGTGCCGGTGCCGTCCGACATACGGGAGTGCCCATGTATATCGCCAAAAAAGAGCTTCAACTTCGGCATGCCTTCTTGAGAAAGCATTACATTGCTCCTACCCCGGAGTCCTGAAGGTCCGCCGACCTGAAAAAAATATATGCCTTCTACGGTAGGCACATATCTGAAAGTGATTGATTTTTCACCGCCGTCCGCTCCATAAGTTAATGTTCTGGCGGCATGGCCGTCACGGATGACATGGAGGGTGTACTCCCCGGCAGGGAACTTGCTCCAGTTGCCGCGTTCGTCGAGCGGCGCGGCCCGCACCTCGATGGGCTTACCCGGCGAGACCTGCGAAGGTACAGTTACATTCAGCCAGGATGGTGCTCGTGCTATAATGCGCAGCGTAGGCGGGTTTGCGATGCATGCCGAGTGACCGTCGCCGTCAGCATCAACAAAAACCTGAAATAGTTCCTCTGCTTCAGCAAACTTGTCTACCTGTGCACTGTTGCCGTAGCCGAAAGTTATCTTCTCACCGGGCATAAAGGCGCGCTTTCTGGAAAATACTACAACACGGTTCAGCGGCAACGTATATACTTGGAGCGCAGGATCGGTAAAAGATGTTTCAACGACCGTGTAGCCGGGCATTGCAGGGTGTGTAATCTGGGGCTGGCTCCATCCCCACCACGGGGGAATTTGAAGCATGATGAATCCGCCTGAGACAATGCCGGACTTACCTACAGTAAAAGTTAACTTAAAATCTCTCTTTGAACTTGTAGGAATTGGCTCGGAGGGTTTCAATACAGCACTACCTTGACCATCAATATCCGATGGGACATTATCAAGGTAAGGCACGACTTGTGGCGTCCAATCCTCTGCATCTTTAGAACATCCCGTCAAAACAAAAAACAGACAGTTGAAGGCAACAAATATAATAAGGATGAGTTTGACAGAGTGGTTCATAATACTTTCAGTCTCATGAAGGTTTCATATTGTTGTAGTTAATAAAGCATATTATACTATCATTTTACTTGCAAAACTCCCCACGATAATTCTGGCACATATTAACATGTGTAATCATGCATTTTAGATAGAATCCTAAATCCTCTCTTTATGTAAGCTATCTTGTTTCCTGGCAAATGGCTAAAATCGTTGATAACTTCAACTTCTGAATGAAAGCCTGCCTGCTTCAAGCTCATTAATAATTGAAAATTATTAAGAATCGTAGTTCCTGTGGAATAGGAGCATTGACAGATGAAATAAACAACATCGTCAAAACTGCACTATTGATGCTTGTCAGACTGCCTAAGTCAGTAACTTTCTTGTACATCAGATCTATTTTAGATATTAATCAAAAGCAGCTGGACGGTCCGGGTCATTAATGTGGGCCAGAACTTCGCGTAGATGAATTTCATTTGTTCGGTTCATAGATAACGGGGGGAGGTCTTCGAAACTAAAAAAATCAACAGCAGCGGTCTCATCACTCGGACGGGCCTCGCCGCCCTGTATTTTGCAGAGAAAAATAATTTTGTATGCATGATAAAATTCAAGGGGCCTGCCGGAGCGGTTAGCATCATACACCCCGATCACTTTTTTGACCGCAACCTCAAAACCGCTCTCTTCCAGTACCTCACGTGCTACCATCTCTGAAGGGATATCCCCTACATCAGCCCACCCGCCGGGCATGCACCATTTTTGATCAGACCGTTCCTGAACGAGAAGTACCTTCCCATTCCGGATAACTGCTCCCCGGACATCGACTTTTGTTGTTGCATATCCCGGCTGGATAAGAAAATTCTCAAGCACCAGTTCTTTTGGAAGGTCCGTATGGCTTTCAACTATTTCTGATGCAATTTCAAGCAGCCTTCTGTAACGCAGAGCATCATAGCCTGCTTGACTGTATGTAAGCCCGGTCTGGCCCATGGCCTGGATCTCACGGGCCCACTCAAGCCATTGCGGCATCGCACTTTCTGTCATGAAATGCTCCTTTCAAAATAATAATAGAATAAGCGCACCACATATTATTTCACTGACACCAGTCTTCCTTATTGAAAACATGAATATATTCTATACTAAATGAGTTGAGGTATGAGCAAGAAGATTAAAATAGGCATCAGTTCATGTCTGATCGGGGAGAATGTCAGGTATGACGGCGGACATAGACGTGATAGTTATCTTAGCGATAATCTCGGAAATTATGTTAAGTGGGTCCCGGTCTGCCCTGAGGTGGAGTTCGGTCTCGCAACACCCAGAGAGCCCATGCGGCTGATGGGCAGCCCGGATGCTCCGCGTCTTGTCACAATCAGTACCGGCATTGACCATACAGACGGGATGCAGGAATGGGCGGAGAGCCGCATCAAAAAGCTGGAGAGAGAAGATCTCTGCGGGTTTGTCTTTAAAAGCAGGTCACCAAGCTCCGGATACAGAGAAGTGAAAGTCTATTCCTCAAAGGGTATGCCGGTCATGAGAGGGAGGGGCATTTTTGCCGCTGCCTTTCTCAGGCATTTTCCTGATATGCCGGTGGAGGATGAAGAGAGACTCAATGATTCTATGCTGCGTGAAAACTTCGTAGAGCGGATATTTATTTACCACAGATGGAAGCGATTCATAAAAGAGGGTTCTACTATTGACGGGCTGGTCTCTTTTCACACAGAACATAAACTGATACTGATGTCTCACAGCCGCAAACATTACACCCTGCTAAGCCGCCTGGTTGCAGATGCAAAACAACAGAAGAAAAAGCTGTTACTTAAACAGTATATAAGCCTGCTCATGGAAGGGATGAGACGGATAGAAGAATAATTACGAATTACTAATTATCAATTACGAATCACGGGAGAAGTAAGCAATATTTTTCTATCTAATAGTCTGTACTGTTAAGATATTATGGGAATGACCGATATTTAATAATATGAAGACATTTTTATTGGCATTGATCTCATTGATCATATTTCTTGCAGGCTGCGCAGGAACTCAGGACAGTAGAAGATCTTCTGAATACACAAAGCCGGTCAGAAAGAGTACCGATCTTTCCAGTGCAGTGAAGGTCAAAAGCAGGTTGTACTCTCAATACAAAGAGTGGAAGGCTGTCAGGTATAAGCTGGGCGGATTGTCTAAAAGGGGAATTGACTGTTCCGGATTCGTCTACATTACATATAGAAACAGGTTCGGCATTAAACTTCCGAGGACTACTGCCCTTCAGTCCAGGATCGGCTCAAGGGTCTCTAAAAGCAGACTGAGGGCGGGCGACCTGGTCTTTTTCAGAACCTCTTCAAAGGTAAGGCATGTAGGAATATATCTTGAAGACGGTAATTTCATGCATGCCTCGACAAGCAAAGGCGTCTCAATATCCAGCCTGCAAAATATCTACTGGTCAAAGAAATACTGGAAATCAGTAAGGATTGACTTATAGCATGCGCTGATTCATAAAAATACGGCTATAGTTATGGAATATCCCTTTGAAAAAAAGGAGAGAAGTATAATAGAATTATGAAATATAACTTACTGTTCTTAACACAAAGGGTGAGATTATGAAGAATGAAATCAAAGAAGAATATGAAAAGGCCATAGAGAAGCGGGATGAAATCAAGGGAATTATTGAACAGCTGGAAGCTGAGGACCCGCAGGATAAATATAATATCAGGATCAACCGCGACAGGCTTGCCTACTGGGAGGGGAAAACTGAAGGGCTGAAGTTCGCGCTGGACCGTCTGTAGCGCAGGTACTAACTTCGGTTCATTCGTAATTCGCAATTAAAACTCACGTTTTCCCCCGGGTTTCATAACGATCATATTCACGGGAAAACTTCCGAGCGATTTCTTCAGTTGTTCCGGGGTACCCTTTAAAAGTCCGAATGTGCCGTAATGTATCGGGATAATATTTTTGGTCCCGAGCAGGTTCTTTACGGCATAGGCTGCATGCGCCGGGTCCATGGTGAAATGGCCGCCGATCGGGAGCAGTGCCAGATCAGGTTTGTAGAATTCGCTGATGAACTTCATATCTCCGAATACACCGGTGTCTCCGGCGTGATAGATCCTGTAACCGTTTTCAAGTTCTATAATGTACCCTGCCGGTTCACCGCCGGGAAAGAGACGTTTATTCCCTGAAACCGGATCCATATGCATTACCTCTGAGCTGTGTTCGGCGTGTACCATTGTGATAGTAATGCCCTTCAGCGGAGTGATTGGTCCGCCTTTGTTGAAACGGATGAGTTGTTTATACGGGACAATGCCCAGGGTTCCAAATGTGTGTCCCATGTCTGCGTTCATTGCAACCATGGCCCCGGTCATTTCAGCAATCCTGCCTGTATCCCCAATATGGTCTCCATGTCCATGGGTAAGGAGGATGAGGTCAACCTTTCCGAGTTTGCTCAGGTCCTTTAAGTCCTGAGGTGTTTTGGGGTTTTTAGTAATGAACGGATCAATCAATATGGTCTTGTTGCTGGGCGTTGTAATCTTGACTGCTGATTGACCAAACCACTGAAGCTCCCATGCCATGGCGCTCCCTGTTATAGTAAAGCTTATAAGTATGAACAACATACATGCCCCGACGACTGCTATATTTCTGTTCATTTTTTGCCTCCCGGTAAATTTATCATGGTTAAAGGTATTGAAAGAAAGCCTCAAATATTATCTTCCGGTTTTATATGTAAACATAATATGACTCGGAAATGATTTATATGATTTGCATCATAAAAAGCATTTTTTGCGGATATGGAATAATAAAACTATAGCTCAGACAATAGTGAGATGAGTTTATGAGAGCATGCTTTCGAGTTTCTGAACAATTGCCTCCGGCTCAGCGGGGACCCTTGAAGGCCTTATGGAATCAAGGTCTATACCTGCCAGTTTCTTTAGTGACTGGCATTGAGGTATCGGAATGTCCGGATAGTTTTTCTGAAAATCCGGAAACTTTGAAGGAGACGCTGTCTCAAGTACCGCAATAACTGATTCATCTGTGCTGAAATACTGCCGGTACCTGAAGGATGCTGCCACACCTATCACTCCATGGGGTTCAAGGACGATATTGTTTCTCCGCCAGAACCTGACGATATGGGCCTCAATGTCCTCATTTGAGATGATATCTTCGCTGAAAATATCTTTTCGCAGGTTCTTCATTACTTCAGGTGTGATGTCCTTCTGATTTGAAAGTATGTCCGGTATGTTCTCCGGGGGTTCGCCGTAAAGATAAAGGATACGTTCCAGATTGGAGGGTACGGATATGTCCATGGAATTTGCGAGTGTATATTTGTTGCTCAGGCTGCCGGAGGATGTTCCCTTGCCGACAATATTAGCAAATATATTGTTGGCGTTCGTTCCGGCAATAAACAATTTAACGGGCAGGCCCATACGCTTTGCTATTAAACCTGCAGTGAGATTGCCCAGATTTCCTGACGGGACTGCAAATAAGATGTTCTTGTCCGGGTATCTCTTGTTAAGTTCAGCCCATATATAAAAATAATAAACGGTCTGAGGAAGGAGTCTCCAGAGTGAAATGGAGTTGGCTGAGGTAAGATTAAAACGCTCACGCACATTATCATCACTAAGCAGTTTCTTGGCCAGCCTCTGACAGTCATCAAAATTTCCGTTTACCGGGAGAGCACTGACATTCCCTGTTACGGAGAGCATCTGTTTTTCCTGGACTTCGGATACCCTTTCAGCAGGATAGAGGACAATGACATTTGTATTCGGCAGACCATGAAAGGCTGTCTGTATTGCAGTGCCTGTGTCTCCTGAAGTCGCAACGATAATTGTGGCCTGTCTCTGCTTGACCGAGAGATAATGGCTCATCAGCCTTGCCAGAAACCTGGCAGCGAAGTCCTTGAAACTGCATGAAGGCCCCCGGTCGAGACGGGCGATTACAAGGTTGTTGTCATTCATGGCTTCTTCAAGCGGGATATGCGTTTCACTGTAGGCCCCGTCACAAATTTCAGCAAGTACATCATCTGAGATGTCTTCCCTGGGGAGAAAGCTTCTCATGATTATCCATGCCATTTCCTGATAAGCAAGGTTTGACAGATTACTGAAAGCTGCTTCAGAAAAGTGGGGCAGAACAGCTGGCATAAAGAGTCCGAAATCCGGAGAAAGCCCCTTCTCAAGGACAACATTCCATTGATAATGTTTTTTCCCGTCCTTGTCCCTTGTAGAGAGGAACAGGTGTTTATCTGCAGAACTCTCTGGCAGTAACTGAATTAATTTGTGAGTATCCATAATAAGGTCCCTTTGTAAAACCGGGTAAGTGACAAAATATCCCACTTAATATTGATAACTATAATGTATGCGAATAATACCTGCGAGGTCAAGTCCCGGAAAATGTTAGAGATGTTTAAACGTTTTATTTCGGATCGTTGGGAAATAAAATTTCTTTTTCAAGACAGTTTCAATCTGCTTATAAGCACGTTCGCTTATTCTCATTGTGATCTACATTACATAATATGAGGCATAGCAGGTAATATCATAAAACAGAACGAATGCAGACAAATACATCACATATATGCCCTTCATGCGGCATTCAGGGCTTTGATTCATCCAGACAATGCACATGCGGTTATAATGCTGACGAGGCTATTTTCACCAACCCATTGCACGGTGATTTAAATGAATACGGAAGCGGAAAAATAAAAAATAAAGGACTTGAAAAAATTGTGGGAACAAAAAATGAAATGACTTCCCAAAACCATGTTATCAAGGAAATTGATTCATGGTTTTTTAATTATTCTCAGGATGACAACTGCATTTGTCTCGGCACTCCGGCACTTAAGTCATTCACGTTAAAACTTACCATTGAAGACCTGGAAGAACTGACAGAATTCATGTATCAGCAGTCCGGCAGGGAAAAGACTACGAGAAGGCCCCAGCTTTCGACAGCGGAAATCCCTGAGCTTATTGAAAAGGTGCATAAAATGATTGAAGAAAAGAGATTGAAAATGCCTGTTAAGTTTTCCGATGATGAATTTGAAGAAATAGTTGATTTAATCAATCTTAAACTAAAAGATTAAAGTTAATATTTATTCCATTTCTGCCGTTTTAATAATCATTGCAATTAATACACTTAATGACGTAACGTTTAGAAAGCAAAGTAATATAGAATAATGAAAGAACTGGCGATTATAATCATAACTCTTTTTTCTCTATATCTTCCCGCCGTTGCAGGGCGGACATTTTTAAACGATGATCTGAAAAGATATAAACTGCCAACAGACAGGGAAAGCACGAAGCCTCAGGAGACATTCAGGTAAGATAAGGAACCCCTAAAAAAGAAGAGAAGGCTAAAAGAGAGGAGCAGGATTACTGGTGCCGCATGGGTAATCTGTACAGGGACAAAGTTGCTAAAGCAAAAAAGGCCTTTAAAGATGCAGAAGTCAGGCTTAAGAAATACAGTTCAATAGGATACTGGGCAAGGCACAAGAATGCTAAAAAGAATTATGAATGGGCCAGGGAACAACTTGAAAAGGCCAAAGATAAATTGAGGGAGCTTGAAGACCGGGCATACAGGCAGTCCATTCCAGCGTCGTGGTATCGATGCCAGTATGATTAATTATAATTTTTCCTCTGCTCGCAATAATTATTATATTGAAGCTATGGGGTATAACCTTTATAATACGGAAAATCCGGAATGTAACCTGGAAGAAGCCGGATCCGGAGAGGACATGACTAAATACAGAGTTTATATTGTATCAACAATCCTTTTGCTTTTATTGCTTCCATCTTTTATTTTTGCGAAAGAACTCATGCTGACATTAGAGTATTATCAAACGAGCAACAGGGAAGTGGTTGACAGCGTTTACAAAACCGAGCTGATAAACGAGGGACAGAAGCAGCAGATTTATGATGATCTGATAATTGCTGATGAGGGTTCACGTCGCACTCTAAATACACTTCTCGAAATATTTGAATGGTATCAGATCGATCAGTTCAGAAAAGCCCTTACATGGAGCAGGGTTTTTACTCAGGACTTCATAGTATCCGAAAATTCAATATCCTCACAGAACGTTATACTGCCGGGAGGACCGCTTGATGTAAGTTTTACTGTAAAGAAAAGAAGAAACCACGCGGTTCCCCTTGGCATGAGTATAATTTATGATGACAGGGCATTGTTTTTTAGTATTCCCAAAACATTGCCCATGGATAAATTTGTTTTACTGCATGACCGGAACACTAGAGAAGAAGGTAATGAAGAGCTGGAGGTTCTGATTCTCAGGATCATCCATCATGAAACAGAGGAACCCGCTGAAGCGCAAGAGCAGCAATAAATAGTAATTTGTCATAACAAGCAGCATTTGGATATAATTGTCTCATGGCAAAAAGTGTTCGACACTCTTCCTGTGAAACATCGGTGATAGCCCGAAGGAAAACCGGTAACCGGAACAGGCTTTACTCTTTTCAGAACAATTTCAGGTGGAAGGGGGTAAAAGTTAATGAGTACAAAACAGATGGCGATGATTGGAGCGGGATTGCCAGGCAGGTCCTGATAGGCGCCTCCGGTGAGAGCACGAAATTTCATCTCAGGTATTTTGAAATAAAATCAGGGGGATACAGCAGTTTTGAAACCCATAAACATGAGCATGTAGTAATCGGTATCCAGGGGAGAGGCAAGGCGAAACTGGACAGGAGGGTAGTTGAAATTAATTGTCTTGACGTTCTCTACATAAATCCGGAGACCCCTCACAGGCTGTACAATCCCTATGATGACCCATTTGGTTTTTTCTGCATAGTTAATGCCAGGCGGGACAGGCCAAAGTCTGTGAAAAAAAATTAGCTCTATTATTGGACATGAATCCGGCAGTTGACGGAGTTGATGGTGTTAACTCTGCAGAGATTTCAATCGGACTGGCAAAAGTTGAATATGATGAGGCAAAAACAGGCAGAGAAGCAGTTGATGAGGCGATCAATAATGCGGGATATAAAGTTATTGCCTGATATTTCTCAAGTAATTAAGGTGGTTAGCCGTTTTAAGTATTGTGATGAAAATGATTTCAGCTAAATATAAGGAGATTTAATATGAGCGTGGAATATTCAGTGAGTCCGGACGGAGAGAGGTTTCCCTTACCTACCCAGAAAGAGTACCAAGAAGAGTTTAAACGTTTGAAGGCAGTGGTTGCAAAACATAAGCGGCAGAAACGGGAAATAGTTGTGGTAATGGGTGTCGGTTTTGTCGGGGCTGCTATGGCCGCGGTTATTGCCGATACTGTAAACAAGAAGGGTAAGCCAAGTAAATTTGTTATAGGGATGCAGAGGCCTAGTGTAAGAAGCTACTGGAAAATCCCGGTTTTGAATAGAGGAGTCTCTCCTGTGGTTTCTGAAGATGAAGAACTTGCTCCCATGATCCAGAAATGTGTTAAGGAAAAGAAAACCCTCACAGCCACCTTTTCCTACAATGCCCTTTCACTTGCAGATGTCGTGGTTGTAGATATCCAGTGCGATTATTTAAAAGAATCTATCGGGAATGTACATGACGGGCGGGCTGATATGTCTCCACTCGAAGAGGCACTGGCAGTAATGGCAGTGCATATTAACCCGAATGCCCTTGTTCTGATTGAGACGACGGTCGCACCCGGAACAACCGAACAGATAGCGTACCCCATAATGAAAAAAGTTTTTCAGAAACGTGGCATAAAATCAGATCCTCTGCTTGCTCACAGTTTTGAAAGGGTCATGCCGGGGAAGGAGTATGTGGCCAGCATAAGGGACTTCTGGAGGGTATGCAGCGGAATGAATAAGAAGTCACGAAAAAGAGTTACTAAGTTTCTCAATGATGTTCTGAATACAAAAGATTATCCACTTACTGTACTTGACAGGCCTGTAGAATCGGAAACCGCAAAGATAATAGAAAACAGTTATCGCGCTACAATACTTGCATTTCTTGATGAATGGAGTCTTTTTGCCGAGAGAAACGGGGTGGACCTTCTTAAGGTCATTAAGGCAATTAAAGACAGGCCTACTCACAATAATATAATTTTTCCGGGCCCCGGTATCGGAGGCTATTGTCTGCCCAAGGACGGCGGGCTTGGTGTGTGGGCATATAAACATATTCATGGTTTTGAAGATGATATTTTCAAGATCACCCCGATGGCAATCAATATTAATGACACCCGCTCACTCCGTGTAGGCCAGCTTGTACGTGATGCGCTGAGAAATATGAACAGGCCTATTGCTGCTGCCGAAATACTTCTGCTGGGTGCATCCTACAGGGAACCTCATAGCTGTCAAGTTTTGGTAGTTCAAATTTTGTCATACAATCTTCAATGTTTAATGTATTGAAATTGTATTTTTTAGACAATTTTTCAATATCTTCTCTATCTGGATTCTGTAAATCAATCCATACAAATTTTTCTCCTTGTATGGTCTCTGTTTCTCTTTCAACAGAACTCTCTATTGATTTTCTACCCGAACGTAATCTATTTGTGATGAATCCTTTCCTCAAGTCGAAACATACTCTGATCTAGCAAATTTAAAGCGATCGCTACATGTAAAACTCATTAAAGCCATAAAATTAAAAATTATTCTTGAATTTGAGCCTCTACTTGAATGGAAGTAAATAATTCATTCCGACCCAAGTAATTCCAATTGCTATTGCCATTGCAACCCACCATAATCGCATATTTGAAATTTAATCTAGTCAATAATAAATCTACAGTCTAATTTTCAGCAAAAAATCAAAGATTATTACAGGATAAACAAATTTTCTTTCTCGTGGCCCTCGTAGTATAGTGGTTAGTATAGAGGATTGTGGATCCCCGGACAGGGGTTCGATTCCCCTCGAGGGCCTACACTTTTGTATTTATTTTTAGGTACATGATTTGCTTTATGCAAGAATTTCAGTTACTTAGTTATGATCGATTAGTAAAACTCTGAAGACAAACTTTCTTTAGATTCTTCTTTTGGATGATTGATAAACCCCTAGAACAAGAATTATAAGAATTAACTTTGAATGAGGTGTTATTAGATGAAAATGAGGATCATAATTAAATATGATTTTAACGTACATACTGTAACGAGAAGCCATTATTCTGCGTCGTAGAATGATAGGTTAGGAAAACAATTCATGTTATGGAATGGTTCTAGTTCCGTTGGTTTTCCACGTATTTCTCGTTGTTTTTAATTTCACCATGACTAGAGGTAATTTTCAAATGCTCATTTTGGAACAATTTTCATAATCTATTAAAAAAATTATTAACG
>JBDLIC010000092.1:0-14659 GCA_039715075.1 Nitrospirota bacterium
CAACGATCGCGAAAAACTACCCTTGAAATCCTTGAGTTTGCCTCTATAGACACAACGGGTAATATGTTATGATTATGGCTTAACTTAACACCTATGCCCCTCACCCCCCTTTACTAAAGTGGGGAAGTATAAAAGAAAAACTTTACTATCTTCCTTTAAAAGTGCCTTCCACAATTGACTGTTATGTTGATTATTCTTTATAATTTTTACATGCTGAAAGTAGCTGTAGTCGACGGACAGGGCGGAGGTATCGGGAGCCTCATAGTAAAAAGGCTGAGGGAGGAATTCGGCGATTCGATCAATATAACGGCCCTCGGGACAAACGCTGTTGCAACAATGGCCATGATGAAGTCAGGGGCAGACAAGGGCGCAAGCGGCGAAAATGCATTATCCTGGAATACCGGCAAAGTAAATATAATCACCGGACCGATTAGCATTATACTCCCCAACGCAATGCTTGGAGAACTGACACCCGCTATGGCGGAAGCGGTCTCATCCAGCTCTGCCAGAAAAATACTGATCCCTCTCAGCCAGGAAAATGTTGATATAATAGGAATTACAAGGGAACCCCTGCCGCATCTGGTAGAGGAACTGATAGAAAATTTGAAGGAGGCAATGAAAAATGTGTGAAGCAAATGCCTACATTGAAAAAGACGGCGATGAAGAACTCTACCTGGAAAATGTAGATATCCTCAAGCCGGAAGGCGGTAAAATTTTCATGAAAAACCTCTTTGGAGAGCAAAAGTTTTTTGAAGGCTCCATAAAAGAGATTTCACTGATCAAGCACAAAATCATTCTCAGGAAAGACTGAACGACAGGGGCCAGGATTCGAGGATTCCAGGATTCAAGGGAAATAATCAAGGCACTCATAAAATCTTTAGAAAATAACACTTGAACCCTCGAATCCTGGAATCCTCGAACCCTATTTAACATATGCAATTCATTCGACTCATTTCCCATGGTCCCAATCATGCCTTTTTTAATATGGCGCTTGATGAGGCAATATCCGAAGCTGTCAGGACAAAACTTTCCCCTCCTACACTCAGGTTTTATCAGTGGGACAGGCCCTCTCTGAGCATCGGATATTTCCAGAAAATTTCGGACGTTAATATTAGTTACTGTAAAGAAAAAGATTATCCGGTTGTCAGAAGACTGACCGGCGGCAGGGCAATACTGCACGACTCAGAATTGACATACAGCTTTTCTTCTCCATCAGATCACCCTCAATTTAATGGTGGTCTTCACGAAAATTATTCTCTCTTAAGCAATGCCCTGGTATACGGACTCAAACTGGCCGGCATAGATGCAAAAAGTTCATTCAGAAAAAAACGCAGTGCCGGCCACAAAAACCCCGCATGCTTTAAGTCCGTATCATATGGAGAGATTGCGGTAAACAGAAAAAAAATAATCGGCAGCGCACAGAAACGATACAGTAACGGCTTTATGCAGCACGGCTCTATACTGATGAATCTTGATGCAAAAGAATTAAGCAATACATTGCTTGAAAACAGTGGGGAAAATTTCAGTGCAATCACTACAATCAATGAGCACCTGCCTGATGTTACTGTTGACGCGTTAAAGTCCTCATTAAAGGAGGCCTTTGAGAAACAAATTAAAGTTAAATTAATATCCGACAAACCAACACAGTTCGAACTGGACCTTGCGAAAAGTCTTGAGGCAGATAAATATGCTGCAGAAGAGTGGAATTATAAAAAGTAATAGTTGTCAGGGGGCAGTTAACGCCTAAATCTCATATACCGCAGAATTAATCGGGCGGTCTGTAATCTTTAAATAATACGCCATTAAGGAGCTCCATATCACTATTGCAATGTAGCCTTGGAAAACAGCACTAAAAAGTGTCAGCACAATATTCATCATCTGGCCAAATACAGGGACCATGCTGAATGGCATTTTCAGTATAAAAAACAGAAAATTCACGCCGCCCCCACCGATCAGGAGAATAAAGAAAAACAGAAAGGCCCCTGGCTTCTGCGTCAGAAAATCAAATGTACTTTTAATGCAGTCCATCGAATCCGTTCCATCCGTAACAGATATGACCATTGAGTAAGCGGAGAATACAAGGCAGGCAAGAATATAGATTATACTGAAAGAAGTTATGGACACCATAACGAATGAATTGAAAAAAACCTCCATTACACCTCTGCCTGCTGTCATAACCTGTACTATGACAACAAAGATTCCTCCGAACACAACGAGCGCAATAAACAGTGCCGTACAGCCGAGAGACACGAGAAATATCAGCCTGAATAAACGGCCAAAATTCTGTTTTGCCTCCATGAAAAAAGATGAGAGACTGAATTTGTATCCAATATTTTCTGCAGAAGACCTGAGTACCCCCAATGTGCCTCCAAGCACATATAAAAATAGCATTGTTACAAATGTCAGATATAATAAAAATGAGAATCCGATAAGCAGGATGAGTCCAATGTACCTCGATATAAATTCAAAAGGATTGCCTACCAGATAGGGGAGCAGTTCCCCTGCATGTGCCAGGTCAAACCCCATATACAGAACAGCAATTATAAGCGGTACGGCAAGAAAGATAAAAAAACTGACCAGGTTTATGATCGTTACCGTTATCCGGATCAGCACGAGCTGCAGGTTTTGATTGGCCCGGTTAAATCCTTCTTTAATAGACTCCAGTATCATCAATCTCCCTTTCTTAAAAGAATATTTTAGATGGGCATAGAAGAAATAGTCAATTTCACAGCGCGGAAGCGCAGGAGTTCGGAAGTAGAGTCTTTTTTTCTTTTTCACTTCTGCTCTTCCGCGCTTCCGCACTTGTTTTTATTTGCGTGAATTCCCACTCTGTTGTATGTGTAAAATAACACATAAACCCAACATACAATATCCTGCCTCGATAAAAACCTTTTAAATTCAAGATATTTCATCGCACATCCAGCTCTAATTCTATGGCATGATATTTGCACTATTGTGTAATAAGTTATATGCTAACTCAATGTGGAAAGGATGACCCGTTAATGAAAAACTTAAGATTATCTTCATTAATCGCTCTGCTGCTGCTTGCTTTTACTTCTTCAGCCATTGCATCTGATATCATGTTAAAAGGTTCTGCCCAGTTTAAGTGCAATCTCCTGTCAACCTATATGGAAAAGCGGGGGTACCCTTTTCTCGAAGAACTCAGGGACGGCTATAACAGATATAAGGCTAATCTGTATGCAGCAAAAGATGCAGAAATTATCATTAAAAACAGCGATGATACTGTTTTGCTTATTACAAAAGCAGATAAAAGTGGAGATTTTTCCATATCCCTTCCGGAAGGGGCCCATAAAATAGTCGTTCACTTTTATGACCGCGAAATAGAGAGTGAATTGTCCAAAACAGATCATAATAACTTTGTTGCTGATATGGGCCACTTCAGTTCAAATGAAGTTGACAAATGGCTCGAGAAGCCTGCCCTGACATATTGCACCACCTGTAATATAAGGCATTTTAATAAGAAGTCTTTAAAAAATAGGCACGACGCAACAGAGATTTAATGCTCCATCTCTTCAGATGTATCCATAATAAAACGAGTATATTTATAAATTGTTGTTTTTATTTTTGTCATGCCCGAGGTTAGTAATCGGGCATCCAGACCTTGCTGAAAAGACTGGATTCCCGATTAAGGACTTCGGGAATGACGGACAGAGACATTGAGTTTATACACAGATTCTATTTAGTACAAATTATTTAATATATCCCTTCATTTACATTGTTTCGTTCATAAAGATATTTCATCCCCCTTGAATTTCACCCTGCCTTCCCTTTAAAATCATGCACATGAATATTCTTAACGAAATACTGAAATATAAAAAAGAAGAGCTTCAGTCCGTAAAATCAGACGTCCCCCTCTCTGAATTAAAGGCAGCCATATCAGACATGGATGCCACAAGGTCTTTTAAGGACGCAATCAAAAGAGGGCCCGGTGAAGGTATAAGGCTGATTGCCGAGCTCAAAAAGGCATCTCCGTCAAAGGGACTTATCAGAGAAACCTTCGACCCTGCAGAAATAGTCTCGATTTATGATAAAAAAAATGTAGCGGCAATTTCTGTCCTTACGGAAAAGCGCTTTTTCTCCGGCAGCCTTGATTATCTCAAAGTAGCAAGTAAAAGAACACTCAAACCATTATTGAGAAAAGATTTTATTTTTGATGATTACCAGATTTATGAAGCAAGGGCAAACAACGCGGACGCGCTTCTTCTGATAGCAGCGGCGCTGGAAAAGTCCCGGATGAGCGACCTTTACGGGCTGGCACAGGAGCTCTCCCTTGACTGTCTTGTGGAGGTCCATAATTTCAGGGAGCTCGACACAGTACTCGATTGCGGTGCGGAAATCATCGGAATCAACAACAGAAATCTTGTAACGCTGGATATTGATATAAGCGTGACCTTTGACTTTTTAAAGGACATTCCTGACGATAGAATTGTTGTAAGTGAAAGCGGCATAAATACAAGAGAAGACGTTGAGGCGCTGGAATCAACAAAAGCATGTGCCATCCTTGTCGGGACGGCAATCATGAAATCTGATGATATTGGGGCAAAGATTGATGAACTAACGGGCCATCCAGAATAGGATGGCTGATTACACCGATTATAAAAGACCGATTACACAGATTAAAAAATACTTATGAAAGATAAGGATCCGATTACTCAGAAGATAATTGGTTGTTGTTTTAAGGTTCATGGTGAGTTGGGGCCGGGGTTTAATGAAAGGATTTATCATAATGCGCTAATGCTGGATTTTAAAGAGAACGGATTAACGTATAAGGCAGAAAAGGTTTATAAAGTTTCATATAAAGGTGCATCTGTGGGAAATTTCAGGGCAGATCTTATAGTAGAAGACAACATAATAGTTGAACTTAAAGCATTTGCAGGGAATATCCCCAAGATCTTCGAATCTCAAATATTATCATACCTGAAAGCATCCAGTCTCAAAACCGGACTCTTGGTTAATTTTGGAAATACAAGTTGCCAAATAAAAAGATTAACAATATAATTCAGTAATCAGTTTTTTTAATCTGTGTAATCGGTCTTTTAAAATCTGTGTAATCAATTATAATGAAATTATAATAAATGAAGAAGTCTATCGAAAAAGCCAATGTACTCATTGAATCACTGCCTTTCATAAGGGAATTTTCAGGAAAGACCTTTGTCATCAAGTACGGCGGCGCAGCAATGGTGGATGAAAAGCTGAAGGATGCCTTTGCTCAGGACATAGTGCTCCTGAATTTTATCGGTATCAAACCGGTCATAGTGCATGGCGGCGGCCCGAAAATCAACAGTATTATGGAAAAGATGGGAAAAGTGCCGATCTTCGTTCATGGACAGCGGGTCACGGATGAAGAAACAGTTGACATTGTCGAGATGGTCCTCGGGGGGCTGATCAATAAAGAGATTGTCAACCTCATAAACAGACACGGAGGATTCGGAGTAGGGCTCAGCGGTAAAGACGGCAACCTTATAAAAGCCAAACGAAAAACCATAAAGAAAATCTCGCCTGAGACAGGGGTCCCTGAAATAATCGACCTGGGACTCGTCGGAGAGGTCGTAAAGATTAATCCTAAAATTCTCACATCTATCGATGAAAGCGGTTTTATCCCTGTAATAGCTCCGATCAGTTCAGGAGAAAAAAGCAGGACTCTCAATATTAACGCAGATTATGTCGCGGGTGCAGTCGCATCAGCACTGAAAGCAGAAAAGCTGATACTGCTCACGGACGTGGAGGGAATTAAAGACAAGAAGAACAAACTGATCTCAACCATGAACTCAAAGAAAATCAAAACCCTTATTTCAAACAAAACGATCACCGGCGGTATGCTGCCAAAGGTCAATGCATGCCAGAGTGCCCTTGAAGGAAAAGTAAAGAAGACCCACATAATTGACGGGCGAATTCCCCATGCCCTGCTTCTGGAGATATTTACTGAAGTGGGGATCGGGACCGAGATAGTTAAATAAAGCCAGGAATCATTATTCCTCTTTCTCAAAATCCTTTAAAACTTTCTTAACCTCATCATCTGTTTTCTTCAGTTTCTCTTTACAGTACTTGATTAAAAAGGCCGCACGTTTTACCTTTTCCGTCAGGACGTCCACGTCCACTGTCTCATTTTCGATCTCTTCAACTATTGACTCTATCTCTTCTATGGCATCTTTATACGCCGGTTTGTCGCTCATCTTTTTGCCCTCCCTGGTACTTCGTACTTGATTACACAGATTAAAGAATGATTTCACAGATAATTAACTTATTACCATGTATGTCAGATAAAGATAATATGTATAATCAGCTTTTTAATCTGTGTAATCAAGCATTCCTTTTTCTGGAATGCTTTTTTTGGACTTCACTCATTATCTCTCCTTCATACACTACTGTTGTCAAATTATCTCCTGTCTCAATATCAGATATGGATTTCACAAGTTTACTGTCATGATAAGTAATGCTGTAACCTCTCTTAAGGACATTCGCCGGGTTCAGATGATTAATACTGCTTTCTGCTGCCTTCAGCTTCTGTTTTTCGTTCTGTATGAGCTTTGCTGAATACCGGAGAGTCTTGACAAAAGCACTCAATTTATGGAAATTGTCAAGCAGTTCATTTCTCATTGCTATCTCAAGCTGTTTTGACAATGAGGAAAGTGTCTCCCTCATATCAAGATTCAGCTTTCCGGCCCCATGAACCAGGTTGTGCGCCAGTAAGTCAATCCTGTCCTCAAAATCCTTCATTCCGGTTATTATCATATCTGCTACTGCCGTAGGGGTCTTTGCTCTTGTGTTGGATATTTCATCAACAACAGTAACATCCCTCTGGTGCCCGATGCCTGATATAACCGGAAGCGGCAGCATAGCTATTGCCTTGCCGATTTCATAACTGTCAAAACAGTGAAGATCAGTCTGCCCTCCCCCGCCTCTGACTATTACCACAACATCCAGTTGGGACGCATCGTCCGAACATTGACCGAGGGCATCAACAATTGAAGCCTCGGCCCTGTCTCCCTGCATCACTGCTTCGTAAAGTCGGGTTGCAAATTTATACCCGTAAGCATTATTCAATAAATGTGACATCAGGTCTTCATAACCAGCTGCTGTGGAAGATGAAATAATTCCGACCCTTTGAGGGACGAGAGGGAATTCCAGTTCTTTATTTCTGCCTGTTAATCTTTCTTTAGCAAGTTTTTCGAGGATTTCCTTTCTCTTAACAGCAAACTCCCCGATAGTGTAAGAAGGGTCAATGTTATTGATGGTAAGCTTCAGTCCATATCTTTCATGGAAACTGACAGTGGCCTGAAAAAGAATTTTAATTCCCTTTGCCAGCTTTGTTCCCGTCGCCTTTTCAAAAGCAGGAGCAATGGCCCTGAACCTGTTGGCCCAGATAACGGCCCTGATCTCCGCCCGAATAGTATCCTCTTCCTTGTCTACCAAAGTCATGTAACAGTGGTTCTTCACATCACATGATGCTATTTCCGCTGTAACCAGTAACGTCTCGGGAAATGCGTCTCCAATAATTGATTGAATCAAATTGTTAAGTTCGTACAGAGATAATATTTCGGACATATCCAGGCCTCTCAATGTTTCTGATAGTCCATTATTCTAGCAAATCCTGTCATAATTAAATCCACTTTATATCAGACAAAATATAGCTGTTTCAGACAGTATCACACATCATTTACTGCGGACCCTGATCGTTACATGCTGATACGGTATATCAATATTGAATTTATTTAATTGTATATCCTTTTAAGAAAATGTAAAATTGGAAATGCGGAAATTCTTTATCACACTATATTTGTGTTTATTTACTATTTCCGGCTGCACAGAAACTGAGAGAACTTCCAAAGAGGAAGCAGCAGAACCAGCCAGGAGAATAACTATCACAATAGGTCTTGTCCCTGAAAGCAACATATTTGATCAGTTCAACCGGTATGAGCCCCTTGCCCGATACCTTTCAGAAAAAGCCGGGATTGATATCAAACTTAAGGTCCTGACCCGATACGGAAATATCATTGATAATTTCCTCTCGTCCGAACTGGACGGGGCATTCCTCGGAAGCTTTACATACGCACTAGCGCATTCCATGCTGGGGGTAGAAGTCCTGGCAAGACCGCTGCTTGCCAATGGAGAATCTACATACAGCGGATTGATCTTCGCCAGAAAAGGCCGCGGCATTAAAACTGTACATGATTTTGAGGGAATGACTTTTGCCTTTGTTGACAAGGCAACAACAGCGGGATATCTGGTGCCGCTGGCCTACTTCAAAAAAATGGAGATCAGGAATTATAAATCGTATTTTAAAGAAACATACTTCGCCGGCACACACCAGGATGCAATCTATGATGTCCTGAATAAAAAGGCTGATATAGGTGCGGCTAAAAATACAGTATATGAACGGCTTGCCTCTACTGATGAAAGAATAAAAAAGGAGCTTTTCATTCTGGATGAGTCACTTGCTGTTCCCTCCAACGGCCTTGCCGTGAAAAAGGAACTTGCATCCTCTGTTAAAACCAGACTGAAAAAGTCCCTTCTTAATATGCATAATGAGCCGGATGGCAGGAAAGTACTTAAGAACTTCGGTGCCCTGAAATTTATAGAAACCGTACATGAAGACTATGGCAACGTATACAATTATTATCTAAAGCAGATAGATCCTGATTACGTTTTTCAGGATTATTTAGAAGAGTAATAATGAAGAAAAAAATCGTTATAAGCTTAAGCATTTTTTCACTTATCCTCCTTATCGGCGGTTATTCCACAATCACAACCATCGAAAAAGAGACATCTAAGATAAACATCCTGATCAAACTGCACCAGGCCGGAATACTAAGAGAGCAGTTATTACTCGACCTGAAAGATGTGCAGTCTGACCTCAATCTCAAAAACACGCGTCATGCAAGGAGCGTCAATGATACAATCATAAAAGTAAGAAACCTTGAAACAACACTGGATAAATGTTTTGACTGCCACCATACACAGGACATTTCAGCCAGACTTGACGGTCTAAAATTTCAGATTGGTGAATACAAGAACGCTCTGAGCAGAATTTTCACAGTCAGGACAAATTCCGGCAGCCTTGAGGAACTGGAGAACCGGGCCTTGAGAATAGGTGATGACCTTATTGAGCAGGTCAACAGAATAATAAATCTGACGAATCCCAAGCTCATAAAAAAGACTACTGCCGCCCTGAGCGAAATAGCCCGCACAAAAGGGATAATCTATATGCTTGTAGCACTGGGGCCTCTCTCGATCGCCGGTATCTTTTATATTTTCATCATGTTTTTTACCAGACCGCTTAACACACTGCTGACCGCAACACAAAAAATAAAAGAAGGCAATCTGGATTACCGTATAGAAGGACTGAAAGACGAGTTCGGGAAGGTGGCATCATCTTTCAATGAAATGTCCTGTTCACTTAAAGAGCAGATGGTCAAGATGCAGCGTACCGAACAGATGGTAGTGCTGGGTGAGCTGGCTGCAGGAATGGCCCATGAAATCAGAAACCCACTTACAGGAATAAAGCTGTCAATGGAAGTCATCTCTGAAGAAGAAGCAATATCAAAAGAAAATAAAGATACCATGAAAAAACTCGTAGATGAATGCAAACGGATCGACGAGCTAATCAAGAATCTGCTTAATTTTGCAAAGCCGCCCAAACCCCAATTCGTCATGACCGATGTAAATACTATACTTGACAAGACCATTGCCTTTTCAGTTGCACACTTTTCTGCTCTTTCAAAAACAGATAACAAACTGGATGTAATAAAGCATTTAGACAGTTATATTCCTGAAATAATGGCAGACCCCATGAAACTGCAGCAGGCATTTCTTAACCTTCTTCTTAATGCGAGCCATTCCATGCCGTCAGGCGGTACGTTGACTATAAAATCCTCTTTTGATAAAGGGGCCAGCATTATACTGATTGAAATATCCGATACCGGAGAAGGGATAGACGAAAGGGCCGAGGCCAGGATCTTTCAGCCTTTTTTCACCACAAAACCAAAAGGAACAGGCCTTGGACTTGCAATTACAAAAAGACTTATTGAACAGCATGACGGGGCTATTAATGCCAAAAATAATCAGGACGGCGGGGCCTCATTCCTGATTAGCCTTCCCGTAATACGCGTTAATAAAGATGCCACCTAACTAACATCTCATAAACATATTTTCAAAGAAAACGATACTCAGATTACCAAAAAAACTCTTTATTCCTGGACTTTATTCCTGGACTTTCTTTCCGATACTACCAGCCACCCCTCCCAGTTTCCTGCCGGAATCATATCAAGTTTGATGGACTTTTTCCCGTCTTCCTTTTCGAGCATTACTCCTACACGCTCCCAAAGTGCCTTCCCGTTACTCTCTGACTTTTTCCAGAGTACATCAAAAGTTTTACTCATGCCATGTCCCTCCTGCTAAAAAGATGTATACCCCTTTGGAGGTTAAATTATTACGAACTATATAAGAAAAATCAACTGTAAGAAATGACAGGTTAGCAATTTCTTTAATGACACCAATGTTCATATAAATCAAAACTCGGCCTGATCCATATGATTATTTTACTGATCAGAGGGTTCGAAATCCTGTTTCAGCTTCAGGAAAATCAAAAAACTGCCGATAAATAAAGCACTTTAACAAATTTTCGGAAACCCGTGAGGTTTAGAAAGAAGGAAATTTTGAGCGTACCTTATTGCATTGGAAGATGCAGAGTCTGCCAATACTATCATGAATGCCAGATAGTTAAGCCGTCTACAGAAGCAGATCACTAACAGGGAAGAGAACATTATTAGTCCCATGACTGTAATTTCAGCGTATGTAAAAAACGGAGAATAGTATGCCTGCGTGGCCTTACCGTTATCAATTAAGTTTAAAACATCGCGTCAGACGTTCTGTGTATGAGGTCCTGCGCGATCAGATGGACGGGTATCTTATCAGGCATGCACTGGTCGCGTCGTACAACAATTTTAAAGAGGCAGGCAAGCCGTATCCCTTTGTGCCGAAAAGGGAATTAAAACCAAAAGCCAAGGTGATCGAGAAGGAATATATCCTCCAGAACCACTTCCTGGTCATATTCTGCGAGGGGACTATCCCGGCTGGTTTCAAAAAATATATCCGTTTCTTTAATAATAACAAGGTAAGCAAAGAATCCGTGAGCGAACAGCTCGTAAATGTCCAGTTACATAAAAAGTACACAAAGAATCTCCGTCATTTCGACAATCCTGATTTTGGCAAATTCCTTCTCGATCTGACTCCAGTTGATTATGCCATGCTCATTCAGCAGGACTCGTCCGTTAAACGGCAGAACCGCTACGTACTGACCCATTTTCATGTCAGGATCGACTGGCCTATTGACGATGCAACCGAAGATATGGCCCAGCAGTATCGGTATATTTCAAAGGAACTTTATGAAAGCGGCGAAAAATACGCCCAGAGCCTGCATAACAAGTTGTTTGAAAATTACGGATTTCACCATGCTATAGGAGGACGCCGTACAGCAGCAGTAATAGCGTCACAGTTTCTGAAACAGATGGATTTCATTTCCACCATCTATGTGGCAAGCGCCGAGGCCCGATCTCTTGCCCGTATCAGCGAGAGGGGGGTAAGCAAGTACGTGCTTGTAAAAATTCCCATGTCCGATATCCAGCAGATACTTGAAACTCATAAAATCAGTCTTGAGAATTTCAGGGAGCATTTTCTGGTGGACATCCAATACGACTATGGGGTAGGGATTTTGCAGGTCGTGTACATTAATTCCACATATTCAAAACCACCGCTTGACGGCAAACTCAGGAAACTGCAGCCGGATTATAAATGGCTTAATGTAAGCGATCAACTGCTCATCCCCAGAGACTTAACAGAAGTTTACCCTATACCCTACAGTACCATCTATACCACAGACTGATTCTTCGTTGCGATAAAAAGTATTCCTGTCCAAATTTTCTTTCATTACAGATGAATTTGAAAATCGTTTATTAACATTTAAAAGCAAGTAGTAAAAGAAGGGTTTGAAATACCCAGATACCTTATGATTGCGGATAATCTAGAAATTTTTAAAGACGGTGATTAATGATGAGACTTTAAATTATCACTTTATATGACAGGTTAAACATAACCGACTTCCCTCATTGGACATTACCAGTTTTTTATCTTCATTTTCATATGGGTTATGACATGAAATACAAGTGACTTTTCCGTTTAATAAGACGATGTTTGAATAACTTATATCCCGAAAACTTTTCTTAATTTTATAATATTTATTGATCATCTTACCTTCAGGGTTTCTAAATGGACCTTCCACTCCGTCATGACAAGCCAAGCATGTGTTAGCCAAATGCTCAATATTTTCAGAATTTCCCAGATGAGCAACACCAATTATGCATGACATTCCCTGTGTACAGTCATGACATACATTGCATAGTTCTCTTTTGTTTTTTCTAAATACACATTTGCTCGTTGTACAATTGTGACATGTGACGCATGTTATCTTACCTTCAAAGTCAAGAGGTAAATTTTCAGACACGATTAATGGTTTAGAAAACATATGTGAAGGAGATAATCTTGGATGGCATTCAAAACATTGCTCTTTTGATTTATAAATAGAATGGTTGACTTCCTTAGTCATTGACGCATCATTAACATTAATAGATTCTTTCGCTTCGGGGTTTTCCTCCTGAGTAACAAATGACCACACTCTACCGCTTCCAAACTCAAGTAAAAGAAGTGCTATGCTCAAAATGACAGCAAAAACTATTGTTACTTTGCATTTCATCTTTATCACCCCTATTCAAAAAGCTAACAGAGCGATTCTTTCATGGAGATCGCCAATAAAAAACCGAGCAGCCTAAGGTTCATCCTTCGGCAGCTCGGCCATCTTACTTTTAAGACCCGCCGCTTTCTGTCCTCTTCTCACGAAGAGTTTGGCTTTCTCGGGTGAAATACTCTATATCTTTTACTTAGCATTAAATGGGTTGCAGGTCTACTAAAATGCTTTAATAATCTTATTAATCTGTCTTATTCTCAGTTTGATAAAACGGTGTTATTTTTTTGTTTATTAACAATTAAACTCTTGCACCAAAGTGAGAATTTTAGAATGCGTAAAACTGTAAGGTATAAACGAAATGCAAAATTAAACAGTAAGGATTATGCTGGAAATATGGAATGATTCAGGGAGAAAAATTAATTACCGGCTTAAAATGAATATCTTTCTGAGGACAGCATCCGTTTCTATATATACCTCATTTGTTTGCCAATCTTCATTCGGATCCCAGACATAGACCTCAAATTCCGGATTGATCTTTTCAAGCTTATCAATTAAATCTCTGACTCTCATTTATTCCTTTCAAAGTTTAATAATTATTTCTACGCAATTGTATTCTGAGCTTGTTAATTAATTTTAAGTATATATGTGGTCGTTTCAAAAGCACAACACCCATACCATCATAATATCCATTTGACTTTGTTATCCTCTTAATTTTGACAGGAATATATAAAATATCTTTTTCTAAAGAAATTGATATTTTAAATTTTAAGTCTAGTGGAAAACATATCTTCTGTGATCTAATAAACATTCCTTTTTCTGAAATATCTGTTACAGTGCCGAAATATTCTGTTTCAAAACAGTGAAATTCAATACATGCAGGCATTCTCTGAAAAGCTCTTTTTTCCATATAAACTCTTTGATATACACCTATAATTTGTTCTTCCAGTTTTCTAAAAGCAAACCAGTTGCTTGACACACATTTAATAATCCTTCTTCCATCATAACCTTATAACGAAACTCACATTGAAAGCAGGAATGTTTTCGATGTAAATCGGAGCACTGCACTTCACCGTTGTCGCAAGTTTCGGCAATAACCCAGCAGATTCTACCGCCATTGATACCGCCGTTTGAACCATGAGCGAACGTTGTAGTTGCAACAGGACAGCTTTCTCGTTTGCCACTGCCATTACCCTTGTCTGACGGACCTTTGCCGCATTGCATAAATTCCCAACAATTATTCATACATTTTCAGTGATTATTAAATAAATTCATGATTGTTATTTACTATTATATGTTTCACTTGTCCACATAAAAAAACTAATAAAAAAATAATGCATTCTGATCTTTCGCTTTAAATACAAAGGAAATAAAGAATTGAAAGTAGATTATTCCCTTTAACATCTTCACCTATTTATAAATGAAATGGATGAAATAGCAAATTGATAATGATTGAATATTTTTTTTAAAAAAAAACCGAACATACCCAATGCACATTTGCATTCAAGTAGGTTCGGCTATCTTTGTCCCTAAAGACCCGAAACTCCCGGTCCCTTCTAATCTTAGTACAATATTTAGTTAAGAACTATTATTTATAGCATAAATCGTCTAACTTGTCAAATAATAAAGATAAATATGCTAAGTTGCGCAATAATGCAAATAAGGATTAACGTTAGTTATCGTGTATAAAAAAGAATAACATAAATCGTTGATACGGTAATACCGATATGTGCTGTTTCAAGCCCCTATGGTGTTAACCTCGCAAGTAGATACTTATGCAGTTACTGCTGAAATCCTGATTTTGCCACAACAGGGTGTGCCCTTCTGTTACGTTGCCAGCAGGATTCGTTCTGCTCCGAGCAAACAGGTTTTTCTTCACCAAAGGTAATCAATATCATCCTG
>JBDLIC010000093.1:0-14412 GCA_039715075.1 Nitrospirota bacterium
TCCCCCTTAATCCCCCTTTTCCAAAGGGGGAGACTTGAAAGGAGAACTTTTCATCCCCGTTTACAAAACGGGGTATTCAAGTTCATTTCTTCATAAATTTTTTTCTCAATACTCCATTACTCCAATTCTCCTGCAAAAAAAGGCTTCACAAATTATTCACTATTTTCTTATAGTATTATTTAAGTGTGTTATAATTTATTTTATTTGGATTAAATATCTAAACATTAATTAACCGGTACATGAAAAAGACATCGCTTCTGTTTTTCATCATTATTTCGCTGATTTCCGGTTACCTGATCGGAAATCGGACTGACCTTTTTTCTAAAAAAGCCCCTCTCCCGTCATACACTTATAACATTCAGGTCCCTGAAACAGTCTCTGGAGAGGGCACTGCTTTTTCAGGTGTTGTAAGGGTGATCAGTCCTCTTGTTGTCAATATATCTACCTCGAAAACCATTGTAAAGAAAGATTCCGCCCCTTTTTCAGATTTCTTTGACAACCCTATGAAGGATTTCTTTGAGCGATATAATATGCCCAAAAAATGGAAGGAACAGAGCCTGGGCTCAGGGGTAGTCGTATCTTCGGACGGATATATAGTAACCAACAATCATGTCGTAGAAAAGGCGGATGAAATAAAAGTCACCTTATATGACCAGCAGGACTTCAAGGGTAAAATCATCGGTACAGACCCAAAGTCAGACCTTGCAATCATTAAAATATCCGCCACAAACCTTCCTTCAATCCAGTGGGGTGATTCAGACGGCCTGCAGGTCGGAGAGTTCGTACTTGCCTTCGGGAATCCGTACAGCCTCGGCCATACCGTTACAATGGGTATTGTCAGCGCAGTCGGGAGGGCCAATGTCGGGATAGCGGATTATGAAGATTTTATCCAGACCGACGCTGCCATTAATCCCGGCAACTCGGGAGGCCCCCTTGTAAACATTAAAGGAGAACTTGTAGGTATAAACACCGCTATTTTCTCAAGAACAGGCGGATATCAGGGGATAGGATTTGCAGTCCCCAGCAATATGGTCCAATCAATCATGGGCCAGCTCATCAAGGAAGGGAAGGTGACACGCGGATGGCTTGGAGTTACTATCCAGAACCTTACCCCTGAACTGTCGAAAGAGTTCGATCTTAAAAAATCTACCGGTGCACTGGTTACGGATGTCTTTGAAGACAGTCCGGCCTACAAAGCCGGGTTGAAACGGGGGGATGTTATTCTCGAAATAAACGGCAGGGAAATAAAAAATGTCGAGGCCCTCAGAAATCTCATTGCACAGAGTAAAGTAAACAGCAGCATCAAGCTCGCTGTATTGAGGGACAGTAAAACCCTGGCAGTTGATGTAAAAATTTCAGAATTTCCCCAGGATGTAACAAAACTGGTTCCGGACCTTCCTCAAGACAGTATGGATCTGGAAGAGAATATATTTGCCGGAATAAGCGTCATGGACCTGACACGTGAAATATCCAAACAGCTCGGTCTGTCAAGAAATGAAAAAGGCGTGGTAGTAGCAAAAGTTGATCCATACAGTTCAGGTGAGGAATCAGGACTGAAAAAGGGAGATGTAATACAGGAAATCAATAAAAAGAAAATTAAAAGCCTCGATGATTTCAATAAAATAATCCCTCAGCTGCGAAAGGGAGATACTGTACTCCTTTTTGTTAACAGAGGGGGTAACAAATTTTACGTTACCGTAAAATTATATTCTTAATAAAAGGTGAGAACATGTTACACAGAATTATTTTTTTCCTGATTTTTGTTGCAGTCGGCTATATTATCGGTTTCAGAGAAGGAGTCGCCAGCCAGGGCCTTTTATGGGGCGCAGGGGTCGGGATTATCGCCCTTTTCCTGGAGTACATTCTTACTATGGTAGGTTTCGGAACTGTAGTCGGCGGCATGGTCGGCCTGTCGCTGGGCCTCCTGTTCGCAAAGTTAATTTATTTCCCTCTCAAGACAATCTTCACCAGCATGGACGGGACATATATCGGACTCATCTTCAATGCACTGTTCGGGTACAGCGGACTGCTACTGGGTTTCAGGGCGGGCAAGGATTTCACACTGTCAAATATAGTCAACGCCTTTAAGAGCAGGGCTGAAGAAGAGCACTCTAAAATTATTGATACCAGCGTTATCATAGACGGCAGGATCGTAGAAGTCTGCGATGCCGGTTTTATTGAGGGTACATTTATCATCCCGCAGTTCATCCTGCAGGAGCTTCAGCATATTGCTGATTCTACAGATTCCCTCAGGAGGGCCCGGGGGAGAAGGGGCCTCGATGTCCTTCATAAGATCCAGAAGATGAACAACCTCACAGTAAAGATTATAGATGAGGATTTTCCCAAAATTAAAGAGGTAGACTCCAAGCTGGTCGCCCTCGCAAGGCTGCTCGGCGCAAAGATAATCACTAATGATTTCAACCTTAACAAGGTGGCCGAGCTCCAGGGCGTTACTGTCCTTAACCTTAATGAACTGGCCAATGCCCTTAAGCCTGTTGTGCTGCCAGGCGAGAAAATGAACATCTTCATCGCAAAGGAAGGTAAAGAGTCAAACCAGGGCGTAGGCTATCTGGACGACGGGACAATGGTGGTTGTTGACCATGCCAGAAAAACAATTAACAAGCAGGTAGATGTCATTGTTACAAGCGTGCTTCAAACCACCGCAGGGAGAATGATATTCGCGAAGCTTAAGGAAGACTCTGACAGGGAAGAGTTGAAGATGGCCCGCCATTAATGGGGAAAAAGATAATTGCCATAGTTCCGGCAGCGGGCCTTGGAAAAAGATTCGACCCTTCCAGAAAAAAGACCTTTGTTGAACTGGACGGGGTCCCTCTCGTAATTCATACTTTTAAAAGACTCCAGACGGAACCGCTCATTACAGATATCATCCCTGTGGTCAGAGAGGAAGATATTGAAAGAGTATTCGCAATGGTCAGGGAACATGGTTTGACTAAAATACAAAAAATTGCCCCGGGCGGCAATGAAAGACAGGATTCAATATACAATGCCCTGAATCTCATAGAAGAAACCGGGGATGAATTTTACCGGGAAAGCACGGTCCTTATACACGACGGCGCAAGGCCTGTCATCCCTGAGGGGACAGTCGAAAGACTTATAGACGGACTGCATGGCGCTGATGGTTCTGCTCCCGGGCTTCCAGCAAAGGACACATTAAAAAAGATCTCCGAAGACAGCATCATAATTTCAACCCTGGACCGTGAGCATGTAAGGGCCATCCAGACACCCCAGGCTTTTAAATTTAATGTAATCAAGAGGGCGTATGACCTGGCTTACAAAGATGGTATTCACGCAACCGACGATGCAGCACTTGTCGAAAGAACGGGAGGCAAAGTCAGGATCATTGACGGGAGTCCTCTTAATATCAAAATTACTACTCCTGAGGACCTTGAGATGGTAGAATATATATTCAAAAAAAGTAATGGTTAATGGAGTAATAAGAGAACATTGATCCAGCACTCCATTACTCCAAAATTGTTCATCATGGAGTTTATATGAGAATAGGCATCGGATACGATTCACACAGGCTGGTTGAAGGCAGAAAGCTGATCATCGGCGGGGTGGAAATACCCTTTGAAAAAGGACTGAAAGGACACTCGGATGCCGACGTGTTATGTCATGCAATAATGGATGCCCTGTTAGGGGCGCTCGGGTCAGGTGATATCGGCAAACATTTTCCGGATACGGACAATCAATGGAAAGATGCCTCGAGCATAAAGCTTCTCTCAAAGATCACTGAATTAATGCAGACAGAAGGGCTGGAGGTCCTCTGGATCGACTCGATAGTAATTGCGGAAAAACCGAAGCTTGGCCCCTTCATTGAAAAGATGAAAGAAGCCATATCAAAGGCAGGCATACCTTCAGAATTTATAAGTATAAAAGCAAAAACAAACGAAGGCATGGGACTTATCGGGAGCGGCGAAGGAATTGCAGCACAGGCAGTCTGTCTTTTGAGACCTGTATAATAAGCAGTATCATACTGTATAATATTCCCCTGTTTACTGTTTCACACTTTATTCATAATTTTAATTTAGGATAATAAAAAGTTTATTAATAATGGAGGCTTTAAATGAAAAATAAAGGACCGATTCTTATAATTATAATTGCACTGTCAGCAGCAGCCCTTTTTTTTCTCCCGGAAAAGAGGGAATACGTGAAAATCTCCGAAGTGGGCGGAGCAGCACCGCTCTTTGAGTACCCGGACTCAGAAGGCAAGATATGGAAAATGGCAGACCTTAAAGGCAATGTAGTGTTTATTAATTTCTGGGCCACATGGTGTTTAACCTGCGAAGCGGAAATGCCTACAAAAGAAGCCCTTCGAAAAATAATGGAGGGGAAACCCTTACAAATGCTCGGCATGCTTTTCAGAGATGACCCTGCCAACCTGGTCCCATATTTTCAGACCCACGAAGTAAATCTTCCTACACTCATAAGCCCTGATAACGAAGCTGCAAAGACATTCGGCATCACAGGAGTTCCCGAGACCTTTATTATAGACAAAGAGGGCATCATAAGGGAAAAGCTGGTCGGGCCGAGGGTATGGGACAGTCCTGAAAATATTGCGATGATCGAAAAGTATCTGTAACCGGATGTACGACAAACTGAAGGAAATAGCCATTTCCCAGGGAACGACTGCATTCGGCGTCGCAGAGGCAGAGGACCTGAGACCTCATTACGATGCCCTTCCCCTGGACCAGACAGAAGGCCTGAATTATGGAATTACCATTGGCGCAAGAGTCTCTGCCGCAGTGCTGAAGGGCTGTATCATCGGACCTACCCGCCACTACCTTTACCACTACAGGATGATCAACTGGCTGCTCGACCAGACAGCAACAAAAATCTCGATCGCTATCCAGAACGAAGGACATAATGCACTCCCCATTCCTGCCAGCAACATCGTTGACTGGGAGGCACAGACCGCACATCTTTCACATAAAATGATCGCCCTGCGTGCGGGAATCGGCTGGATAGGGAGAAACAACCTTCTTGTTCATCCAGAGTACGGCTCAAAAATAAGGATCGCGACAATACTGACCGATATGCCTCTTAAAACAGACATCCCGGTCGAAAAAGATTGTGGAGAGTGCAAAAAATGTATTGAGATATGCCCGGTCAATGCAATAAAGGATTCACACAGGGACTGGAACAAACAGGCCTGTCTTGAGAAACTGAAATACTTTGCCAAGGCGCATAATGTCGGCCAGTACATCTGCGGTCTCTGCGTGAAAGTATGTCAGCCATAAAGATTATATGATTAAGATCATATCCACGATATATTTATATATTATTATATAAATATAATTAACATGAGGCAGTTGTTTTGCCGCCACAAGAACGACATTACAGGATATTTCAGAAGGAACATTAATAAAACTGAAGAATTAAACTAACCAGTATTTTCTAAAGGAATAATAGATTTGAGTAAAAAAATAAAAAAAATGGACATTCCTTTTGACTTAACGATATCTGATGAAGATATTTATGCTGCAATGAAGAATATCCCTGGGTATCTGGATATTACTACGGGAGACTTCAAGGAACTTTATAGGCTTACTTATCGTCATGCCGTAAAAAGAATTGCTCAATCTGTTAAAGCAGCCGATATTATGACTGAAGAAGTGGTGACCGCAAAAAGAGGAACACCGCTTAAGGAAGTGGCCAAAGTAATGGCAGAGCAGGGGGTCTCAGGTGTTCCGGTCATTGAGGAAGATAAAAAAGTTGCGGGTGTCATATCTGAAAAGGACTTTCTTTCCCGTATGGATGGGAAAACCGGAAAAACCTTCATGGGTGTTGTTGCAAAATGTCTTAAAGGTAAGGCCTGCGTAGCCATACCCATCCGTGCAAAGAAGGCGGAAGATATTATGACCTCTCCCGCCATAACAGTGAAAGAAGATTCAACATTGCGGGATATTGCAGATTTATTCAAAGAAAGGAAGATAAACAGGGTCCCGGTTGTTGACGTGAATGGCTGTTTAATCGGGATTGTTTCAAGGGAAGATATAATAGAGTCCCCGCTGTTAAGAGATATGTCCTGATTTATGAATATGCTGGAAGAATATCTCAATAAGATAAAAGGAACTACAAAAAGCCCTCCGATGGTCAGCCTCTCAGAGATAGGGTTGTCCTGGATAGGCGCCTTCCTTGGAATAGCTGCAGTAGCATATATTAATTACAACAGACTTGCAGAGACAGACCTGGTTATGATTATCGGATCTTTTGGTGCATCGGCAGTCCTTATATACGGTGCAATAAAAAGCCCTCTGGCGCAGCCGAGAAACCTGATCGGAGGACATGTCTTTTCAGCAGTTATAGGCGTGGTCTGTTACCAATGGCTGAATCCGAATATGTGGCTTGCTTCATCTGTAGCAGTTGCTACTGCAATTGCATTCATGCATGCTACAAAGACCCTTCATCCGCCTGGTGGTGCAACTGCCCTGATTGCTGTTATAGGGAGCGAGAAAATACATGACCTGGGTTACTTATATGCAATTGTTCCTGTAGGACTCGGAGCGCTGATTATGCTGGTGGTTGCAATTATAGTAAACAATATACCAAAAAGCCGCAGATACCCTGAATTCTGGTTTTGATCAGAGCTGAAAGAGGATAATGATGAAGATGATAATAGAATCACTTAATATCGGGAAACCCATAAAGGAGATATTCCGGGACAAAGAGGTTACTACCGGAATATGCAAGAAACCTGTATAGGGTCCGTTAAATCTTAAAAAACTTGGATTTGAGGGTAACGGTGTTGCCGACTCAAAACATCATGGAGGATATGACAAGGCCGTTTGTGTGTATAGTACAGACCATTACCCCTACTGGGAGAAAGTTCTCGGAATCAAATTGCCTGTTGCTGCATTTGGCGAAAACCTCTCTGTTTCAAACCTGCATGAAGATGGTGTCTGTATAGGTGACATCTTCCAGGTTGGGACAGCTATTGTCCAGATCAGCCAGCCGCGACAGCCTTGCAGAACACTTGCAGCACGGTATGGCCGAAGTGATCTGGTAAAAATGGTAGTTGACACAGGCCGAACCGGGTTTTACTTTAAGGTATTGAGAGAGGGTATAGTGAAAAGGGAGGACGAACTGATTCTTATGGAGAGGAATTCAGATAATATAACCATTTCTTTTGCCAATCGTATTCTCCACCATGATAAGAAGAACAGGGAAGGTATTGATAAAGTCCTTGCAGTAACGGCCCTTTCCGAGTCCTGGCAGCAATCCTTTCATAAACTCAAAAAAAGTAATGTTATTCCCCCAATAGTCGAATAATCTCATATCTCCTTTAATGCATTTATATAGACTTCTTCAGTCTTATCCAGCATATTATCGAGAATAAACCTGTCCAGGACTGTTTTTCTTGCATTATTCGCAAGAGATAGTCGTTTTTGAAAGTTTTCAATAAGAGGGAGTAACACATTTACAATACTGTCACTGTCAGCACTTTGGAAAAAGAGACCATTTTCCCCCTCTGTTATATATTCCCTGAAGCTTGGTATGTCTGTGACAGCAACAGGTTTTAACATGGCCATAGCCTCGATAAGAGAAAGACCAAATGCCTCTACGGTTGAAGGCATGACAAATATATCCATAATGCTTAAGAACCGGGGAACATCTCTTATTAATCCCGGCAGTATTACCCGGTCACGAAATTTTGGGGATATAATATTAAGTGCATTTTCCTTACGGCCTTCTCCGCCAAGAAGCAGGAGATAAAGATTGTCTACCTCTGCAAAAAGCTTATTGGCTGCTGTCATGAGATGTTCTTGCCCCTTGACTTTAGTAAACCCCGATGTATTTCCTATGACAAAGGCGTTTTCCGGAATACCAAGTGACGACCTGATGTCTCTTCTATCATCGGGCCCTATGTTTTCAGGGCTAAATTTTGCCGGATCTATCGCGCCAAATATTTTCACCACCTTTTCAGGAGTTATATACCCTGTTTTAATCAGCTCCTCTGAAGATGCATCACTGACAGCAATGAACCTGTCCGGTAATGAGTAGATGAATCTTGTCGGAGGATCTTTTTTTACCCTGTAAATGTTATGTTTTGTTCTGATGAGTTTCCGTCCGGTAAATAACGCGGACAGTCCACCGGCCCAACTGTCAACAGAACTGTTGGTGCATACAATATCTATTTTTTCCTTGAGAATAGTGCGGATAATCCGGGGAATGGTCAGAGGGTAACCGCTCTTTGTCATATTCAATTCATAAGTTTTGATCCCTGCTTCTTTTGCCCTTTGAGCAAGAATACTGCTCTGACGGCATGCAATGACGATCTTGTGTCCTCTCGCGGCAAGACCGGCCGCTTCCTGAAGGACACGGTTCTGCTGCCCCCCCCATCTCTTGAGCGTCTCGGTATAAAGGATATTCATCATTGAATTAACCGGGGCATGCCTTACTGCAGATTCTTACAAGAGTATCATTCATATTGCCCTTTTCTCCGGTATGTCATTTCCATCTTGTCAAGCATGCCGGAAAATGAGTAAGAAGAGGCAACAAGCTCTCTCCCGGCTTCTCCCAATTTATGCCTCAGGGCCTCATCATAGAGCAGTCTGATAATAGAGACGGAAATTTCTTCAGGGCTTTTTATCGGTACAAGTATACCTGTTATTTCGTCCTTTACAACTTCTTTCAATGGCGGCAGGTCCGTTGAGATGACAGGTCTCTTCATTGCCATTGATTGCAGAATAGTCTGAGGCACACCCTCATTAGCATAAGAGGGATGCACAACTATATCCAGCGAGCCGATAATATTGGCAACATCTTCTCTGTGCCCGAGCAGATGTATCTTATCACTTACCCCCGTCTCTTTTATTGTCTTCTCCAGGTTCCCTCTGTGGGGCCCGTCGCCTGCTATTATGAACCTGGCCCGGGGAAATTCTTTCAGTACCTGAGGGATAGACCTTACCAGGTAGTCATGCCCCTTCCAGCTTCTTATTACAGATACGGCCCCTACCAATATCGTATCCAGGGGAAGTCCCAGTTCCTCCCTTAGACTATTCTCTGTCCCATCAGGCGTAAATAGATCAAGATCAACCCCGGTAGGAATCGATATGATTTTATCAGCGTCAAATTTATTTATGTTTATCAACTGCTCCCGTATCGCCTCACCGGTCGTTATTATCAGGTGTGGAAGAACATTATAAAGAAACCTGCTCATCAAACCTCTGCTAACAGGTGTTGAGAGGTGCCTGGTTCTGATAATAAAGGGATTGTTCTTTGCAATCCTGGCCGCAGGCATCGCCAGCCAGCTGTCTTTTGAGCTGTGCGTGTTTACAATATCGATGGATTCTTTCTCGATCAGGTTTTTTAGAAAAAAAAAGATCTGCAGCAGATTTCTTCTCTTGAACTCAACAGGGACTGTTTTAAAACCCTCTTTTTTCGAATTTATAAATATGCCGCTCCCGGGAGGCGCCGCAATCATAACTTCATGCCCCCGGTCTCTCATCCCGGTAACCTCACGGAGAATCCTGATCTCCTGCCCGCCCCATCCTGTTGATGCTTCTGTATGTAAAATTTTCATTTTGTATGAAGTATATCAGATATGCCTTCGGGGTATATATATCACAACTCAGGTTTCATAATGATAAGAACTTGTTTATTAAGCTGGATTTCATTTTAGCAGAAAAACTGTTGAGTCGGCAATGTTTCTTTATATTTTATTTGAAGTATGCGCTATTGTGAAAAAGGCAAATAAGGATAACAGTCAATTATGCAAATATACCATGTTCAATTCTACCCAGCTCATCTAATACCATTGCTATCCCAAAACGTGATTTTAATAAGCTCAATGGTGTTTTCTTAGCCAATGCCTTGCTTGGGTGATTCATCCATTTAATAAATTTATCTTTATCTTCAAATACTTCAACACCCCTGATCGCCACTTCAGCTATCTGCAGGATATGTTCGGATACAAAGTTATTAAAATGCTTATTACTGGCATATCGAAGAACTGTACGCTCAGTAATTGGAAGCAGCTTTGATATTTGACTTAGTGATAAGGACAAGTAATTTGCTAAATGTGTAAGAGCATCTTTCGTAAGCCCTTTATCGCTCAACTCTATCAAATCTATACGATCTTTAATCTTTTTTCGAAGAACCTTTTCTCCGCCTAATGCTTTTTTAATTTCTGTCAGTTGCATTTTAGCACCTCAATTAGTCAATGACATTTGTCTTTATATTTATGTCAATTGTCACTATATTAGAATAAATTATTCATTGTTACGTCTACAATTGAATTACTAACCAAGAATAATTTCGAGAAGGGCTGATACGCCTCCCTGTGCATCCACTGATTATCAGCTTACTTAATTTTCCTTAATTCAATAACATTACTCTTTCTATTTGAATTATCCTGCTTATCACTTGCTTTTGTTAATAAAGATGGTGACTCATTCCAGCGTTCACCATTTTCAGTAATAATTGTTACAGTTTTTTTGTTTCCGTATGAATCAAGTTCATTTTCTTTTCTGTATTTTTTCCACTGCTTGTCTAATTCTTTAAATTCATCCTCTGAAACAACACCATTATTATTAAGAACAAATAGTGCTGAGCGAATTGATATAGCATGAATGTCTTCCTGGGATATAGAACCGCAATCAGGACATTTATATCTTGGTGGCTGGATTCCCCGAGATTCTCTGATTTGTTTTCTTTCTTCGGTAATCATCCGACAGAACTCAGTAAGTTCTTCCCATGTCATTGATGATGCCCACCGGGTTTTGATTTTTTCAATCATCTCAGGGAACCATATTCTTTGTGCGTCTCCCGAAGCCATATTATTTCTTTCTTCTTCTCGTCATCATCGATACTTTTGCAGTTTGTTTATGTTGCGTTTTCATAAACTGCCTTCAATGCTTTATCAGGAAACACATGTTCTAACGTCCCCATAGGCAGGTGATTCAATTTCTTTATGATACTTGGCACTGCATAACTATGCACTCCACCTTCAGATTGAATAAGATACTTATAATGAAACGCCAAATCATTCATAGTGCCTAATACGCTTTTACTATTGGTATTTGCATATTGAATTGACTCGTACTCTGACATTATTTTAGTTTTCGCACTTTCAGGGACACCTTCAGAAGAAAGAACACATTCCAGAGTAACTTTAAATATATTTGACAACTCTCTTATTTGCGCCCTCAAAATGTCGGGAACAATAAAGTTGAAAAGTGTTTTGTCATTAACAAATAAAAGACATTTCTTTCCATCAATGTAAATCAAATTTGCATGCCAAGAGCCAAGATACGATTCACTTGGTTCATTCTCTGAAACATCGCTCTTCTTTAGCCCCATTTCCTTTTGGAGTTTTTTTGTGCATCTTATTAATTGCATGATTTATTTAGGATTGAAGCATCGGGGCCTGACCCCTTAACCGTTTTATTTTCTCTTAACTTTTGATTTTCGGGATAACGACTTTTTTAAATCAGGCGGGAGAAAATTTTCTCCGGTAACAACCTTTTTACCGGTTTTCGCTTCAAGTTCACACCTTGCCTTTTTAGCGATTCCACCACCTTTTTTACCGGCGTCTTTATTTTTATCCATTCCTGTGGCCTTCATAGTCTCCGCTATTTGACGCGTAGAAAGCTCCGCAAGAGCGGTGAAAATCAACTCGGCCTCGCTCATATGGTCCCTGAGGTTTTGTGTTTTCAGCCCCTTCATTTGCTTATGTTTTTTCACAGATACATCAGCCCATTCCTGATGAATAATATTGGTTAGAATAGCAAATTCGTCTTCTTTTTTAATTTCATGATCTTTCCAGTAGTCTGTCAGCTTATTACGGGTTTCCTGCCCCATCATACGCTGCTGAATCCACTTTTTGCTTCTCCCATGCTGCTGCCAGAATTCACGCGCTCTGTCTAAAGAACGCGCGGGGTCTGCCATATCCTGCATCCGTTCATAGCCGACTTTGGCCAGCCATAGTTTGATCGGCTCTGCCTTGGGACTGGGAACGGACTGGATCAGGCGCAGGAGCGTTTCAGGGGCAGCAACATCGGTAAGGTATTTTTTACCGTCAGCTGATTCCAGTTTCAGTCGGTTACATTTTGTAACCGACTCACTTCCTTCTTTATTTAAGCGGTTTTTCAAGACCTTCCAGTAATTTCTTGCAGCCTGATAATCTGGCTGCTGGATTAAGACCTGAATAATGTCCACCACAGAGAAATACCAGGTTTCAGATTCCTCATCATATATTCTCCGGATCTTGTAATCTTCAAATACTGCAAGTGAGTTTTTGTTCATATTATGTCCCCTTTATTTTTTTCACTTCCCCACTTACCCGCTTGTTTCATCGGCAAAACCGTCTATTTTATTCGTGCATATATCTTCTGTCAATTTTTGTAATTTCTTCACCCTTGCTCCGAGCCATTGAAGTTCTTTGCGTTAGATTTTATAGTCTTTTCTTCCAATAACCCGGTCTACGCCGAAGATGTGCTACTGCAACAATAACTATTTCTTCTGATTCAATGAAGTACAAAATACAAAATGGGAATCTCCTGACAAGACGTCTTCTCAGCTCTCCTTCTATTCTTGGCCATGAGAGAGGAGATTCTGCAATTGATGAAACGGCCCTTTCAACTTCTGAAAGATAATCATTGCCTAATCCCGATGTCTTAGCCTGATAATATATTGCTGCCTCATACATTTCGTCCTCGGCATCGGGGAGAAACTTGACATGTTTCATTTAAGTTTTGAACGAGCCTCTTTAAATACCTGATCTGCGGATTTTGCTTTGACTTTTCCTTCTTTGTACTCTTGATAGCGATGTTCTGCTTCTGCCACCCATAATCTCTCAGCATCCGGGTCTTCTTCTTCATCCAGGCTATGAATCAGGTGTTCTGCTAATTGAGCCCTTTCATGAGAAGAAAGTTGAAGCGCTTCTTCCTCAATTTTTTTCATTTTTAATGCCATGAAATCCTCCATTGAAGTGATACTGATATCTTAACTAGCCACAGAGTCTTATGCAAGTAATTTATTTAAAATGGGGCTCTGCCCCATTTCAATAAATTCTTAAGTCATCAGATAATTCCTTAAAAACCATCTATTTTTACTGTGCATATATCGTCCGTCAATTTCTGTAATTTCTTTACCCTTGCTCCGAGCCATTGCAGTTCTTTGCGTGAGATTTTATAGTCATCATCGTAGAGGGCGTCGACGTATGCTTTTCTGAGGAGTTCGAATCTGTTCCGTTCTTCTTCTGTGCCTTTGGGGAATACTTCCAGTAATTTCGGTTCCTGGGCAGCGACCAGTTTGCCCAGCTTCTTAATGTCATGGGTTTTTGGTTTGTAATCAGTAAGGACTAAAAGTAAGGCTGAATAAAATCGTTCGGTTGCTTGATGTAAGTGGAAAACTGCTATATTATTTTCTTTTTCTTCGGAGAATTCATTACGGCCTGAGTCATAAAGCAGAATGCCTTCTTTTTTTATGTCCGAGAAAAAGTATTGGCCCTTTGAAAGTTGAGCGTTTAAAAATCCAGTACTGTGATGGATTAGCGTTACAGGGGTTTGCACAACCGATGAGCGCATAAATCTGTCCTCAAGCCCGTCCCATTTCCTGTGTTTATTTGCAATCTTCTTATCCGCAACAACCAGAATGTCAAAATCACTCTGGTAGGTATGATAAAATTTATCAGGCCCCAGTTCCTCGACCCAGTCTCCACGGGCATAACTGCCGAACAGGATAATCATTTCAATATCGAACTCCTCGCGTATCATCCGCACGATGGTTTTTAATTCGTCCTGTTTTTGTTTTGGGAGATGGTCGAGACTTGTTTTCATTTGCTGCTTTCGTACTTTCCCACTTACCCGCTTTCCCACTTACTCACTTTTTCGTTTCGCTAAAGGGTCATTTCCATTATAAATTTCCTGTATATCTTAGCAACTGCTGAATAACTTAGTCTATTAAAAAAATTACCTGTTTTAATGTTGATATAAATGCTGACGATGATGATTTCAGGCGGCTATCTATTTGTGGGCGGGGCTTTGTATCTTAAATTTGTAAATAAGCTAGGCATCACTATTCATCCTAAGTAATGTACAAGCTGTTTCATATGCAGATTGTTGATATCCAAATAACGAATCTGAGGTAGGAAGAGTTACGTTACGTAACTTAGCAGATATGGTTTGTGCAGGGATCAAAACAATATCTGCTTCATCAATAAGTTGAATGATACCTTCCATTTTAAAACTTACAGCTCCACCTGCAAATTTTCCCTTTGTACCGCGTTTTTTAATTCCAACTTTTTCAATGTTATGATTTATTATAAAAGTCTGAAAATTATCTTTAAAATTTCGTACATCATCAGCGTTGTCTGAGTTAGCAAGGATTATTTTAGGAATGCCAGTATCATTAATCTCAAAATTGTCATGAGAACCTTCAAGTACT
>JBDLIC010000094.1:0-14217 GCA_039715075.1 Nitrospirota bacterium
GCGAGTCGATACTTCACCTTTGGCATGATGAACCTCCTTGTTTTGGAGATTATCATACTACATTCTATCTAACATATCAAGTGTGACATGACACTAGTCAAAACATCACTCGTTAAAAAAAGACCTACCGAAAATTTATTTACTACTAAAAGTAATCCCCTCACACATCCTGTCAAAAACCTCTTCAAATCTCTCCTTCTCCGACCGGCAAATATCCTCCTGATCAAGTCCATGAAGTTTCAGTAACCGCCCCTTTTAATCAATTACGAATTACGAATTACGAATTTAAAACGTATTTACCTGAAAAGATATATGAGATGTTGTTATCCATCAGGAACTTATTTAAACTGTCCTTTTTGAATTCCGGTTTATATTTGCTGTATGGAGCAGAGTGGACATCGACTAAAGCATTGATCTTGTGTTGCTGTAGAGTTCTGATAAAGTCTTTGATGGAGAAGGAAGCGTATCCGATTGTGAAGAGTTTATTTGTCATGACTGTATAATAACAGGATGATATTACAATAAGTTTATAAACGCTGAGTTATATGAAATCAAACTATAAACACATGATTAAGCAAATGCAGGTCAAGGAAAAGACAGCATCCTGTAAAAATGTCGAGCGATGGACAATCTATATTCTCAGGTGTAATGACGGTACTCTATATACGGGAATCACGAAAGATATAGAAAGAAGAGTAAAACAGCACAATGATGGAAAAGGGTCAAAATATACTCAGACCAGACTACCCGTTACAGTTGTTTATTCAGAAACAAAAATGGGCAGGGCCAATGCTTTAGTCAGAGAAGCTGAAATTAAGCATTATTCCAAGGAAAAAAAAGAACAGCTGGTCAGTACCTTTCATTGAATCCCTACGATTAAAAATCAGCTGAATATTATCAATTCTGTTATAATGAGTAATTCCCGCTGAAAACAATTCTTTTTTTATATAAATTCCACATCAATATATTTGTGCCATGAGGAAGGGGAGAAAATGAAATACCCTAAATGTTCAAATGGTAAATGTATGCACAACAATAAATATCTTTGCAGAGCTAAAGGGTTTGATGAAGATATTGTCTGTAAACAAAGTAAAGCTGATGCCATAAAGAAAATTAGAATAATAAATACTAAAGCAGGGTAGATTGAAATGGGGCTCTGCCCCGGACATGGGCCAAACTTGGCAGTTCAATCTCCTGCGCGCAGGTCAGGTCTTGTTTCCTGCATCTTCCCGTCCTTATCTGTCACCCCGGCTTCTTCCGCCGCCGAATCCTCCTCTACCGCCACCTTTTCCGCCTCCGCCATATCCACCTCTACCGCCGCCTTTTCCGCCTCTGCCAAACCCTCCTCTTCCGCCTCGATTGTCGGTGCGTGGGCGGGCCTCATTCACGGTAAGAGTTCTTCCTTTTAATTCTTTACCATTCAGGTTATCAATTGCAGCCTGCCCCTCCTCTTTAGAAGGCATCTCAACGAATCCAAATCCTTTTGATTCACCACTATACTTGTCCTTTATGATATTTACTTTTTCAACCTGCCCAAATTCTTCGAAGGCCTGTCTCAATTCATCTTCGGTTACATCTCGTAACAAATTAGCTACATAGATATTCATTTACATCTCCTTATTCTCATGATTATTAATACTCAATTTCGTTTAAATTATATCATATATTTTAGTACATAAAAACATTCATTGACCTGACCCATTTTATTCTTTATCTTTAGGTCAGGGAAGGTTATAATGCATTCAATGATGTGAATTTCCAGAAATAGGAGGTGGAGGAGATATGGGAGATAAAGGCGGCAAAAAGGATAAGGCGAAATCGGCAAAACAGACAAAAATAAAAAAAGACAAAAAAAAGAAAAAATAAGGAAACACTTCACTCCCTTATTTTCATTGACAGACTGGACAGACTCTTTGAAGACATGTTACGCTTAAAATATAGTTTTAGGAGTTTTTGTCGTTTATGAGGCCACAAGGATTTTTAATCTTTGTGGCTTTTTTATATGGGAGGAAAACGTATGAACCATTTAGGGAAGGACCTGAAAAATACAACAGTTATTCTGAAAGAAGAGTACTATAATGGCAGTGAATCAGTAAGAACATTTAAATGCAAGAGCGGCTCCGGCTGTTCACCAGACTCAGTTGGCAATGGAATCACCGGAACGTTTGCAGATGGCGAGAAGGGCAGGATTGAAAGCTATGAGGTTGAAAAGACTAAAGAACAAACCTCATCACTTTAGCTCCTCCCAGGTTTCCCCACGCACCTCCTTCAGTTTCTGAACTTTATTTATTCATTCCAATACACCATGCTTCTTTGAGTTTTTAAAATAAATAACATGCAACTCTGTAATCATGTTATGATGTATTGTGTTCAGGGGACACATAAATTAATTAATTTCATACCATTCAGGGCTCTTATCAATGGAATACAAAAGCATCAAGCAATGGCCTGAGGAAGAGAGGCCGAGGGAAAGGCTTCTTAAGCTGGGGGCAGAGGGGTTGAGTACTGCAGAGCTGCTTGCCATCATATTGAGGACAGGCAGCAGGGAGAGGAGCGCCCTTGAGCTCGCAAGAGAGACCCTCATGAGATTCAGCAGCCTGAGGGAAATTGAGGATGCCTCTGTTGCTGAATTCTCGCAGATTAAGGGGATAGGCAGTTCAAAGGTAGCACAGATGAAGGCGGCCTTTGAACTTGGGAGAAGGCTTCTGCAGTACGGTTCGATTAATGAAGCGCAAAACCCTTCTTTCAGCAATAGCAGGGGCGTGTATGAGTATTTCAGGCCGGAGTTTTACGGACTGAAAAAAGAAAGGTTTTTGTGTGCTTTGCTGGATACTAAAAACAGGGTATTCAAGGAAAAGGTCATATCCGAGGGTACCCTTAACTCTTCTCTCGTTCATCCGCGTGAAGTATTCAGATACGCTATAAAGGAGGCTGCTGCATCTGTTCTTTTTATACATAATCATCCCAGCGGGGACCCGAATCCGAGCAGGGATGACATACATATCACAAAAAGACTGGTTGAAACAGGAAAGGTTGTAGGCATCAGCGTACTTGATCATATTGTTATTACTGATGGTTCATATCTTAGCCTTATGGAGAAAGGTTTGCTGACCTGACCTGTTTTTAGATCCCCTTAACTACCTGCAATTAAAAAGTAAACTCTTATTTACATGATTTTTTTAGGCAAATAGTCTAAAATGTTTTACCGGATGCTGAACTGTTACGGTAAATTCCGTTGGAAAGCACTTATTACAGTTAAGGAACAATACAGCACTGACCTGATCAAATTATCAATTTGCTGTTTAAATTCAAAGAATAATAAACAACTACTATCCATCTTAAGGAGGTTATAATGGCAAAAATACAGAGGGCGCTCATAAGCGTTTCCGATAAGACCGGTATTGTTGAACTGGCAAAAGAACTGAGCAGTATGGGTATCGAGATACTCTCTACAGGCGGTACGGCAAAAAAGCTAAGAACCGAGAGAGTCAAAATAACGGATGTTTCACAATACACGGGTTTTCCCGAGATGCTCGGGGGAAGGCTCAAGACACTCCATCCCAAGATACATGGCGGGCTGCTCTGGAGAAGAGACAATAATCAGGATGCCCGCGAGATTAAGTCCAATAATATAGGTTCGATAGACCTTGTTGTTGTAAACCTGTATCCATTTGAGGAGACCGTATCAAAATCGGATGTGACGTTTGATGATGCCATCGAGAATATTGATATAGGCGGCCCCACAATGTTAAGGGCAGCTTCAAAGAACTTTAAGGATGTTGCTGTTGTGGTTGATCCTTCGGACTATAAGACGGTACTTGATGAAATGAAGACACATGATGGAGAAGTAAGTTATGACACCAAGTTTAATCTTGCAAAAAAAGTCTTTTCACACACTGCCAGGTATGACACGCTGATTTCAAATTATCTCAGAAAACACGGGACGTCCAAGACCGTATTCCCTGAAACGTTAAATCAGAGTTATATAAAAATAAATGATTTGAGATACGGAGAGAACCCCCACCAGAAAGCGGCTGTATACAAGGAGTCTTTGTATAAGGACCTTTCGATTGTTGATGCAAAAATTCTACAGGGAAAAGAGATGTCATACAATAATTTTCTTGATTCAAGCGCGGCACTTGATATTGTTAAGGAGTTCCATGACACTGCGGCTGTTATCGTAAAGCACAATAATCCCTGCGGCGTTGCACTCGCTGATACGATTGAATCCGCATACAGGAAGGCATTTGAAACAGACCCGGTATCAGCCTTCGGCGGAGTCATTGCATTGAACCGGGACGTGAATGAGGCAACTGCGAAGGAGATACTCAACCTCTTTGTTGAAATAATAATTGCCCCGGGTTTTGATCCGGACGCACTGAAGCTTTTAAGCAGCAAACCCAACATAAGGCTGCTTCTGATGGATATAAACAAGAAAGCAACCGGGTTTGATATAAGGAAGATCCAGGGCGGACTCCTTGCACAGGAAAAAGACACCGGCATGATAGACAGCATTAAGTCATTAAAGGTAGCTACAAAGAGACAGCCTTCTGAGGATGAGCTGGCTGCTCTCGCGTTTGCCTGGAAGATCGGCAAACATATGAAATCAAATGCTGTCATATACTCATCAAAGGACCAGACGCTCGGTATTGGCGCAGGCCAGACGAGCAGGGTTGATTCTGCAAGGCTTGCTGCCATGAAGGCCGGGAACTACAATATTTCTCTTAAGAACTCGGCTGTGGCTTCGGACGCTTTCTTTCCGGCAAGGGACGGAATCGATGCGATTGCCGCTGCCGGCGCTACATCTGTTATTCAACCCGGAGGATCCATTAAAGATAAAGAAGTTATAGCTGCCTGTGATGAGCATAATATTGCGATGGTTTTTTCGGGGATGAGACACTTTAGGCATTAATAACTGCGAATGGCGAATGACGAATGACGAACATTGAACATCGAACATCGAACATCGAACATCGAACATCGAACATCGAACATCGAACATCGAACATCGAACATCGAACATCGAATTACGAATTTAAAATAGTTTAAGTTAAAAAAGAGGAGAGAGGCATGAAAGTTCTAGTGGTTGGAGGCGGGGGCAGGGAGCATGCCCTGGTGTGGAAGCTTAAGCAGAGTCCGAGAGTTGACAAGGTGTTCTGCGCGCCCGGCAATGCGGGGATTTCAGAAATTGCGGAATGCGTTAATATTGACCCGGCAAATGTGGATGCCCTTCTGGACTTTGTTAAGTATAACTGGATTGATCTGACTGTTGTCGGACCTGAGGTGCCTCTCACTGACGGGATTGTTGATGCGTTTGTAAAGGAAGAACGTTTAATCTTTGGTCCTGATGCTGTTGGGGCCCAGCTTGAAGGCAGCAAGATATTTGCCAAGGACTTTATGAAGAAATACGGTATCCCTACCGCAGAGTACAAAGTATTTTCATCTTACATCCATGCGGAAGAGTATGTGAGGCTCAAAGGGGCCCCTATTGTGATTAAGGCGGACGGCCTTGCAGCAGGAAAAGGGGTTATCGTAGCTGAAACCGTAGATGAGGCTGTTGATGCCCTGAAAATGATAATGAGGGACAAGGCATTCGGTGATGCAGGGAAAAAGGTTGTTGTTGAGCAGTGCCTGAAAGGGGAGGAAGCGTCATTTATGATTATTACTGATGGGAAAACAGTTCTACCCCTTGCAACATCTCAGGACCATAAGGCGATCTTTGACGGGGACAAAGGCCCGAATACCGGCGGAATGGGAGCTTACAGTCCAGCGCCTATTGTGACGAAATCCCTTGAAGCGGAAATCACGCAGAGCATTATAAATCCTGTAATAAAAGGGCTCACAAAGGAAAGGATTGATTTCAGGGGAGTAATATATGTAGGCGTTATGGTCTGTGACGGGAAGCCGTATGTGCTGGAGTTTAACTGCCGGTTCGGTGACCCTGAGGCACAGCCTATATTAATGCGGCTTGACAGTGATCTGTTTGAGCTGCTGAAAGCAACTGCAGAAGGGCGGCTGGAATACATAGAACTGGAATGGAATGATGATGTTTCGATGTGTGTTGTCCTTGCATCCGGAGGATATCCCGGTTCCTATAAAAAGGGAGACGTGATCAAAGGGCTGGAATCTTTTAAAAATGAAGAAGATGTTGTGGTCTTCCATGCCGGGACTTCCTTAAAAGGCGAAGATGTTGTGACATCCGGAGGAAGGGTACTTGGGGTGACTGCTTTGGGGAAGGACATTAAGACTGCCAAAGACAATGCTTATAAAGCGGTTGGGAAAATCCAGTTTGAGGGGATGCAGTACAGGAAGGATATTGGGGATAAAGCTATTAAGGATTAAATGCGATTGACGAATAACGAATAACGAATAACGAACTACGAATTATGGGAGAAAGTATTTATGAAACCTAAGGTTTTGATTTTGATGGGGAGTGATTCTGATCTGCTGGTGATGGAGAAGACGGCTAAGCAGTTGGAAGATTTTAATATACCTTACCATATGACTGTTTCCTCGGCTCACAGGACTCCTGAGCGGACTGTTAAGCTTATAAGGGATGCTGAGAAGAAGGGTGTTGAGGTGATCATCGCAGGTGCGGGTGCTGCTGCGCACCTCGCGGGTGTTATCGCTGCCCATACAATACTTCCTGTAATCGGTATACCGATTGATTCATCGCCTCTTAAGGGCATTGATGCACTCTATTCGACTGTACAGATGCCTCCGGGTATTCCTGCGGCTACCATGGCTGTCGGAAGCGGGGGTGATAAGAATGCCGCTATATTTGCTGCACAGATCCTCGCACGAAAAGACAGAAAAATTGCTGCCGCGCTGAGGAGCTTCAAAAAGAAGATGGTCAGGGAAGTTGAGAAGAAGGCGAAGAAGGTTGAGAAGTCTTAGGTTTTCTTTAAAAAATACATTGATTAAATTTTCAATACCCCACAGTTATTCATGATGATTTCAAGTTGAAGGACGAACGTCGAACATCGAACATTGAACGTTCAACGTCGAATTGAAAATAAACATCCAATATCTATTTCTGTTTCTTAATCTTTTCCCATTCAACATTCGATGTTTGACGTTCGATGTTGGATGTTCATTCTTTAGAAATCAGATACTATAATAGTAGCAAGATGATATTAAGTATCCTTGCTGATATTACGGTCTTGATTCACCTGCTCTGGATTCTCTTTCTAATCCTTGGAGCAGTGGCAGGAGTCAAGTACCGTGCAGCAAAGATCATTCATCTGTCGGGCCTCGCTTTTGCTTTTGTAATTATTATGTTCGGCTGGTACTGTCCCCTCACCTACCTTGAGGTATGGCTCAGACAGCAGCATGATCCGGCTCTCTCATACACCGGTTCGTTCATTGCCCATTATATTGAAAAGCTCGTATATCTGGAAATGTCCCATTCGGCACTCATGGTGCTGACCATTCTTCTGGTCGGGTTTAATATATGGATTTATGGGAGAAAGAAAAATAGGTAGTGTCAGGTCTACACATTTTGCTTAAGCCATTTCCCCACTACTTCAAGACGTGAAACGGAAATTGACGATTGACGAGTCACGAATGACGAATGACGAAGGAGAGGATGAACGGATGAACAAAAAGTGACGATTTAAGCGTCACGAACTTTTAGTATTTACTTCGTCAATCGTCATTCGTCATTCGCTATTCGTCAATTTCTTCTTCATCCTTCTGTTTTGTCATTGCCATGTCTTTCTCAGGAATATAATTATTACAATATGTTATGGCTGAACAGCGGTCGCTTGAGGTTTGGATAAAGGCAGTATAAATCTAAGTAGTTGAATTATAAATAAAAAATAAATACTTTACATGATGTGTAAAGGAAGTTAACACTTTATTGATTTTTCATCCATGAGCAAAACACGAATTAATTCAATGAGTTGCAGAAAGTATTGAGCTTATATTTATATAAGGATATTTAATCGTAAAGCGTATTTACATATAATATCACATCTGAAATAAAATAAACGTATAAATTCAATAGCCTACAGACTGGTAAGGTTTTTGCTAAACTAGGAGTGTAAAGAAAATAGGCTTGAGGCAGATTTGGTTTTAGGCAGATCTCCGGCTGAGTGATAATTCTTATTAATGAGGTTTAATTATGAGAATTAGTCAAAAAGCCATAGACCGGCTGACCGAGCTGGTCGCTGACATCCTGGTTAAAGACCGGGAAGTGCGTACTGTCCCGCAATGCGATTTCGAGAGATTCCTCTTTGAATTAAGGCTTTGCGATGTGATCCTTATTGAAGGGCGGTCACGGGTCAGTGATGTGATCAAGACTATTTCCCTCAGCTGCTGGACCCATTCTGTATTATATATCGGCCGCCTGAACGACATTGAGAACCTGGAACTTCGCAGGCTTGCAAAATCATATTATCCGGGTTCTCCGGATGATCAGCTGATTATAGAGTCTCTGCTCGGTGAAGGAACTATTATCTCACCGCTTAAGAAATACCAGTATGACAATATACGGATCTGCCGCCCCAGGGACCTCTCTCCCCGCGATGCACAAAAAGTAATAGAGTCAGCTGTTAAATACCTCGGAAGCGGGTACAGCACCCGCCAGCTCTTTGATCTTGCCAGGTTTTTATTCCCTTATGGATTATTACCGAGGCGGTGGCGTTCAAGCTTGTTCAGACATCATGCAGGAGAGTCGACGCGTACTATCTGCTCTACGATGATAGTAGAGTCATTTGCGTCTGCACATTATCCTGTCCTCCCTGTAATACAGCGTACAAAAGAAAATAAGCTGAAATGGTTCCGGAGAAACGCCAACATTATTACCCCGAGAGATTTTGACTACTCGCCATTTTTCGACATCATAAAATTCCCCTTTATGGGCGATGAGATGTGTGTCTACAGGAACCTCCCATGGGACAAAAACGGCGTTATCTACAATGATGAAATGGAATGTTTGATCGATCAGTCAAAGTGCGATGATAAAAATAAAGGCAAAAAACAACGAATATTATGGTCTCTCCTCCAGAGAAGAGGGGCATAACAGAATGAGATGAAATAATTTAAAAATCAGGAGGTGTAATAATGATTTTCTTTATATGGATGCTTTTAATACTGGGTTTAATATGTGTTATGGCCTATCTTCGGGCCTCTCTCCTGATCTGCACTGCAATATCTGCTGCCGTTTTTTTCCTGATGACGCAATGGTATGCCATATCCACCCCCTGGCTTGTTATTGACAGTTTTATTTTTCTTTTAATTGCCATTCCTCTTAATGTTCCGCTTATCAGAAGGAAACTTATTACCGGCCGGCTGTTCAGTATATTTAAAAAGACATTGCCGGCAATGTCGTCAACAGAGGAAGAGGCATTACAGGCAGGCACGGTCTGGTGGGATGGAGAACTTTTCAGCGGCATGCCTGACTGGAAAAGGCTTTTATCTTTGCCTTCACCAAAATTAACTGAAAGTGAGCAGGCCTTTATCGACGGTCCGGCAGAGAATCTCTGCCGTATGCTTGATGACTGGAATATAACCGAAGAGCTCCAGGACCTGCCAAAGGAAGTATGGGATTACATAAAGGAAGAGGGCTTTTTCGGGATGATCATACCGAAAAAATACGGGGGCCTGGAATTTTCTACTCTTGCCCATTCCGATGTAATAATGAAACTTTCGAGCCGCAGTGTGAGTGCGGCCGTAACGGTAATGGTGCCCAACTCCCTTGGGCCGGCTGAACTGTTGATGCAGTACGGTACAGAGGAACAGAAGGACCACTATCTGCCCCGCCTTGCAACGGGAGAAGAGGTGCCATGTTTTGCCCTTACTGGACCTAATGCAGGAAGTGACGCGGCTTCCATGCCTGATACCGGAGTAGTATGCAGGGGAGAATTCAGGGGTAGAAAAAATGTTCTTGGGATCAGATTGAACTGGGACAAGCGGTATATTACCCTCGGCCCGATAGCCACGGTCCTTGGACTTGCCTTTAAACTTTTTGACCCTGATCAGCTGCTGGGTAAAAAAGAGGGCCTCGGAATTACCCTTGCCCTTATACCAACGGATTTGCCGGGGATAACAATAGGCAGCCGGCATCTTCCGCTTAACTCGGCGTTTCTGGTCGGGCCTAATTGGGGTAAGGATGTCTTTATCCCGGTTGAATATATTATAGGGGGGCCTGCCCGGGCCGGAGAAGGCTGGCGCATGCTGATGGACTGCCTGGCAGAGGGGCGTTCCGTATCTCTCCCGGCTTTGAGTACGGGTTCCGCCAAGCTTTCAGCCAGGGCAGTCGGTGCTTACTCGCGCATCCGCAGACAGTTTAATATGCCTATAGGGCGGTTCGAGGGAGTCGAAGAAGCCCTTGCAAGAATCGGCGGATATACTTATATGATCGATTCCGCCAGGGTAATGACAGCTGTCGGCGTTGATGAGGGAGAAAAGCCGTCTGTTGTTTCTGCCATTGTGAAATATTACCTGACCGAGCTTTCGCGCAAGGTACTGAATGACGCCATGGACGTACAGGGAGGAGCAGCCATATGTATGGGGCCGCGTAATCTCATCGGCAGGGTTTACCAGTCGATCCCGATAGGCATTACTGTTGAAGGCGCCAATATCCTTACGCGCAGTATGATCATATTCGGACAGGGTGCGGTCCGGTGTCATCCTTTCCTGCTCCGTGAAATGAATGCTGTCAACAGCAAAGACCGGAGGAAGGGATTAAAGGAGTTTGACAGCGCTTTTTTCGGCCATGCCGGTTTTATTATCAGTAATGCAGTACGTTCATTTTTCCTCGGCTTAACCGGTTCGTATATAACAAGAGTCCCGGGATCCCGCTCGGCAAGGCCTTATTACCGTCAGATAAACAGGATGAGCGCAGCCTTTGCATTTGCTTCTGATATTGCAATGCTGCTCCTGGGCGGATCACTGAAACGCAGGGAAAGGCTTTCTGCAAGGCTTGCTGATGTGCTGGGCCATCTGTATCTTGCTTCAGCTGTTCTGAAGAGGTATGAGGACCAGGGGGCCCCTGCGCAGGACCTGCCGTTTCTGGACTGGGCCTGCAGGTATGCATTGCATCAGACCCAGGAAGGCTTCTACGGTTTTTTGAAAAATTTCCCAAACCGGTTTATTGCCAATGCCATGAAGTTGATTATTTTCCCTCTGGGCAAATCCTATGCTCTTCCTGACGACAGGCTGGACCATAACGTTGCCGGACTCCTTATTTCTCCTTCAGTATCAAGGGAGCGCTTAACAGAAGGGATACATATCCCGGAGAGTGTCAGCGAATCTTTAGGGCTTATTGAAGATGCGCTCGAAAAGGTTGTTGCTGCTGAGAGTGTAGAGAAAAAAATACGTGAGGCGATAAAAAGCGGTATTTTGAAAAGAAGCAGCAGGGATGAGGAATGGAAGGATGCAGTTATGGCCGGGGTAATTGATAATGATGAAGCGGCCCTGGTGCGGACCGCGATTTCTGCAAGGAAAGAAGTTGTCCGTGTGGATGATTTCTCAATAGCTAAAAAGAAAAAGGAGAAAATGTTAGAGACAATTACGAATTATTAATTACGAATTACGAATGAAAAAAGAAACTTCGACATTCGACATTCGATATTCGAAATTGGATATTCGTCTTAAGAAGTTTTAAAAAAAAGAAGAATATCGAATGATGAATAACGAATATCGAATTACGAATGAAAAAAAAGGGAGAAGGGTTATGAAATCTAAAAAATTGAGGGATGTATTTGTTGTTGACGGGAGCAGGACGCCTTTTATTAAGGCTTGCGGGAGGCCTGGGCCGTTTTCCGCGTCAGATCTGGCATTTGCTGCCGGGCGCTCACTGCTTGCACGGCAGCCGTTTAAACCTGATGATCTTGATGAGGTAATTATAGGATGTGTCATTCCCGGACCGGATGAGGCAAATATATCGAGGATTGTGGCATTGCGTCTGGGGTGCAATATATCTACACCAGCCTGGACAGTCCAGCGTAATTGTGCATCCGGTATGCAGGCCCTGGACAGTGCTGCCCTGAATATTGCCTCCGGCCGCTCGGACCTCGTGCTTGCAGGAGGTACGGAAGCCATGAGCCGTGCCCCTCTTCTTTTTAACCGCTTTATGCTGAACTGGTTGAGCGATTTGCGTTTTCAGCGGAACCTGACAGGACGCCTTCGCGTAATGAGCCATTTTCGCCCATTCTACTTAAAACCGGTTATTGCCCTCCTATGCGGATTAACCGACCCTGTTGTCAATATGTCCATGGGGCAGACAGCAGAGGAGATAGCATATCATTTTGGAATCAGCAGGGATGAGATGGACACCTATTCCATAAGAAGCCATCAGCGTGTTGCCGCTGCTCATGATAAGGGATATTTTCATGAGATGGAGGTCATATACGACGAACAGGGAAAATATTATGACCATGATGAAGGTCTACGCCGTGATACAAATGTCGAAAAACTTGCGAAGATGAGACCGGTCTTTGACCGTGATGCGGGGAACATAACGGCTGCTAACAGCTCACAGGTAACTGACGGTTCCGCAATGCTTATACTTGCGAGCAGTGAAGCTGTTAAGGAGTATGGCTTTCCTGTTCTCGGAAGGATCGTCGACAGCAGGTGGGCAAGCCTTGATCCGGCTGAAATGGGTCTTGGTCCGGTACATGCCGTACCCCCGCTGCTTAAAGCCAATGATCTCACACCGGATGACATTGATTATTGGGAGATCAATGAAGCATTTGCCGCGCAGGTACTCGCCTGTCTCAAGGCCTGGGAAGATGAAGAATACTGCCGGGAAATGCTGAAGCTTGAGGGTGCTTTCGGAAAGATTGGTCAGGATCTTCTGAATATTGACGGAGGGGCCGTCAGTTTGGGGCATCCTGTAGGTGCCAGCGGTGCCCGGATTGTGCTTCACCTGCTTCATATCATGAAACGGAACGGAGCCAGAAGGGGTGTTGCTTCCATTTGCATCGGAGGCGGGCAGGGCGGTGCCATGCTCCTGGAAAGGGATGAGGTTTAATGCAATGAAAAATACTATAAAAAATATTCACTGGCGTCTCGAAATGGAAGAGGATAACATTGTCTGGCTGTATCTGGACAAGGCCGGTTCGGGCGCCAATGTCCTGTCAAAGGATGTTATTGAAGAACTGGACCTTTTTCTTTTAAACCTTTCATTTGAAAAAGTCAGGGGTCTTATCATTCTTTCAGATAAAAAAAATGGTTTTATTGCAGGGGCGGACATTAAGGAATTTACAAGCCTGAAAGACCGGTCAGATGCTGAGAAAATGATCCGCTCCGGACAGGCTGTTTTTGACCGTCTTGCCAATATGAAGTGTCCGACTGTAAGTCTCATCCACGGCTTCTGTCTGGGAGGCGGTCTTGAACTGGCGCTTGCATGTGATTACCGGGTGGCTGAAGACAGCCGCCGTACCCGGCTGGGACTGCCAGAGGTAAAACTCGGTATACATCCCGGTTTCGGGGGGACAGTGCGCCTGCCGAAGCTTATAGGGGCCCCGAAAGCCATGGACCTGATGCTTACCGGGCGTACCATTGACGCACGCAGGGCAAAAAAAATCGGACTCGTTGATTATGTGGTCCCGATGCGCCACCTGAAAAAAATGGCCCGGATGTGTATAGAAAAGCAGCTGCCTGTTCATAAACCTTCTCTCGGGCTGAGATTGACAAACAACATGCTCGTGCGGCCGTTCATCAAAAGTGAGCTCGTCCGGAATGTACAAAAGCGTGTTCCTAAAGATCACTATCCTGCTCCATACGCAATGATAGACCTCTGGGGCTCTTATATTGATAATCCTGGAAAAATGATGGCCGAAGAGGCACGTTCTGTTTCAGAATTAATCACAGGCTCAACCGCCCGGAATCTGGTCAGGGTTTTTTTTCTCATGGAAAAACTCAAGTCCATGGGCCGGGGTACGGATTTCTCTGCTTCACATGTACATGTGATCGGTGCCGGGATTATGGGAGGAGATATTGCCGCCTGGTGCGCCCTCCAGGGATTGAATGTGACCCTCCAGGACAGGGAAGCAAAATATATTGCCCCGGCTGTAAAGAGGGCGCATGCACTATTTAAGAAACGCCTGAAGCAGCCTCATCTCATTCAGAACGCTATGGACAGGTTTATGCCTGATGTCAACGGAACGAGCGGACTGAAACGGGCTGATGTAGTAATTGAGGCCATCTTTGAAAATGCAAAAGCCAAACAGGATCTTTTCAAGGAGATCGAACCGGTCATAAAACCGG
>JBDLIC010000095.1:0-14144 GCA_039715075.1 Nitrospirota bacterium
CATACGGACAAGACGGACAAGGGACAAAAGATAATCGCAAGAAAAATAGTTTCCATTGAAAACGATGAAGAGCTGAAAAATATCAATAACCTGGGACCCATACCTGTTAAGAAAAAATGGCCAAAGGCATCCCGTTCGGATAATTCACTTAAACAGCAGGAGCCGGTGTACAAATCACTTGTCCTGACAATGTATAATAGTACCGAGCCGGCAACTCTGCCAAAGCTCCAGGAGATATTCTCTAAATATTCAGGGGACTGCCCTGTCTATATAAAGATCATCTCTCCCAGGCACTGGGAAACAATTTTATCAACGGACCGGCAGGTCATGCCCTCAAAGGAAATGCTGCTGGAAGCAGAAAATCTGCTGGGCAAAGGAAGCGCCAGACTGAATTAATAAAAAACAGGGTTCAAGGATTCAAGGGGCCAAGGGTTCCAGTGAAGGATTTTTCATTTTCACTTGACCCCTCGAATCCTTGACCCCTTGAATCCTTGGAGTTAATATGCATTATTATCTTGATTTTGAAAAACCCGTAGCTGAGCTGGAAAACAAGATTGAAGAGCTCAAGCGCCTTGCCGACGGCAGGGACATGAATATCGCCAGCGAAATAAAGAAACTCGAAAAAAAGGCAAGAGATTTAAGGGCTGATATTTTCTCAAAAATAACTCCCTGGCAGAGGACACTTATTGCCCGCCATCCAGAGCGCCCTTACACCCTTGATTATATCAATCTCTTAATGGAAGACTTCATCGAGTTACATGGTGACAGAAGGTTTGCCGACGATACCGCCATAGTCACAGGATTTGCAAAGTTTCAGGGCACCCCAGTTGCTGTCATCGGGCACCAGAAAGGCAGAAGCACAAAGGAGAGAATTGAAAGAAACTTCGGACAACCCCACCCGGAGGGCTACAGAAAGGCCCTGAGGATTATGAAGCTTGCAGAACGTTTCGGAACCCCGATAATAACTTTGATTGATACCCCGGGGGCCTACCCCGGAGTAGGTGCTGAAGAGCGGGGCCAGGCAGAGGCAATTGCTGACAACCTGTTTCAAATGTTCACTATAAAGACACCCATTATCTGTATTATTATCGGCGAAGGAGGAAGCGGCGGGGCACTCGCTCTAGCCATTGGAGATAAAGTCCTAATGCTTGAACACTCTGTATATTCAGTAATATCTCCAGAAGGATGCGCAGCCATTTTGTGGAAAAACAATAATAATTCTGTCGGCCCGATAGAGTACGCCAAGGCATCGGAAGCATTAAAGCTTACCTCCCGCGACCTACATAATTTTGGCGTCATAGATGAAATTATACCTGAACCGCTCGGCGGAGCACACAGGAACAGGGAAGAAGCCGCCAAGTCAATCGGCAATGTTTTAAAGCAGTATATCGAAGAACTTTCCGGAAAACCTCTTGAGAGTCTCATTGATGAAAGATACAACAAGTTCAGGTTGATAGGTAAATTAACAGAAGACACTAAAAAGTGACCGCTGTTTTACAACTACTTCACTATGTTATCAGAAAAAAGGTTTTAACCGGATGAAAAGGCCGATAATATTATCTTTTTTATTTATATGTATATCATGCAGCACAAACATTCTGCCTTCGTCTCTTCCCCAACGTCCGTCTTCATCTTATTGCTCCACTCTCCATGTCTCTGATCAATATCCGGATTCATTAGAGAAAAAGCCATACCTTGGAATACTGATGGAGACAGTGACCCTGGAGGAGAAAACCGTCGATAGCTGTAGTGACTTCATTAAAATTATTGATGTGGTTGATGGATCTCCGGCTGATAAAGCCGGTTTTATAATAGCTGACACAATTCTGTCAGCTAACGGAATATCTGTATGCAGAAAAAATAATAATATTTTCAAAGAATTTAAACACTTCATAAAAATGCTGGGAATCGATTCGGAAATCAGATTGGACATCCGGAGAAACGGTGAAGAGCTTTCACTGACTGCATCACTGAAAGAACGACCAATTCAGGTACAGGATGAGGCATCACACATAAATATTAGTACATGTACTGAACTTACCTCCCTGTTAAAAAGAGAATTACAGACAGATAATAATCTCACACTGTTTAACAGGATACGCTCTGATCTCAATTACCACACAAATCTGGTCCACAATTATGGATGGTCATCAAAAAAGCCTGCAAACCCTTATCAGTTAAAAGAATTCACTTATATGCTCCGCCATCCCCTGCAGAGTGGCAAGGTCGCAGATGAAGTAACCGATCAAATAATGGAGATATCAGACCGGAAAAATGAAATCGCTGATATATCCGGGTACTTATCAGGCCTGATTGATATTGACGATGTCAGTCATGAATGCATAGATATTACATTTCCAGCACTAATCTCAAAAATGGACAAGGCATATAAAAACATTGAGACTGTAGTTGCCGTTTTATCATCCGAAGAAAGATCATTACTCAGAGAAAAAGCGGTCATGCCATGGGATGATGAAAGCTGGAATAAGGTTTTGGAACTCTCATTTAAAATTGATTTAAAGAAACTTATGAATGCCGTCCGCCCCCTGCTGGCCTGTCTGTCAAACGGCAAACTCTCTTCCCTGCAAAAAGACCTGATAAACAGGTTCAAAGATACCGGGTCGTCCGTTTTATATGAAACAGACACAGTATTCGGAAAAGTCATTGTCGGCGGTGCGGGTCCAAACAGATATGAAGAAGACGCTGCCCTTATTCTCGATATCGGCGGTAATGATATCTATCTGAATAATGCGGGGGGGACGAGAAGCAGCATACCTGTGGCTATTGTCATAGACTGGGAAGGAAATGACAGTTATATTACAAAGAAAGATTTCTCACAGGGTTCAGGTGTCCTGGGCAGCGGGATACTGGTAGACCTTGACGGCAAAGATACATTTGAAGCACTCAACGGAAGTCAGGGGGCAGGACTCTTTGGATTGGGGATATTATATAATTCAGGAGGCAATACTGTTTTCAAGGGTAGATATTATTGTCAGGGTTTGGGCCAGCATGGTATCGGGATGCTCATAAATAATGATTCAGATACCCTCTACCAGTGCTCGGGATATGGTCAGGCACTCGGTTTTTTCAAGGCAGCCGGAATGGTACTGGATAAACATGGTAATGACCGGTATCTTCTGGGCGGACTTAAACCGGATTTCAGGGACCCGGCACATTCTACTGTCAGCATGGGGCAGGGATTCGGCAAGGGTCACAGGGCTGGACAGGATTTCGACGGCATATCAGGCGGGATCGGGGTCCTTATTGATAAAGAAGGAGACGATCATTATTTTGCCGATTATTTTGCCCAGGGCGCATCCTACTATTTCGGGATCGGGATACTGAGTGATATTTCCGGTAACGACAAATATTTTGCCGGACGCTATGCACAGGGAGCAGGCATCCATTCATCTTCAGGTGTTTTGACAGACAGGATCGGCGATGATTTTTATTACGCATCCTTCGGCGTTTCCCAGGGTATGGGACATGATTTTGGTGTTGGGTTTTTGAAGGACGGTCAGGGGGATGACAGGTATACAGCAGGAACTCTATCACAGGGAGCAGCGACTACCGGTGGTATGGGCATTGTTTTTGACGCTGACGGAAAAGACATGTACACCATAAAACAGAAGGGACAGGCCCATACAGAAGATGAATCAGGCATGGGAATAATGATCGACCTTCAACCTTCAGCTGACCCGATCAGCAGCCGCAAAGATATTTCAAGAGTCAGAATTGGAGCAATAAAGAACAAACAGTAAAAGGTAAAAATAAGGGGTTAAAGACTTGAGGTCTTTTTCTACTTCATTATGATAGAACCCATATTTGATTCACTGTCTTCACCTGCTGATACGTTGGTCGATTGATCAATATCTGACCTGTTGATCACCTGGCCTTCAACCCTGCTGCTCCCTGAGGACTCCTTCATCTTCCCTACCATGTCTTCCAAATCTTCAATAATCTTCAGATCATAAGGACGCGGTTATTCAGGAGATTTATTTCTGAATACCCTGCTCATCTGCCCTTTGCCTATAACTACTGTTCCGATTACGAGCTCATTAATGTTCCTTAGTTCAGCCTCTCCTTCCAGCATAACTATACTTGTTGCCATCGAAGGGCCATCCCCCTCCATCCAGAGAACAAATTCGGTCCCCCTCGCGGCCACTACCGCAGTAGGAGAGTGGACTCTCAGGTTTGACTTACCCACTATTACTTTCAGATAACCATCAATAAGTTTGTAAATGGATTTCGACCGTTTCGTCCCCGGGGATGACATATATTCCTTAACTATTACCCTGCTCAACTCACCAAGATTAAGAACACTGTCATCTTTAAACATTAACCTGGCCCTCGATTTTTTGCCGGTTGCAACCTCATCTTCAAGCATTATCGGCATCAGAGGTTTTGCATTTTTCTTCTGACCGTTTCTTACTATGAAAACGGTATTTTTAACTTTCAGGACTTTTCCAACATTATTAATGGAATATGATCCAGCCGGAACAAAAATCAGAAAAGAAAGACAGACAGATATTAACCATACACGCCGCATTATTTAAACCTTTCAAAAAAAAGGCGCCCTAAATTCTCAGGACACCTTCCATAATTTCACTGAATAATCTATTCACAATTTGAGCGGTAAAACTTTTCCCACTTGGCACCCTGATACTATCATACACAGATTTCCGAAGATACTTCTCCTATATAGAAAAACAATTTTCAAACCTGATCAAACAATCGGACCAGCTATTAAACAGCAGGCATTTTATCAACACATGTACTATTTTAGGTTGCTGAAAGGTGATTGCTTACCAGTTTAGTCATCTCGAACATTGAGACCTTCTTTTTCCCACCAAAAACTGCCTTCAGATTCGCATCTGCATTAATATTTCTCCTGTTCTTCGGGTCCTGAAGATCATTCTTTTTAATGTATACCCATATCTTCTTTGTTACTTCTGTCCTTGGAATCGGCTTGCTCCCTACTACCTTTGCGAGGTCATCGCTGATCTGCATCGGCCTCATAAATGCCTCGTTCGGTTTCCTCTTTTTGGTAGCAACTTTCTTTTTTACTGTCTTCGCCTTTGTGGCCATTTTCACCTCCCAAACATCTTCCCGCAAATTACTGATACCTACGATATCAGTTTCAGATTAAAATCAATCGTATCAAACATTATCTTTCCTGTCAACAGAATTATTCTCTCTGAAAAATAATATTTTAAGAAAAAAAAACAAAGCCTGATTCCGCTCCGGTCAATTAAATATTTTATGGAATAAAAACATATGCTTTCACAGGAAAAACAGACAGCAATGAATGGAATAACAGAAGAGTTAACGCAGGGTGGATATTTACTCAACCATCGATTTAACGGGGTAAGAATGAAGGAAAACTACAATCAATTGTGCCGGTCAAAATACAACCTGTATTTTTGATCAACCTCCCGTATGTGGTGTGCAAACCAATCCCGCACAATATTAAAAAGATCCACGGAAGACACTGATTTCCGATAGTCATCCGACACAACGTTAATTTATTTTATTTTAAAAGACTGGATAGATATTGTATGATTCTCTTTTCCATTTAAAAGGGACATCAATAATCCCGCCGGGCTTTTTAATTGTATAGAGGGCATTGAACATTTCTATAAGCACAGCCCTCTGCTATAGAAGGATATTTTGTGGCCAGTTTTGCTACTGTTATGTTTTTTAATCTCATTGAATTCATTTTCGCTCCAGGTCTGATAAACTTATATGTTGACTTGTAATTTAACAGTAGAATTCGAACAGAAAATGAAGAAACTGTGAAAAGATTATGAAGGCGTTTATGGGCCGTTAAGTTTTCATAATCCCTTCATCTTTGTGTGGTAAAAAATAATCAGAAGCATAATGAGTGAGTAATAAATATGAATAAATATACTTCTATAATACTGGTATTTGTACTGGCATCAGGACTGGTGCTTTCAGGCGTTCCTGATGTCTCTGCAGGAGAAAACAGGAAACATGTTACGCCTTATGGAGATTTTTGCAAACAGACCAGCCATTACGGCATGCATGATCAGATGCTTTCAAATAAGGATGCCGAACAGGCACTTCAACACTACTTTGGGAAAAAAGGACTTGATTTTGAAATACTGCACAATCAGGGCAGATTTATAAAAGCAGTAATCAAAGACAACAGCAAAATAGTAGACACAATTATTTTTGACCGACATACAGGCAGGATAAGATCAATCTATTAGGATTGTTGATTACAGTCCTGATTCAATTATTTGGGTAACTCAATAATCACCTCAGTGCCGATTTGCAATTTACTATTGATACGGATTGCTCCCTGATGCCCTTCAATAATTTTCTTTGCAACAGCCATTCCCAGGCCGGTGCCGGAACTCTTTTTTGTGTAGAAAGGGATAAATATGTTTTCAAGGGTCACTTTATCCATCCCGGAACCGGAATCTTTTATTTTCAACATAATGAATTCTTCCGCGGATTCGATTGATACGGAAACAACACTGCTGATTGGCGATGCATCAATTGCATTATGTATAAGGTTCATTAACGCTCTCAACATCTTAACTTTATCCGCGGCAATGACTTCGGGGCTGTCTGGAATATCAATATTTATATCAACTTCTTTTTCTTCTGCTTCTGCTCTGCATAATTCACACGCGGAACGGACAATCGCTCCGATATCCTTCTCACTTAAATCCATTCTTAAGGGCCTTGCAAAATCAAGCACATCGCGCACTATCATTTGCATGTTTTCGGTAGAATCTGATATTGCCTTTAATGCTGTTTTATTATCACCTTTCCCTTCCCTGATCCGTCTTGTAAAACCCAATATCGAGATCAGCGGATTTTTCAGATCATGGACAATTGCAGCGGAAGCCCGTCCAAGACTCGCAAGATAATGGTCCTTCTCAAGCTGTTCACGGCGTTTCTTTTCACGGTCAACAAGGAATCCCGCTGTAATGGCTACAGTCCCTGAAATCAAGGCATGAGACAGCTTGTTTGCTGCAAATGAAAATGAATCCGACCAGTTCATCAGAAGGTGGGGGATGTATAATACGGAAATAAATAAATATGTAAGGATTGCGCCCCTGAGTCCGCACATGAGCGCACCAAGCAGAATAGGCAGATAATACAGTTCAGCAAGAACATTATGTATATCATGAAAAGCAGGAAGGGTAAAATAGTGAAGGTAAGAGATCAGCGGGATGGAAACTACAATAAAAACCATGAACAGCTTTTTTTGATTACTAAGAATTTTCATTGATTATTCCCTCCGGGACGTTACTATGTTAATATTCAATTACAATGCACACAATACATTTTTCCCGATTTTCATGCTGTTTATAGAGTACAGAAGGTATTTGAAGAAATAATGAAGATGCAGTATCATTTTCAATAAATCATGTAACTGCTTACTGAGGGGCAATAATGAAAACCTTTTTTCCTGCATTCACTTTTATTCTGTTTCTGTTTTCAGGCAATAATCTTTTTGCCGGTGTTGTCACATATGAACTGAATATCAATTACAAGGAAGTTAATATCACAGGAAAGGCCGTTAAGGCAATGGTCATTAACGGCCAGCTGCCCGGCCCGACTCTGGAGTTTACTGAAGGGGATTTCGCCCGCATAAAAGTCACGAATAACATGGATGTCGAAACCTCGGTCCACTGGCACGGGCTTCTTCTGCCTAACCTTCAGGACGGTGTACCTTACGTAACTACCCCCCCGATTATGCCCGGCTCAACATTTACGTACGAATTCCCGGTCACTCATTCTGGCACATACTGGTATCACTCCCATACAGGGCTCCAGGAACAGAGGGGAGTATTTGGATCAATCGTCATCAAACCGGAGATACCTTCAGTGAAAGCAGATATCGACCATGTTGTTGTAATTTCCGACTGGACCGATGAAAACCCAGATGAAATCCTGCGGACACTGAAGAGTGGAAGCGAATATTACTCATTGAAAAAGGGCTCTATCCAGAGCCTTGAAGGTGCGATAAAGGCTGATGCCCTGCCCAATGTTCTTAAGCGTTCATGGATGCGTATGCCGCCCATGGATATCTCGGACATTGCCTATGAGCGCTTCCTCGTCAATGGAAAGCCTTCAGCATCACTTGATGCCAAACCAGGGCAGACCGTGCGCCTGAGGATCATAAACGCTGCGGCCTCAACATATTTCTACCTCCAGTTTGCCGGAGGCCACATGAAGGCCATCTCAGCCGACGGCGTTGATGTACAGCCTGTCAAGATGGACCGCTTTCTTATCGCAATAGCAGAGACATATGATGTAATCATCACGGTCCCGGAAAACGGCGCTTATGAACTCCGTGCAACAGCGCAGGACGGCTCAGGCCATACATCGCTTCACATCGGCCGGGGAAACCAGGTAGCAGCTCCGGATGTCCCGCAGCCAAATCTCTATAAAATGCACGGCAACGGCCATGGCGGACCGGGCGGAAAGATGAAAGGCATGGGGCATGAATCAGGCAAAATGAAAATGCCTATGAATAAGCGTCCCATGCCCCCTTACGACAACCTGAAATCACCATCCTCCACTGCCCTGAAAAAAGACCTGCCCATACGCGAGGTCAGGCTTGAGCTTACGGGAGACATGGAGCGCTATGTATGGTCATTAAACGGAAAAACATTAAATGAAGCTGATCTGATAAGCATAAAAAAGGGAGAAAATGTCCGCTTTATACTTGTGAATAAAACCATGATGCACCATCCGATGCACCTTCATGGCCATTTTTTCAGGGTCGTGAACAAACATGGGGATTATTCTCCTCTTAAGCATACGGTCGATGTGCCGCCCCTCGGCACACAGGTTATGGAATTTTATGCAAACGAGGAAAAGGACTGGTTCTTCCACTGCCACCTTCTGTATCACATGAAGGCAGGAATGGCACGGATAGTTCATTACGAAGGCACTGAGTTAGACCCGCAGATCGCCGCAATCAGACCGAATCTGTTTAAGGAACACTGGTACCTGTGGGCAGATGCATCAATACTTACCCAGATGACCGAGGGACAGATTGTAGCGGCCGATACCAGGAATACACTCAGGGGAACATGGGAAGCGGGATGGAATGAAGACTATGAGGCAGTGCTCACCTATGAGCGGTATTTCAGCCGCTTTTTTCAGGCCTTTGCCGGTGGTGTATTAACCGACGGTGAACAGGACCATCGCGGCATTATCGGAATTCGATATCTGCTGCCGCTTATGTTTGAAAGTTCGTTATGGATAGACACCGAAGGTGACGTCAGGCTGTTAATCGAAAACAAGATACAGCTGACTGAAAGACTATACGCATTTGGTGAATTTCAATATGACACTGAATCAGATGAAGAATGGATGGTCAGTGCAGGCTGGACAATCAATAAGTATTTCTCCGTTATAGCTCAATATCATTCGGAATACAAAGGGGGCATCGGCATTACTGCCCGGTATTAATAGGATAATATCTTATACACCTTATTTTGTAGGAGGCAGCCAGGCTTTGCCTGACTGCCAAAGGGGGATAATTAGGTGGGATTTTTATTAATTACAACCGAATCCGCCATAACTTCCATATCCTGTACGGGGTGCCTTCTTATGAACATTATCCTGAAGCGAATAAATCTCTTTCTCCAGTTTAGCAAGGGTATCAGCAGTGGTTTCCGGATTGCGTGTTGCTTCTGAATATTCAAACCTCTTGTTATGAATCTCTTTCCTTACATCCGTTGTCTCATCAAGAAATTTCCGGTCAGTTCCATATCCTGGACCGAAACCTCCCGTCATATGACCACCATACGCCTGTCCCATCATCTGTCCGCCCATGCGGGCGTTGCCCCATGTACCATTGCCATGTGCATGAGCTAATGCCCCAATTGCAAGTATTGATACGACTGCTATTGCTGCTGCTAACTTTTTCATTTTTAAATCCTCCTTTTTTTAATTTTATTCTGTTTACAGATTAACCTAACCGTTTGAAGAGAAAATGAAAGTTTGATGAATAAATTGTGAATAAAACTTTCTGGAAATAGTCTTGAATATATTCTGTCCATTTTCATATTTCCTTCACAATTTATTTCTACATTTATTGTATACATATACTGAGAGGAAGTGATTGTATGAATGAAACAGGAATCGTTACGAATATCAACGGCACTATGGCTATAGTTAAAGTCTCAAAACGAAACAGCTGCTGTGAAAGCTGTGAAAAGGAGATATGCGACATTTCTGAAGATGGAATTGAAACAGAAGCCATAAACATGGCAGGAGCAAAAATTGGTCAAAAGGTAAAACTGGTGATGAAATCGTACACCTTTGTAAAAGGGGCCATACTTATATATATCGTGCCGATTTTAGCTCTGATCGCAGGTTCAATACTCGGGAAAACCTATCTTCCCGGATATTTCACAGGAACTGATTCAGATCTTCTTGCCGCAATCGGAGGATTTCTACTATTCTTCGCATCGCTGATAGTAGTCAAATTAATATTAAGCAGAATGGAAAAAAAGACTGAATCCAAATCAGTTATTGAATCAATAGTGGAGGTGTAAAATGTCTAAAATTACTTTAAACATATACGGCATGAGCTGTCAGCATTGTGTCATGAGTGTAAAGAAGGCTATTGACGAAGTAGAAGGGGTAAGCAAATCGGATGTTAACGTAGGAACTGCTACGGTCGATTATGATGAGTCAAAGACAAATAGTGATACGATTTCGAGCGCCGTAAAGAACGCAGGTTACAAAATAGCTGGATAAGCTCTGATGTAATTAGATGCAATGTTGTTTTTTTATTCTTTTTTACGCCAAAAAGAATGAACCGGGGTTTGGGGCAGGGCCCCATTCTAATGAATCAAGAAAATCATTAGCTACTTCATATCAAATCTTTTTTGAGTCTCTAACATCTGCTGATGCAGCTCCTCCATTTCTTTTTGTGATACACTTCCTCTACTCATTATTCTGGACATATTTCCCATGTGCTCCGACATATCTTTCATTATGTCCGACATTTGACCCATACGCGCTGTATCCGTTGTTCTTCTCATCACATCCGTCATCTTCTGCATCAGGCCGGTCATTCTGTTCATGTCCTGCATCATTCCGCCCATTATCTCATGGCCCTGCATCATTGCACCTCCATGACCCATTTGTCTCTGCTGTCCACCCATCATGCCGCTGCCCATGTGCTGCTGACCGCCCTGTTCTCCCATCGTACCTCTGGTCATGGCTCCCATTGTATATGTAAATGGAATAAGCAACAGAACCGCCAAAAAACATATGAAGTAGAATTTTTTCATTTTAATCCTCCTGTCCTTTATTTTTCCGGTTTATGAATGCTTTCTATCTAATGTTTATTTGATAGCTAAAACCCTGCCATCACCTCCTTTTAGATTAAACGATATCTTATAATCTGGCGTTTAAATTTGAACCCGGTTTTTTTCAATGCTCTGATTACTTCATCCGATGTGGCTGCGGGAAATTTTGTACTCATACTGCCACTCTCAGAGTAGTGATGGTAACATCATCATCCGGAATGGTCTCGCCTTCCTCCTTATAATCTTCAATAAAGGCATCGATAGCGGCCTTCATTTCCTTGAGAGTTTCTTCATAAGTCGCCCCTTCAACATGGCAGCCGGGAAATACCGGACACATGGCAAAAAAGCCCCCCTCTTCACAAGGTTCAATTATTACCGTGAATCTGTATTCCTTCTTTTTCCCCATATCGATCACCTCCTTTTACATAGCATATAAGATTATATAAAAATCTCAAGATTATGTCGCGTTTTTATGTTGCCAGTTTTTAAGTTAGCAGTTCCTGGTTTCCGGTTGTCAGTTTAATCTGCTGGGTCACCCATTTGATGCCAATGCGGCCAAACTCCCGACATATCCCGGAAAGTTCGGTTCATATATTATGTATAACGGAACCCCATGGTTCCACATGATGATTTAACAAGATCCAATGTTGATAGATGTGAAAGAAATATAAAGTTGTTAGCTGAGATTACTTTCCCTAAAAGTTGGTCTTTTGTTCAATTTCATTATAACTTTCAGTAACACTCATTTTTTAGTTTTCTTTTTATCCAACATTTCTAACGTAAATCAATAATAATTTCCATATTATTAAACCAATAACTATTTCGAGCTCTTTTAAACTCACCGATTCAGAGCATGCATGATGCTCTAAACCTTAATTGTAGCATTCGGATCGAAAGGCCTATCTTTGCCATTTTCATAATCACGGGAGTTGTCATTAAAAATCAACATATATTTGCCGATGGTAATGATATCGTTGTTATTAAGAGCTGCTTTCCAGGAAACCATCCTATCGTTTATATAAATTCCATTAGTGGTATCCATGTCTTCGATGTAAAAAGACCACCCCTGTTTGTAAATTTTTGCATGGACCCTTGAAACAGCTAAGTTATCCAGTTGTAGATCATTTGTTTGGTCACGACCGATCGTGAGTTCCCTGTCCTTACTGATAAGGACTTCCTTGATAACCTTGTCATTCAATTTAAGTATAAGTTTTGTCATCCTACCTCCTTTAAAATCCAATTTTACAGACTAATTCTATCATTATTAATATGCAGTCTAAGAATCTCTGCAACAGAAGAGACTTCCTGCGACCTCTTATCCGGGCTCTTTTCAAGCATTCTCATGATCAGGCTCTCGATCTCTTCGGGAAGCTCATGAACCAGCTCCGCAAGTGCTACCGGCTTCTTGGTTATATGCTGCATTAAAATACTTGAAAGGTCTTCTCCTTCAAACGGAACTTTTCCAGCAAGCATTCGATAAAGTAGTATCCCAAGCGAATAGATGTCCGAGCGTTCATCAGCCGATTTCCCTTCGGCCTGCTCTGGACTTAAGTAAAAAGGAGAACCCAGTATTGTGCCTGCAATAGTATTCTGACTTGTATGTATCATCTTGGCAAGGCCAAAGTCTGCTATCTTGGGCATTTTTTCCAGTGTTATCAAAACGTTTGAAGCCTTGAAGTCTCTGTGGACGATGCCTTTTGAATGGGCATATGCCAATGCATCTGCAAGTATGCTGCCGTACTTCAGGGTCTCTTGCAGGTCAAAGCTTCCTTTGCTACGGAGCATATCCTCCATATCACCCCCTGTCACGAGTTCCATAACAATCCAAGCATGGTTATCTTCTTCGACAAAGTCATAAACCTGGACAATCCCGGGATGGGAGAGCTTTGCCAATGCCTTTGCCTCATGCCGGAACCTCTCTAAAGCGGATTCGTCCGAAGCAGTGACTGCAGGAAGTTCCTTGAGAGCGACATCACGGTCCAATACTTCATCATGGGCATGATAAACCAAACCCATTGAGCCGCGTCCAACATCCGTTATAATTTTGTACCGAGATTTAAAATTTGATGCTTTTACTTGTTTCTTGACCTCATCTGTACTGAGTACGATTGTTGCTTCACTTTGGAAATGAGCGTCTATTCCTGCAGAAGTTTGATCCTTTTTATTATAAAAGGTTTTTTCGAGCGTCTTGATCTTCTCTACAAGTGCCTGGGTGCGGTAATCATTTAGGGTGAGACCTAGGGCGGAACGGTAGATTTGTATGCCAGCTTCAAGGTCGTACCGGCTCTGCCCATCAGCATCTTCCTGCATCTTCAGCGACCGCTCTTCACCCTCTCTAACAACATCTGGAATCTTCAATAGGAAGAAAACAACTACGAAGCCTGAAGACAATACCCACAGCAAAACGCTCACACTGTCCTTATATGACGCGAGACGTGGATCCTCCTCAACTGTTTTTATTAAACCCATAAATCTTTTCTTCTCTTGAAGAGGAAAGATTTTCTCCAAGATGGTATCCGCTATAGGATTCAAGACGAAAGGTATAAGTAAGAGTGACGTTACAATGACTATCTGTGAAGCGCGAGCACTCATTAGGACTAACAGTAGAACTGCATGTTTCCTGATTACCTGAGGCAGTAATTTAACGCTATGCTGAATGTCTCCTGAAATTTGGCTTATTAGTCCTATTTTATCTGTTACCATTTACTTGCTCTTGTCGCTCTCGATAATAATGCTAATATTCTATTCACAACAATAATAGAGATCGATATCCTTGTGTAGCTTTTTTTATTCACGGTTGATTTCTGCCAATATTAAAGTAATATTACC
>JBDLIC010000096.1:0-13810 GCA_039715075.1 Nitrospirota bacterium
TAAATAAAAAAACAGAACATGCTACAATTAATTTTTTCCTCACAATAATCATCCTTTCATTATTTGTTTGTTGCAGTTGCGGGAACTCTTATTTATCACTCTGGACCGGGCACAGGGTCTCATCATATATTGAAATCCTGAGATTCTGGTTAATGGGTCAGACCGAACATTCAATACATTATTCGATTAGTAAATGCCTGAAGTCGGCATCCAGCAATTTATACTCCAACCAGTTCCTCCAGGGCCTGAAGCTGCTTAGTCTCTCCCATGGCAACCAGGGTATCTCCCAGGTTGATGACACTTGTTGACATAGGGTTGAATTCCATCTCCCCCGTCTCTCTCTTGATGGCAACAATTATTATGCCCATTTCTTTTCGTATGCCGCATTCATCCAGGCTATGGTCAACAATTTGCGATTTACTTTTAACCTTTATCTCTTCCATCTGCAGCTCAAGGTTTCCACTCTTTGTTGCAAACTCAATAAAGTCGACCACGGCAGGCTTTAATATAGTCTGGTCAATCCTTAATCCTCCCAGGCTGTACGGAGATATGACTTTATCAGCGCCTGCTCGCAGGAGTTTCTGTTCTGCCCCGTCTTCACTGGCCCTTGCAACAATTTTAAGCTGCGGGTTCAGGCCCCTTGCGGACAGCACAACATAAAGATTGTCTGCATCCGTTGAAAGCACCGATATCAGGCCCCGTGCCCTTTCAATTCCCGCATCCTTCAGCACACTGTCCTGTGTGGAGTCTCCCTGCATTGACAATACATCTTTCTCAATGGTTATGAGTATCTCCGGGTCCTTTTCAACAATGATAAACCGGGCATTGTTGCGGATCATTTCTTTACAGGTGGTTTTCCCCATTCTTCCGTAACCGCATATTATGTAATGATCTTTTAAACTCTCGATTTTCTTGTTCAATTGTCTCCTCCCTAATATGTCCCTTAATTCACCCTCAATGACCACCTTGGCGCCGACACCAAGCGCGTAAAGCATTGAGCCGACACCTGACAGGATAAGAATAGTTGTAAAATATCTTCCTGCCCTCGAAAGCGCATGGACCTCCTCATATCCCACTGTAGTAAGTGTAATAATCGTCATGTAGAGGGCATCGAATACAGTCCATCCTTCTATGACGGAGTACCCGATTGTTCCAATAGATATAACACCAACAATGACACTTATCGGAGGTATGATTTGTTGTTTTACAGTCACGGTTAATTATAAAGAATCCGATGATTATTTGCTTACAGATTACATATGAAAAAACCCAAAGAGAGAAGAAAGAATGCATGTTCTTTTACTTTGTACCCTTGTACCGTTATGCATCTGTCCCTTTTCTTATCTCTCCTGTTTATGTAAACTTTATAATCTCCGCTAATTTACTAAACAGCAGCTCAGGGTGTGTACCTTTCCAGTAAAATCTTCCGCAGTTTTTGCAATGCTTAAAAGTGTCGAAATTCTGAAAAACATACTCAGGGACATGCTTTTTCGCATGTTCCTTCGGGACACTCTCAAGGACCTGATTGCACAAGGAACATCTGCTCAGGCCCGATATCATGATTGATTTTAACGAAGCACTGTCAGGAAACAGGTTGAAAGTCAAAATTACATTTTTCAGCTGTTCGAAAGGATCATTGTCCTTCAACAATAAATAGTTTTCCAGGCCCCTTATCTTAACAAGACGGGTATCTCTTGTAAGTAATGTCCTGTTTTCTTCCCGTGCAATTCTAAGGAGAAGGCTGTCTTCAATATCCGGATAGTATAAAGTATCATAGCCGATCAGTCTAAGCCATCTGGCAAGACGGCCAAGCATTAAATCGGCTATAAATTTCATTTCCCGCTGTCTTCTACTTTATGTGTATGACAATATGTTACTGACTACCCGGAAATTCTTCTTCAGATTCGACATATGTTTCACTGTACATCTCTGTTCCAGTACCTGCAGGGATAAGTCTCCCCATGATAATATTTTCCTTCAGACCTCTCAGTCTGTCCTCAGCCCCATTAATAGAAGCTTCTGTAAGGACCCTGGTGGTCTCCTGGAAGGAGGCTGCAGAGATAAAACTGTCCGTGGCAAGTGATGCCTTGGTAATACCGAGCAACATCGGTTTACCATGGGCAGGTTGGCCTTTTTGCTTCAGGACTCTCTGGTTTTCCCTGTCAAAGACCATTTTATCAAACTGTTCACCTACAAGAAAATCCGTATCACCTGCATCTTCGATTTTGATCTTTCTCATCATCTGCCTGACAACGACCTCTATATGTTTGTCATTGATCCCAACGCCCTGGAGTCTGTACACTTTCTGGACTTCATCAACAAGGTATCTCTGTAGTTCGTTCGGCCCCAGAATTTCGAGTATATTGTGAGGATTTATTGAGCCGTCCATCAGCGCCTCACCGGCCTTTACCCAGTCACCTTCGTGAACGCTAAGGTGTTTACCTTTCGGGATCTTATACTCTCTGGTGTCTGCTCCACCCTTAACATTGACTACTCTCATTCCCTTGTCAAACCCTTTAAACTCTACGGTTCCGTCTATTTCACTAACGACTGCCTGCTCTTTAGGCTTTCTTGCCTCAAAGAGTTCCGCAACTCTCGGGAGACCTCCGGTGATGTCCTTGGTCTTTGTCGTTTCCCTCGGAATCTTTGCAATAATATCTCCGGGATGCACTATCGTTCCCTTGTCAACAAGGACGTGGGCCCCTGAAGGCAGCATGTAACGGGCAAGGTTGTTGGTACCCGGCGTCCTCAAAGTGGCTTTTCCATGTTCGTCCTTCACCGAAACCCTCGGTCTCATATGAGTTGGATATTCAATGATAACTTTATGGGCAAGACCTGTAACTTCATCAACTTCTTCCTTAACCGATACACCCTCCGTTATATCTCCGAGGGCGATCCTTCCACCGACTTCCGTGATGATTGGAAGTGAGTACGGGTCCCATTCAACCAGCAGCTGTCCTGCATCAACCTTTGCTCCCTTTTTCACTTTCAGCTTTGCACCGTACACTACAGAATACTTTTCTCTCTCTCTCCCTTTTGCATCAACAATGGCAATACTGCCGTTTCTGTTCATGACTATCAGGGAACCTTCTCTGTCTTTAACTGTGGAAAGATCGATAAATTTTATTGTACCGCTGCTTTTTGCCTCCAGAACGGTCTGCTCAACAAGCCTGGTTGCCGTACCACCGATATGGAAAGTTCTCATCGTAAGCTGGGTTCCCGGCTCTCCGATAGACTGTGCCGCAATAATCCCTACGGCCTCTCCAGTTTCGACCATCCCGCCCCTTCCGAGGTCCCTTCCGTAACAGCATTTACATACACCTTGCTGAGATTCACATGTCAAAACCGAACGGATCAATACCCTGTCAATACCGGCTGCTACAATTTTCTGTGCAAGTTCATCGTCTATTTCCTGTCCGCGTGGAACTATCTTTTCATCAGTCACCATATCGATAACATCTTCTGCGACAACCCTGCCATAAATTCTTTCCTCAATCGGCTCAATTATCTCGCCACCTTCCAGCAGGCTTGTCACCACGATGCCCTGGCTTGTGCCGCAATCATCCATCCGGATAATCACATCCTGGGTAACATCCACAAGTCTTCTTGTAAGGTATCCTGAATTGGCTGTTTTCAAAGCTGTATCAGCAAGGCCTTTCCTTGCACCGTGCGTTGAAATAAAGTATTGAAGAGGTGTCAGGCCTTCCCTGAAATTTGCGGTAATCGGGGTCTCAATAATTTCCCCTGACGGTTTAGCCATCAGTCCCCTCATTCCTGCAAGCTGTCTCAGCTGCGCGGCAGAACCTCTCGCTCCTGAATCCGCCATCATGAAAATATTATTAAAAGAACGCCTTTCCTGGAGCTCTTCTTCTGATATCTTCTTCAGGTCTTCTACGCCTTCGGCACCCAGTTCCTTCATCATCGCATCTGCAATTTTTTCTGTAACCTCAGCCCATATATCGATGACTTTGTTATAGCGCTCACCATTAGTGATCAGACCATCGGCATATTGCTGCTGAACATCTAGAACTTCACGTTCAGCCTCGTCTATAAATCCTTTTTTCTGAGTCGGAATGTGCATATCATCAATACAAATAGAGTTCCCTGACATTGTTGCGCTGGAAAATCCGAGTTTCTCTATATTATCGAGGAAAACAACCGTTGCCTTTCTCCCGAGTCTCTTGTAGCAGAATTCAACCAGTTTTCCTACTTCCTTCTTTGTCATAACCTTGTTGATCATCGAAAACGAAAGACCCTCAGGCAATGCTTCTCCAAGAATTATTCGCCCTGCTGTCGTATCAACAAAGGAACCGTTCATCCTGACCTTGATACGCGCATGGTCCTCAACAATACCGGCATCATGAGCAACCCTTACTTCCTCAGGCCCGTAAAACACCCTTCCTTCACCCGTTGCCCCTGTTTTCTCTTTTGTAAGATAATAGATCCCCAGGACCATGTCCTGAGTCGGTGTTGATATAGGTTTGCCGCTTGCAGGACTGAGAATATTGTTTACGGACATCATCAGAACCCTTGCCTCTACCTGTGCCTCAATGGAAAGCGGCACATGGACGGCCATCTGGTCTCCGTCAAAGTCAGCATTAAATGCCGTACATACCAGCGGATGAAGCCTGATGGCTTTTCCCTCGACAAGTTTGGGGTCAAACGCCTGCATACCAAGACGATGCAGGGTCGGGGCCCTGTTCAGAAGTACAGGGTGCTCCCTGATTACTTCATCCAGGCAGTCCCATACTATGTCCTCTCCCTTTTCAACCACCTTTTTGGCGGCCTTGATCGTAGTAACATACCCTTTTTCCTCAAGCTTGCTGAATATGTATGGTTTAAAAAGCTCAAGCGCCATTGTCTTTGGAAGACCGCACTGGTGCAGTTTAAGCTCCGGACCTACAACGATAACTGAACGTCCGGAGTAATCCACCCTTTTACCGAGGAGGTTCTGTCTGAAACGTCCCTGTTTCCCCTTTATCATGTCACTCAGTGACTTAAGGGGTCTCTTGGTCGCTGCCTTAAGTACGCGGCTTCTCCTTCCATTGTCAAAAAGGGCATCAACCGCTTCCTGCAGCATTCTTTTTTCGTTGCGGATAATAACATTCGGGGCATTCAGTTCCATCAGCCTCTTCAGTCTGTTATTTCTGTTTATTACCCTTCTGTAAAGATCGTTCAGATCTGAAGTGGCAAACCTTCCCCCTTCAAGCGGTACCAGGGGACGAAGATCAGGCGGAAGAACAGGGACAACATCCATTATCATCCATTCCGGTTTATTACCTGATTTTCTGAAGGCCTCTACGACCCTCAACCTCTTTGTAAGTTTCTTTTTAATCCCGATAGATGATGATGCCTGGATTTTTCCTCTCAATGTCTTTGCCAGTGCATCAAGGTCTATTTCCCTGAGAAGCTCCTTTACAGCCTCTGCACCTACACCTGCCTTAAATTTGTCACCAAATTCCTGGACCCTTTTTCTGTATTCCTCATCCGTGAGAAGCTCTTTCTCTTTCATTTTTGTCTCACCCGGATCAACAACTATATAGCTCTCAAAGTAGAGTACTTTCTCAAGCAGGCGCATTGTCATGTCAAGAAGTGTCCCTATCCTTGAAGGAATCCCTTTTAAAAACCAGATATGGGCAACCGGTGTCGCAAGCTCAATATGACCGAGTCTCTCACGCCTTGATTTGGCCTGAATAACTTCAACGCCACACTTGTCACATACGACCCCTCTGTGTTTCATCCTTTTGTATTTACCGCAAATGCACTCCCAGTCCTTGACAGGACCGAAAATCTTTGCACAGAAAAGCCCGTCCCTTTCCGGCTTGAATGTACGGTAATTGATCGTCTCAGGTTTCTTCACCTCCCCATATGACCAGGCCCTTATTTTTTCCGGAGAAGCAAGCCTGATTTTAATAGACTCAAATTCCGTAGGATTTTTCGGCTTTTCAAATATCGAATAAATATCTTCCACTTAATTTCCTCCCATTTATTTTATCAACTTAAGCCTTTGCCTTGGCTGCAGCGCTCAGTTTCTTTTTCTCTCCACTGCTCCTGCCTTTATTTGCCACAGGCTCTTCTTCCAGTTCCACATCAAGACCAAGACTCTGCAGTTCTTTTATCAAAACGTGAAATGATTCAGGTACCCCGGGCTCCAGGTTTGCATCACCCTTAACAATTGCCTCATAGACTCTCGCCCTGCCAGTCACATCATCACTCTTTACTGTAAGAAATTCCTGCAGTGTATAGGCAGCACCATAAGCCTCAAGGGCCCAGACCTCCATCTCTCCAAGTCTCTGTCCGCCGAACTGAGCCTTACCGCCGAGCGGCTGCTGGGTCACAAGCGAGTATGGACCTATTGAACGGGCATGTATCTTGTCTTCCACAAGGTGGTGGAGTTTCATTATGTACATATTGCCCACCGTAACAGGTTTCTTGAAAGGCTGGCCGGTCTTGCCGTCATGCAATGTAATCTGCCCGCTTTCCGGAAGCCCTGCCTGTTTCAGCAGGTCCTTTATTTCACTTTCTCTGGCACCTTCAAACACAGGTGTTGCTACGTACAGATCAAGTTCTTTAGCTGCCCATCCCAGATGGGTTTCGAGTATCTGGCCTACATTCATTCGTGAAGGCACTCCAAGGGGGTTTAAAATAATATCAACCGTGCTTCCGTCCGGCAGATACGGCATGTCCTCTTCAGGGACCACAATAGAAATAACCCCCTTGTTACCGTGTCTTCCTGCCATCTTGTCTCCAACCTGGATTTTTCTCTTCATCGCTACAAAAACTTTTACAATTTTCAGAACACCGGGAGGAAGTTCATCACCCCTCTTGAACTGGTTCATCTTCTTGTTAAAACGATCTTCAAGAACCTTTATATGAGCGTTCGTCTCATCCAGAACGGCTTTTACAGAATCCTGTTTACCGGAATCGGCAAGTTTTATTTTGTGGAGAAATTTGTCCGGAATACTCTCAAGATCTTTATCACTGATCTTCTTCCCCTTCTCACACAGGGCACCTTTAATACCAACAATCTTAATGTCTTCAGCTACTTTTTCATTAAGGAGCATTTTCCTCATTTTCATATAGATGTTCTCTCTGAGAATTCTTGATTCATCTTCGAAATCCGTCTGGAGCTGCTCCTTCTTGTCCTCTTCTATGCTCTTTGTCCTCTTGTCTTTGTTGGCCCCTTTCCTTGTGAAAATCTTGACGTCCAGTACCGTACCTTCAATACCGGGGGGCACATAGAGACAGTTTTCCCTTACTTCTTCCGCCTTTTCACCAAAAATCGCCCTCAGCAATTTTTCTTCAGGTGTAAGCTGGGTCTCACTCTTCGGGGTTACTTTCCCCACAAGAATATCACCCGGTTTTATACGGGCCCCGGTCCGGATAATTCCACTCTCGTCCAGGTCCTTTAGTGCTTCTTCTCCGATGTTGGGAATATCTCTTGTTATCTCTTCAGGGCCAAGTTTTGTTTCTCTGGCTTCTATGGAAAACTCTTCAATGTGAATTGACGTATACACATCTTCTTTCACAAGACGTTCACTTATAATGATAGCATCCTCAAAGTTATATCCTCCCCAGGGCATAAATGCAACCAGCACATTCTTGCCGAGGGCAAGCTCTCCCATATCAGTAGCAGGGCCGTCCGCAATAACCTGCCCCTTCTTGACCTTGTCTCCGGTCTTTACGATAGGCTTCTGGTTAACGCAGGTGGCCTGGTTTGACCTGTAAAATTTGACCAGGTTATGAACATCCACGCCTCCATCATCACATCTGATAACAATCCTTGATGCGTCAACGAACTCTATTGTTCCGCTCCTTTTTGCGATAATTACAACTCCTGAGTCTTTTGCTGCCACGCCTTCCATTCCGGTACCTACTCTCGGGGCATTGGCATGCAATAACGGCACAGCCTGTCTCTGCATGTTTGATCCCATTAATGCCCTGTTGGCATCGTCATTTTCAAGGAACGGAATAAGTGAAGCAGATACACTTACTATCTGTTTCGGAGAAACATCCATATACTCCACTTCTTCTATTGCTACCAGCCTGAAATCACCTCCGACCCTGGCTGATACTGTCTCGCCCTGAAGATTCCCTCTGTCATCTATCGAGGAAATCGCCTGTGCAATGATATGTTTTTCTCCATCAATCGCTGAAAGATATATGATCTCATCAAGGACCTTACCATTCTTGACTTTCCTGTATGGAGATTCGATAAAACCAAAATCATTTACCCGTGCATACGAGGCAAGAGATGTTATCAGTCCGATATTTGGACCCTCAGGAGTTTCGACCGGACAGATACGTCCGTAATGTGTAGGATGCACATCCCTCACTTCAAATCCGGCCCTTTCACGTGTCAAGCCGCCAGGCCCGAGTGCACTCAATCTTCTCTTATGTGTTATCTCGGACATTGGGTTGGTCTGGTCCATGAACTGGCTCAGCTGGCTCGAACCGAAAAACTCTTTGATCACAGCAATAACAGGCTTTGCATTTATAATGTCATGAGGCATCGCTGTATCCAGCTCGGTCAGGGTCATTTTCTCTTTTATTGCACGCTCCATCCTGACAAGTCCGATCCTGAACTGGTTCTCAAGGAGTTCTCCGACTGCCCTTACCCGCCTGTTGCCAAGGTGGTCAATATCATCTATTTCTCCCTTGCCTGCCCTGAGGTCAAAAAGATAGCGGAGAATTTCCACAATGTCCATGTCCGTTAAAACACGTGTTTCCAGTGGCACGTCAAGTCCAAGACGCTTGTTAAGTTTAAGTCTTCCTACTATAGAAAGGTCATATCTCTTCGGGTCAAAAAAGAGTCCTTCAAAGAGCGACCTGGCATCTGCAATTGAAGGGGGCTCACCGGGCCTGAGTTTCTTGTAAATTTCTACAAGCGCTTCATCAGTACCGCCCACTTTATCCGTATGGAGTGTATTTCTCAGCGACGGGAGATACCTTATCCCATCGATAAAAAGCAGCTGAAGTGAAGGCAGCTTCAATGTCATGATGTTCTCGGCAATCTCTTCCGAAATCTCTTCATTACTTTCGAGTATTATCTCGCCGGTATCAGGATCAATTATATCGGTCAGCGTAATCCTTCCGACCAGTTCTTCCTTTGAAATTGGTATCTCTTTTATCTTTGCCGCATCCATCTTCTTTAAGGCAGCCTTTGTTATCCTGCCGCCTTCTTTGACAATCACTTCATCTGTTTTTGGTTCGTTAATATTCTTGAATGCCCTTAGTCCCGCAAGGAAAGGGGAAACGCCGCGTGTTGCAGCATTGTTTTTTATTCTGATCTCCTCAATGGGATAGTAGGTTTTCAGTATCTGTTCTTCTGAATAGCCGAGAGCTTTAAGAATAATTGTGGCATGGAGTTTTTTCCTGCGGTCAATTCTTACATAAAGGGTGTCCTTTGTATCAAATTCAAAATCAAACCATGATCCCCTTGCAGGGATTATCCGGGCTGAAAAAATTGTTTTACCCGCAACTGATTTGGCCTTGTCATGACTGAACAGTATTCCCGGAGAACGGTGAAGCTGACTTACAACAACCCTTTCAACACCGTTGATCACAAAGGTGCCGGTATCAGTCATTAAAGGAAGTTCTCCGAGGTAAACTTCCTGTTCCCTTGATTCCTTTAACCGTTTATGATCAGATTCGCCTTTTTCCCAAAGGTTCAGCTTTACCTTGATTTTTAAAGGGGCAGCATAATTGATGCCCTTGTCAAGAGATTCCCTCAAATCATACTTGGGCTCGCCGAATATGTACTCCATAAACTCTATTGATGCTGTTTCATTGTAGTCAACAATAGGGAATACGCTGGTAAATGCTGCATGCAGCCCAATGTCTGCTCTCTTGTCAGACAGGACATCATCCTGCAAGAAACGTTCAAAGGAACGCCTCTGTATTTCTATAAGATTCGGGATAGCAAGTATCTCGGATGTTTTCCCGAAACTTTTTCTGACCCTTTGACCCTCTGCCATAATTCTCCTTTACCGAAGGATTCCAGGATTCCAGGATTCCAGGATTCGCGTGAATAAAAAATAATTTTTTACTGCTTGAACCCTTGAACCCTTGACCCCTTGAATCCTGCCTTGTTTTATTTATTTCAATTCTACTGATGCACCCTGCTCTTCAAGTTTTGCCTTGACTGAGTCGGCTTCTTCCTTTGTAACTCCTGTTTTTACCGGCTTCGGCGCACTGTCAACTAATTCCTTCGCCTCTTTGAGTCCAAGACTTGTCAGTTCCCTCACAGCTTTGATGACCTGTATCTTTTTGTCGCCGACAGCAGTCAGGACAACATCAAAACTTGTCTTCTCTTCTTCTGCTGCAGCTTCTCCACCAGCAGCAGGCGCAGCTGCAACTGCAACAGGAGCTGCGGCAGTCACTCCGTATCTATCTTCGAAATCCTTTATGAACTCCGACATTTCCAGAATTGTCATTTTGTCAATAAATTCAAAAACCTGTTCTTTTGTAGCAGACATCTTATCCTCCTTGTATTTTCAATTCAATATTATTTTCAGCTTTCTTCTTTTTTACTCTTTACTGCTTCCAGTGCATAGCCAAACTGCGTAATCGTTGAGTTCAGCAGACCTGCAAGCTTGCTTGAAGGAGACTGCATGGCCCCGACAAGCATGGAAAGCTGTACTTCCCTTGAGGGCAGCTTTGAGATAGCCTGTATTTGTTCGGGAGAACAGATACTGCCTTCTATTACTCCGCCTGTTACATTAAGCTTCTTAGCGGCCTTAATGAATTCCAGCACTTTCTTAACAAGAAGCACCGGGTCATCATAGCCAATAGCTATACCAACGGGACCTGTAAATGATTCTTTGGCAGCATCCACGGGTGTGCCTTCTGCAGCAATTTTGGCCAGAGTATTTTTTACAACCTTATACTCAAGTTCAGCAGATCTGAGAATGGTCCTTAATCCGGTAATCTCTTCGACATTAAGTCCGCGATAGTCAGTAAAAACAATGCCTTTTGCTTTCTCAAATTTTGCCTGAAGCTCTGAAACTACCTGTTTTTTATCTTCTTTATTCAGTTCTTTCACCCCTTTCTTTGCATCAGAAACCACAGAGAAAGTTTGGAGTTGAGAGTTATGAAGTTAAATGTTCTGCTATTAAAAACTATTAACCTTAAACTTTCCACTAATTCCCAGTCTATGCGGGCAGACAAACTCATTTAAGCGGTTCCTGTTAACCGGACCCGCACCTGCAGTCTCTGACTTATTTTTATTTTCAGTTGTAAGTTTCTGTTACCAGACTACAACTCCTTCTTTATCTAAACCGACGATACACTCGAAACAACTAACGGAATACCAACTCCCATTGTTGAGGAAATTGATACCTTCTTTAGATATTTCCCTTTACTTGAAGAAGGCTTGGCTTTTTCTATTGCCTTCACTACTGTCTTTGCATTATCGATGAGTTTCTCGGTGTCAAAAGATACTTTGCCAATAGATACATGCACTACACCCGCCTTTTCTGTCCTGTAGTCAGCACGTCCTGCGGTTATATCTTTAACAGCCTTTCCCACATCAAATGTTACGGTGCCGGATTTTGGATTCGGCATGAGCCCTCTCGGTCCAAGCACTTTACCTAATTTCCCGACCAATCCCATAACATCAGGGGTTGCTACCACCTTATCAAAATCCAGCCATCCTCCCTGGATTTTCTCAACAAGGTCTTCAGCTCCCACAAATTCAGCGCCCGCGTCTTTACCTTCAGTAGCTTTTTCTCCCTTGGCAAAAACAATTACCCGCACTTTCTTGCCAAGTCCATGAGGAAGGACCACGCTTCCCCTTATCATCTGGTCCGATTTCCTCGGATCAACACCCAGGTTCAATGACAGGTCCACTGCCTCATCAAATTTTACATGGGCAAGTTCTTTTACCAGGTCAACCGCTTCCTTTATCTCATACTGCCTGGTCTTATCTATTTTTTCTTTTGCCTTATCCTTTTTCTTATCCATTGTGCCTCCAAAATAATATTAGTCATATGCTATGTTATTAGAAGCTTACAGCCGCCTGCTCTACTTTTTACGTATAACGTATAACTAATAACGAATAACATTTTTCACTTAGCTATATCCACTCCCATACTCCTGGCAGTCCCTTTGATAATTTCCATTGCCTGTTCAATATCAAAAGCATTCAGGTCCGGCATTTTTGTCTTGGCAATTTCCCTTACCTGGTCCAGAGTCAGCTTTCCGACCTTTTCCTTGTTCGGCTCACCGGAGCCCTTTATAATTCCTGCCGCCTTTTTAATAAGCTCCGATGCCGGCGGGGTCTTCAGGATAAATGTAAAAGTCCTGTCCCTGTATATGCTGAGGACAGCAGGGATAATGGTATCTCCCAGTGCTTTTGTCTGAGCATTAAATGCATTGCAGAAATCCATTATATTAATGCCATGAGGACCGAGTGCCGGACCGATCGGCGGGGCAGGGTTTGCCTTTCCTGCCGGTATCTGTAATTTCACCTGTGCCATTACTTCTTTAGCCATCTAAACCTCCAAACAGTTAAATTCCAAATTTCAAATACCAAATTTCAAATAAGCTCCAGGCAACAACAAAAAGTTCTTTGAACATTTGGAATTTGTAATTTGTTCATTGTTATTTATTTTTATTATGCCTTCTCCACCTGCATATAATTCAGCTCAACAGGAGTCTGCCTCCCGAATATGGTAACCATAACCCTCAATTTATTATGTACCTCGTCAATTTCATCCACAAACCCGTTAAAATTGGCAAAGGACCCGTCTATTATTCGTACAGAGTCGCCCCTGTCAAACTGTGTCGTAATCTGTGTTGACGGTCCCTCTTCAATCTGCTGAACAATAACATCAATCTCTTCCTGGGGTACAGGCGCAGGATTATCACCCCCGACAAAACCGGTAACCCTGGGAGTACTGTTGACAAGATGCCAGATTTCATCATCAAGGCACATGTTAACGAGAATATAGCCCGGATAAAACTTCTTTGAAGACTCCTTCTTCTTCCCGGCCTTAAGCTCTACCACTTTTTCTGCCGGGATCAGTATCTTTTCAATTTTCTCTTCCAGCCCGCGACGCTGTATATTATCTTCAATCGTGAGCTTTACTTTTTCCTCAAAACCTGAATATGTATGGACCACATACCATTTTTTTTCCATAATTTCTCCTACTTCATTGCAATGCCGACCAGTTTGGAAAGCAGCATATCTACCAGTCCCAGAAAGACCGCAATTATTAACACAAGAACAACCACAACTTTCGTTGAGCCTATAACTTCATCTCTTGAAGGGAATACAACTTTTTTCAGTTCTACTTTTACTTCTCTAAAAAATCCCTTTATCCTGTTAAACAATTTCTTCCCCTCTCAAATAGATTTTTAAAATGGCAGGCCAGGAGGGATTCGAACCCCCAACCCTCGGATTTGGAGTCCGATGCTCTGCCAGTTAGAGCTACTGGCCTAATCCTAAAAAATTTCAAATTCCAAATTCCAGATTTCAAATTATTCTTTTGTGCCCGAAACCTGGCATTGAATAATTTATGCCTTAGTCTCTTTATGTTCAACATGTTTTCTGCAATGCCTGCAGTATTTTTTCAGAACAAGTTTTTCCGTTGTATTCTTCTTGTTCTTCGTTGTTGAATAGTTCTTGTTTTTACAGCCGGTACATTGTAAAAGTATTATATCCTGCATTTTTCCTCCGTCGTCCGTCAATCGACGTCTTTATTCTATTACTTCAGTTACTACTCCTGCGCCGACTGTCCTTCCGCCCTCTCTCACTGCAAACCTGAGCTCCTTCTCCATTGCTATCGGCACTATCAATTCTACTGAT
>JBDLIC010000097.1:0-13642 GCA_039715075.1 Nitrospirota bacterium
AATATTATCCGGTATTTCGATGCCGAGTTTCCCGGCAGTCTTCAGATTAATGCCAAGAAAGAACTCAGTGATTTCGACCGGAAGGTCGGCAGGTGCGGTCCCCTGTAAAATCCTGTGAGCCAGTCTGCCGGCACGTTTGCCCGTTCTGAAATGGTCCTGTCCGTACGAAATAACTACGCCTGACTTGTATTGAGAAGCTCCGGAAGCAACAGGTATTTTATGCCTGATCGCTGAATCCATAAAAACTTTTATACGAGAAACAAGAAAATGTGAATTAAGCAGCCAGATAGCATCTATATCTTCTGGAACTGACTCAAGATTTAATTTTAATTCATTTTCATTCTGGATATTTGCTATAACGATATTAACTCCGAGTTTGTCCGCTCCTTTTCTTAAACCTTCCAGGCTCTGTATGGCAGCCTTATTATTGGCGTTGAACGGGACGAGAATTTTTTTAATACCAGAGTCAACTGTCAGCAAGTATTCAAGGGCCTTTGCAGTGCTTCCGCCGACCTGGATTCCTGTAATATTGCTGCCATGATCAGTAAGACTTTTGACAACGCCTGACTTTACAGGAAAAAAGACAGGAGCAAATACAACAGGTATGCCTGTTCCTTCAGTGATTTTCTTTGCCTTGAGAGTTGCCGGGGTTGTAACAGTATAAATAAAATCAACTTTTCTGGTAAGCAGTTCCTGTAATGCAGGTTCCAGTTCGGATTTACTTTTCAAGGGGCCCCGGTAAATATAGGATATATTTTCATCTTCAATATATCCATGGTGTGTCATGCCTGATTTGAAGCCTTCTATGACACGATCGAGTTTAGGGTTAAGGTTGACTATGCCGACAACATAAGTTTTGCCTGGAGAAGGTTCGCATCCATAATTCGAAATCATTATGAATGCAGATAAAGCAACTACTATTAATAATTGAGTGATTTTATTCTTCTGTTTCATTTTATCGCTACTAGTATACTTTATGATTCCTCTCTTTTTCTTATTGTATTATGGAATATGCCTTGTCATGTAAACCAAAGCATCAAGCATTTTCCTTAGCTTGTTGTTATTAGTTGCCGGATATTAATATGCCGGTTTAAGTTCTGAATATTCCTGTAAATAAAAAAAAATACAAAATGGATTGTCCCCTCTGATAACAAAAACAGCATTTTAATTAGGATTATGCATATGATAGAATATTCCGATTGCAGAGAAGTATTATATTTTAAATTAAAAAGTGAAAGGGTTTTTTATGAGATTTTCGAACATTTTTATTCCAACCCTGAGAGAAACTCCAGCGGAAGCTGAAGCCGTGAGCCATATTCTGATGCTCCGTGCCGGGTATATACGGCAGCTTGCATCCGGACTATATATCTCTCTTCCTCTTGCATTACGGGTCATGGAACGTATTAACAGGATAATAAGAGAGGAAATGAATGCTATTGGTGCCCAGGAGATATCCATGCCCGCACTTCATCCTTCAGAAATCTGGGAAAAAACAGGCCGATGGAATGATATTGGTGATGAAATGTTCAGACTAAAAGACAGGGGCGGGAGGGACATGTGTCTTGGCATGACACATGAAGAAATAATTACCTGGCTTGCTTCCATGGAAGTTCGTTCATACAGGGACCTGCCACAGACCTGGTACCAGATACAGACAAAATTCAGGGATGAGGCGAGGCCTAAGAGCGGAATCCTGCGGACCCGTGAATTTACAATGAAAGACAGCTACAGTTTTGACAGGGATGAGAACGGCCTTGAAGAAAACTATAAAAAACATGCTGAGGCATATCACAGGATCTTTGAAAGATGCGGGCTCAGGTTTTATCAGGTCGAAAGCGACCCTGGAATGATGGGCGGCGCTACGGCGCATGAATTTATGGCCCCGAGCCCGGCCGGAGAGGATACAATTGTACTCTGCAGTAAATGCGAGTATGCCGCAAATGTAGAGCTGGCGGGTTCTGTTCCCGTACCCCAAAAAGCAGGCGAGAATGAGCAAGGCCAGCAAACGGAGGATGTGTCAACCCCTGAAAAAAGAACAGTTACGGAGGTCTCTAATTTTTTGAAGGCAGATGCGTCATGTTTTATAAAAAGTCTTTTGCTGATTGGGAAGGAAGGACCTTTTCTTGCCCTTGTAAGAGGTGATCAGGAACTGCATGAAGGAAAACTCAGGAGAATTGCCGGGGATTTCAAGCCTGCTCAAAAAAAGGAAGTAAAAGAGATCCTTGGCGTAGAGGCCGGATTTATCGGACCTCATAACAACAAGCTGAAAAAAATTGCAGACATTGCGTTAAAAGAGGGTGCTTATATTTCAGGAGCAAACAGGGAGGGTTTTCATACAAAGGGGATAAAGCCGGGTAAACATTTTGAGGCCGAATGGCATGATATACATATTGCCAGGGGAGGTGACGGCTGCCCGAAATGTGAAGCCGTGATCTCAGAGGAAAACGTGATAGAGATCGGTAACATATTTAAACTTGGAACAAAATATTCCAAACCGCTTAAGGCCCTGTATCTTGACGAGAATGGGAAAGAGGTCCCGATAATCATGGGGAGTTATGGTATCGGGCCTGCACGTATTGCTGCCGCTGCGGTTGAACAGAACAATGACAGGAACGGGATTATCTGGCCGCAGAGTATCTCTCCTTTTAATGTTCAAATGATTCCGCTTGCACTGGATGATAAGGAGGTATCAGATACTGCTGAAGCGATATATAGAGACCTGCAAAATGAAAATATTTCGGTGCTCATGGACGACAGAGATGAGAGGCCGGGGGTTAAGTTCAAGGATGCTGATTTAATAGGTATTCCTTTTCAAATCGTTATCGGTAAAAAGGCGTTAAAGGAAGGTCTGGTGGAATGTAAATCAAGAGGGACCGGGGAAGATGAACGATTGACTCCACATGATGTCGTGAAGAAAATGAAGGATATTTACGGAGAGGGATAATTATAAAAGGTATGTGAAACTGAAAAGACCGCCCGGCTGCAATGACGGGCGGTCTTTTTTTGTTCTGTTTGTGATGATCTGTTATTTGCTTTCTGGTTCTGTTTGGGACTGCGGCGATTGAGGCTTCTTGGCCTGCTCCCACGGAAGGGTAATTGCTGCAAGGTTCTCAGCATTTTTTTCAACAGTGCTTTGCCCTTGCAGTTTCTCTACATATTTCTCAAAAAGGGTTTTCTTCTTTTGTGTCAGTAGCTGCCTTCTGATTGATTCCTTTGTCTGTTCGAAATTAGCAGGATCGCCTTTTTTGATATCTATGAGCTTAATGATATCAAATCCAAAACGTGTTCTGAGCGGCTTGCTGATTTCTCCCGGTTTAAGTCCAAGGGCGGCCCTTTCAATTTCAGGGGGCAGCTTACCTTGTCCGAAATAACCGAGATCTCCGCCTTTTTCTGCTGAAGTTTTATCTATTGAGCGGGATTTGGCGAGTTTCGCAAAGCTCTCACCCTTACTGATTTTTTCGTGTATTTCCATTGCTTCTTCTTCTGTTTTAACGAGAATATGGCTGGCCTTAAGCTGCGTTCCTATTGTAAATTTATCTGCATTCTCATCAAAAAATGTCTTTACTTCTGAGTCATCAATCATTACTTTGTCTTCAACTTCTTTTTTAAGGATAAGAGAGACAAGAGTCATCTTTTTGAAATTCCTTACCTTCTCAATGAATTCCTTGTTATTGTCAAGGTTCATACTCATTGCTTTCTGATAGATCATCTCTCTTTTTATGAGTTCTTCAAGGAATTTCTCCTTGCCCTCAATGCCGTTGAACTGTTCCCTTGCCCATTCCGGGACCCGGCTCACATCCTGCAGGAAATCATCTTCAGTGATTACTCCCTTGTCTACCTTTGCAAGAACCGGACTGTCTGAGCTGCTGTTTTGCGCGCATCCAAAGAAAATGGATGTTGATAGAATTAAGAACAAAATCAGTAATAGCTTTTTCATTTCATGTCTCCTTTATTATAGTTAAATATAGGATTGTTTTATAACATAATGGATTGGTTATTTACAACAGGACTGTATGTTTTCAATAGCGTTATAGTTTGTATTGTTCCTTTACAAACGCTACCTCATCCTCGCGGCTTTTAATTCTTCCTTCAAGCCGTGCCTCAAGAATTGATGTTAGAATTATTTTATAAACCGGGCCGGGTAAGTATCCTATTAATTTGAGGTCTTTTCCGCTCAGGGCGGGCTTAATCTTTCTCAGCGTTGTTAAATACATGGAAACAGATTTTTTCTGTTCCATGTCACTGGCTTTGGCCATTGTATAAATAATGGTTTGGATATTAAGTGGCCGGAGCGTATGGTAAATCTCTTTCTGTGAAGCGCTCTGAAGTTGTCCCAGCGCGGTTTTTGAGTTGTTAATACCGTTGAGTATCTCCCTGCCCGCTATTGGGGGGACATATAATCTCTTCAATGCCTCTTCCCTTTCCCGGGTTGTTAACCCTTCAAACATGGCCATAAGGAACAGATGCGATTTGTTAAGTTCTTCCTTAAAGAAAAGGAGCTTGAACCAGGAGAATGCTTCCTCTATTGCCACGAAAGTGTCTTCAAGTGATTTTGTTATCGTGAGACCGGGATGAATGAATTTCAGGAGGTCGAGTTCTGCCAGTCTTTTAAGCGCTTTTATTGGTTCTGTCTCGAGGAAAAGAAGATTTATTTCATCATAGATTCTTGCTCCCGAGAGCTTGTTGAACAGGTTTATGCGTACTGCTGTTTTAATTAAGTTGATTGTATGTTTATTGATTTTGAAACCGAAACGCTCTGAGAACCTGATGGCCCTGAATGCCCTTGTAGGGTCCTCTATAAAGCTCAGATTATGCAGGATCCTGATAGTTTTTTCCTTGATGTCCCTCTGTCCCCCGAAGAAGTCGATAAGTTGTCCGAACTTTTCAGGGTTCAGTTTAACGGCCATTGTATTGATAGTAAAATCTCTTCTGTAGAGGTCTTTTTTTATTGACGACACCTCTACCCTTGGTAGAGCAGCAGGGGACTCGTAATATTCGGTCCGCGAAGTCGCTACATCAAATTTCAGGAAATCGGTTATCACTACTGCTGTGCCGAATCGTTTATGGACTTTGACCTTTACATGTAAATTTTTACCGAGTTCCTGGGCAAAGTGTATACCGTCACCTTCAATTACAATATCAATATCGAGATTCGTCTCACCCTGCAGAAGGTCTCTTACTGAACCGCCGACAATATATGCAGAGTAACCGAGTTTGCTCGCCACAGTACCAGAGAGTTGAAGGAACTCATAGATTTCAGTGGGGAGTTTTGATTTCATGCTTGCTGACAGATTTTTCCCTACAGATGGTTTGCCCGAGAGTTTTTCCTGTGTGCTTATCCTGTCTTTTCTCAGGAGGGTTTCATAAAGAGACCGCAAGAGGTCTGTCCGAGTAATAGCCCCTGCAATATGATTGTCTTTTACAACAGGCATAAACCTCTGGTTCTGTTCGACCATCTGGGCCTCGATAATGTTTATGGGGGTAGAAGGGGTAACGGTGGGGGCATCGGTTGTACAGAACTCCATCACTTTACTTCTGCCAAAACCGTGGAACAGGGCCTTTTCTACGCCCTCTCTGGATATGAGGCCATAATATATATCATGTTTTAATACAGGAAGAACATTGACTTCGTACTTTGTCATGGTCTTTTCCGCTGTCTTTAGCGTGTTGTTCCAAAGGATGCATTTTACCGGATATGTCATAATATCTTTTGCTGTTCTCGTTGGCTGGACTGTTTTCTCAAGGGTTTTTAAAAGTCTGCTTTCAGTCTCATCAAGAGACATGTCTTTTATAACCGCTGAAGATGCCTGGGGATGTCCGCCTCCGCCGAATTTATGCAGTATCCTTGAAACATCGACTTCAGGGACATGGCTTCTTGCAATGATTTGTACCCTGTCTTCCATCATAATGAGCAGGAAAATGGCATCAACGTCTTCCATGTCCCGGATCTTGTGGGCCAGAAAAGCGACATCTCCAATATATGTGTCCCTGGAGGCGGTGGCTACTTTTATACGGGCGTCCCGGATGACGTAATTTTTTGCAGAGTGGATCAGTTCATTAAGGAGGTCTATTTCTTCCGGTCCGAGGTCTTTGCTTAAAAAGCTTGAGACAATCTTTAGGTTGGCCCCCTTTTTAAGGAGATATGCTGCAGCGGTGAGGTCTCTTACAGTAGTGGTAGCAAATACGAGAGAACCCGTTTCTTCATAGATACCGAGCATTAATAACGTTGCTTCAACAGGGGTTATCTGCTTCTTTTTCTTCTGGAGCAGTTCTGTGAAAATTGTAGTTGTTGCGCCGACACTTTCAATAACCTCTTTCTGACCCCGGATGTCATCATCAGAAAAGGGATGATGGTCAAATATATGTACACTGACCCCTTTTTTATTAAGAATTTCAGAAAACTTTCCTATTCTATTAGGGTTTTTTACGTCTACGCATATCAAGCGGGATATCTCCTGGAGGTTTATGTCCTTTTGCTTTGTGAATTCAAATGTGTTATGCGATGTAGACAAAAAATCACGTACGCTCTTTTCCTGAGAACCGGAAAACACAAGGATTGCGTCAGGATAAAACTTTTTTGCCGCTACCATAGATGCAAGGGCATCAAAATCAGCATTCAGATGAGTTGTAATGACTTCCATGATAGTTTAATTATAAGGGCAGGAGGGGAAGTGTTCAAGAGTTGATTACATATATATTTATAAGCTATGAAAGATTATGGTCTGTTAAAACAGTAGAAGTGGAGGAATGGAGTATCGGGAAAAGCTTTTCACTTACCCAATTTTCCAGTTCTCTATCTACCCATATTTCAGGGTGTTTTTTCCAGGAAAAACCTTAAAGGCTGGCTCCTTGACGGATGCTTCAGCTTTCTCAGGGCCTTGCCTTCAAGCTGCCTTATACGCTCTCTTGTAACTTTAAACTGCTTGCCCACTTCTTCGAGGGTCTGAGAAACCCCGTCTCCAATACCAAAACGTCTCTTAATGATTTCAGCTTCCTTTTGGGTCAGGGATGATAATACTTTTTTAATCTGCTGTCTGAGTTCCTGCTGAATAACCGTATCCAGCGGTATCAACGATGCCTTATCTTCTATGAAATCTTCCAGATGGCTGTCATCATCACTCCCGATCGGTGTCTCCAGAGATATTGGTTCCTTGCATATTTTCTGGATCGTCCGGACTTTATCCAGGGGAAGCCCCATTCTCCTGGCGATTTCATCCAGTTTGGGTTCTCTCCTGAGTTCCTGTACAAGATGCTTTGTAACCTGTGTCAATCTGTTGATGGTCTCTATCATATGGACAGGCAGCCTTATTGTTCTGGCCTGATCTGCCAGAGCACGTGTAATGGCCTGTCTTATCCACCATGTAGCGTATGTGCTGAACTTGTATCCTTTTTTATAATCGAATTTATCCACAGCCTTCATCAGGCCTATATTGCCTTCCTGAATGAGGTCTGACAGTCCGAGCCCCCTGCCGATATGTTTTCTTGCAATACTTATTACGAGCCGCAGGTTTGCCTCTGTCAGCATTTCCTTTGCTTCAAGAATTTGTAATTCGTTCACCTGTATAGTTTTTAATGCATTTTTTATACTACTGCCCTTAAGTCCCAGCTCTGCTTCAATAAGTGCAATATCTCCGGTCAGTTTGCTATAAGAAGTATTGTGTTTCAGGTTATTTCTGCTGCCATTGCCGTTTCCGTTTTTCTTCAGTTTCTTAAGTGGGGTTTTCTGTAAGCTGTCGAGCAGATTTTCATATATATATGCCATCTTCTTAAAATGGTATGTGAATTGTCCAATAATTTCTTCCCTTAAACGAAGACTGACAACTCTTTTTATTATTCTGGCGGTTATTTTTTCCAACTGCATGTTGATTGATTCAGTATCTTTTTTAGTTAACCGTTTTTTACCAAGTTTTTTAAGATATTCAGTCCTTTTGGGAATGAGGGCTTTTATTACACGGATGTTTTTCAGAAATGCTTCCTGGCGCGCTTTTTTATCTCTCCCTGAAAGATCTTTCTGAATAGTGCATATGTTGCACATTGATATCTGCTTTGTCTTTAGCTGTCCGGGATAGGCAAATATTTGATTTAAAGCAAAAGGAGCGGTGAAGATGATTCTGGATATTTTCTCTTTCCCTGACTCCATTTTTTTTGCGATCTCTACCTCACCCTGTTTTGTAAGCAGCGGGAGTGATTCCATATCTCTAAGGTACATCCTTATAGGATTGTCCGGAGTATAGTTTATGGCAGGAACAGTTTTTCTGGATTCGTAATTAAAGCTATCAGAACTTCCCGGTTTAATACTGCTTTGTTTCTGGCTCTCCCTGTATTCAGTCTGTCGTAACATTTCATCTCCCTGAAAGAATAAATTGTGTTTTATTTATAAAAAAACCTGATAATAGTTTTACCAAGACTCATTTTCCGTGCAGGAATATCCGGGGCTGTTAGCGCAGCAATTTAATATCTCCGGCAGGTAACTTTTAGGAATTTCGGTCATAATAATCGGGTTTTTTAACCTGACGGAAGTGCAGTATGCTTTTCTGAGAAGTTCCCTGCATGTAATATCAATTTTTGTCACCTTCCTGAAATTCAATACTGAACGATCACTGCTGTGAATAGCCTTCATGAGGAGCATTTTAAGGTCATCCTCCTGCTTTGTGGTCAGTTCTCCCCTGAAAGTAAAAATGCCTATATTTTCAAGTTCTTCAAATGATACATTCATCTTAGTACCTTTATCCTGCTAACAGTAAATAGAATTTTCTTCAGAGCTAATGATGCTGTTCAGGCTCGGTGAATTGTCCTGATATATTTCACATTTTTCAAAATTATTGCTGCAATAATATATAGCCGGATTTATATTGCGGCTGTTCAGGTTAAAACAGTAACAATCAGAAAATGGTTTTTTAACGAATGGACATATTTTGTTGTTTAACTGAAAGTTCATTGCTTGTCCTCCTTTAAAAACTCCCCTGCTTAGTCATATAGGTTTTTCCGGTTATCTTTCTTTTCCTTATACCCGCTGTTATTAAGCATTTTTTCAGTTGCTGCGTAGTAAGGGCAACCGCTGTAGTTTTTATTCTTGCAGTACTTATTCAATTCCGATAGATCGGGGACATACGGCTTATTACCCTTTTCGCAAAGTAATATTACCCAGTCCACCCATTCAACTAAATTTGGACATTTTGTAATGGTCATTTACATTACCTGTAAAAACTGTAAACACTTGTGAAATAATGGTTTTTTAAGTCAGGTATATAATGCATTACAAGAAATATGCCAGGAAGACTGTTTGAAAGGTTTTTTTTGTTTATCAATAAAATCAAGGAGTTATAATATGGCTGAGTTGTAAGAAAAAAAATAATCGAGAACAGAGAAGTGTAACAAGGCAAATGTGTAATATGACACTTGTGTAGCATGTTACACATTGATGGGGCTATTCATGAGTTCAGGCAGATGCTTTTCCGCTTTGTACGGAAATGACTTCATTACAACTATTTATCTGTAATACCCAGTTCATGCATTTTCCTGTAAATAGTCTGACGGCTCATACCTAATATACGGGCAGCCTTTGCCTTATTCCAGTCTGTGCTCTTAAGTGCATCAAGGATATCTTTTTCTCCCGGGTTTTTTTTGTCTGTGATAGAGTCAGTATCTCCCAAAGGGATATTAGCGAAATTTCTTGGCAATTGGTCGACGGTTATCTTGCTTTGTCTAGTGATGACAAAAGCATGTTCAAGCGCATGCTCCAGCTCTCTGACATTTCCGGGCCAGGAGTAATCCATGAAAATTTTCTGCACATCGTCGGAAACTGCAGAAATATTTTTGTTAAATCTGTTGTTGAAATAATGCAAAAAGTAATTTACCAGCAACGGAATATCTTCCTTGCGTTCCCTGAGCGGAGGAATTGACAGCTCTACAACTTTCAGGCGGTAGTAAAGGTCTTCTCTGAAACTGCCTGATTTAACTTTTTCTGTAAGGTTCTGGTTTGTGGCAGCAATAACGCGGACATCTATTTTTACCGGGCTCGAGTCTCCAACGCGCTCCAGTACTTTCTCCTGGAGTACCCTCAAAAGCCTCAGCTGCATTCTTGGGGAAATGTCACCAATTTCATCCAGGAAAATAGTGCCGCCGTCTGCCTTTTGAAATCGTCCTGTTTTGTCTTTGTCAGCGCCTGTAAACGCGCCCTTAACATGTCCGAACAGTTCACTTTCAAGGAGATTCTCGGAGAGTGCGGAGCAGTTTACCTTTACGAGGGGCCTGCTGTTTCGCTTTCCTTTATAATGAATTGCCTCTGCAACCAGTTCTTTGCCAGTACCGCTTTCACCGGTGATCAGGGTGGTGGTTTGGACGTCGGCCAGGTCTTCGATGAGAGAGTAGACTTTCTGCATGTTTTTGCTTTTGCCGACTATTTTGTGGAACTGTTCCCGCTCACGCAAATTCCTTTCAAGGTCACACAGCCGGGTTTCATCTCTTATAACCATGACAGCGCCCGAAAAAACACCGTGTCTGTCAATCAGCGGGGAGGCGTTTATTGAAACCACCTGTTTCGGCTTGTCTTTTAGTTCACATTCGATATGAAGCACCTCGTTGGCTCTATTTGTGGAAATGGTTTTTTTAAGGATATCAATACATTTATCATTGCAGCATTTCAGGCAGCTGCTGACAGGCTTATTAATGCAGTCACGGTCAATTTCGCATATTTTTTTTGCCGCATCATTGACTTCAAGAACAACCAGTTCCTTGTTAACGGTAATTATAGCGTCCTTGACGCTTCTGAAAATTGCTTCCAGGTTTGAGCGGTACCTTTCATTTTCATCCTGTATTGCTTTGTACTGCAGTGCCATATTTGTAGTATGAAGGAGGGTTTCCTGGCGTACAGGTTTAAATATATAATCAAAAGCACCAAGTCGTATAGCGTCAGATGCCGTTTCAGCGTTCGGAAAACCGGTTATCATAACTACTGGACAGTGAATATTGTTCTTCCTTGTATTCAGCAGAAGATCTATCCCTGTCTTTCCACCAAGAATTATATCCATGAATACAAGATCGTAGTCGTCGGCAAGCAGTTTATCAATAGCTTCGTCGTATGTACCGGCAGTTGTTACTTCATGCCCTTCATCCGAGAGAAAACTGTTAAATGTGTAACGGATACTCTCTTCGTCATCTACTATTAAAATATTTGCTTTCATATTTCAGGAAATTACGACTGACAGCTTTATCATTATTTTAGTCTATTTTCCTTTGTCGTTGTCTATTTCAATATACCATTTTATGGAAAGTTCTTCTTTTATATCTCACCCTTTGGAAAAGGGGGATTAAGGGGAATTTTACGAATAATTTCTTTAAAAAATCTCCCCTGGCCCCTCTTTGCCAAAGAGGGGAATACAGACTGCATTAGCATAAACATTCTAAGTATTAAGAGGCAGGTCGATTATCACTTTTGTAAAGTCTCCTTCAACACTTTCAATTTCAATTCTGCCTCCGTGGTCGTTTATAATGCCATGACTTATGCTTAAACCCAGCCCAGTACCGTCTGGACCGGGTTTTGTAGTAAAAAAAGGATTTATCACTTTACTTTTAACTTCAGCCGGTATACCGATCCCTGTATCATGAAATATTATTTTCACATAAGGTTTATTGTTAAGTATTACCTTTTTTGCAGTAATATCCAGTGACTTGTTTTTATCTGCTTCCGGGTATTTCTGGCTCAATGCATAGCGCGCATTGCTTATCAGATTCAGGAAGACCTGTTCGATCTGTTGTGAATGTGCGGTTATTACCGGGAGGTCTGCGGGAATGTTGATGTTAAGACGGATGCTGTCTTTTTTGAGCTGTGTTCCGGTCAGGGCTAGAGATTCGGACATTATTTCATGGATATGAACAGGTGCTTTGTCCTGTTTGTTGTCGCGGGCAAATGAAAGCAGGCTGCTGATAATGCCAGCAATCCGGTCGCCTTCCCTGATAATGCGTTTAAAAATGTCCTGTTCCTTGGTGCCCTCCATACTCTTATTAAGCAAAATCTGGGTATAGTTAATAATTCCGTTAATCGGGTTGTTGATCTCATGTGCTACCCCGGCTGCGAGTTCTCCAAGTGAAGCAAGATGGCTCGCACGGATGGTCTCGTCTTCAGCTTTTTTCTGCTCTGTTATGTCGCTTCCATAGAGATGTCCTATATCCAGATGCGGGATACCTCTGAAAATGAAATGCAGGTGCTGCTTACCGATCTGCACAGTATGAGAAAGAATAGTACCATTTCTAATACATGAAGAAAAGTCTATTTGTTCGATACCCGGCAATAGAGATGTAAGCGGCATTCCTGCCAGAGACCCCATTGGAAACATCTGAATGGCAGCAGGATTTGCCATCAATACCTGGCCCCTAATATCAAAACGGAGCACAGGCGATGGATTAAGCTCGGCAAAAAGCGCCATCAGTTTTACCTGTTCCTCAGCGAATTCACGTTCAGCAATTTCTTTGGCAAGTCTTTCATAACTTGTCTGGAGTTCATGTGTACGTTCTTCAACCAGTTCCATTAAATGTTCACGGTGCCTTTCCAATTCCTCTTCAGTCTTCTTCCTGCTGGTGATGTCTCTGCAAATACCTTCTACTCCTGCAATATCTCCATTTTTATCTCTGTAATAATGGGAATTCGTACTGACAATGACCGTGCTCCCGCCACTGGCCCGCAGTTCTATTTCATAATCTGTCACATTTCCCTTTTTTGACAGCTCTTCAAGAAAAGCATGTCTGTCATCCGGGTGAACATAAAAATCTTTCGCAAGGTTGCGGCCAATCAGTTCATCCATAGAGGCATATCCGAGCATTTTAGCGGCTGATGGTGAAAGAAGAATTATCCTTCCTTCCCGGTCTATTCTGTAAAAGACATCCTGCAGATTGGTAAACACGGAGTGGAGCTGTTCTCTGCTTTCCCTCAGGGCCTCTTCGGTCTCTTTGCGTAAACTGATATCACGGACAATCCCTGTAAAAAAAATACCCTCCTTTGCTTCCCATCTTGATAAAGAAAGCTCAAGGGGAAATTTACTTCCGTCCTTTCTCAGGCCGGCGAGTTCGATTGATTTTCCCTCGGACGATAGTTTGCCGGTCGGCCCTATATTGCTGAAGGCTTTTTCATAGGACTTGCGGAACTGTTCGGGCATGATTGTCAGGAGAGGCTTGCCGATTATTTCTTCTGCAGAATACTGGAAGATATTTTCAGCTCCCCGGTTCCACAAAATAATATTTCCGCTGCTGTCCGCGGATATGATACCTTCATATGCTGTTTCTACTACAGAATGAAGGTGTTTTTCGCTTTTATAAAGGGCTTCCTCTGCATGTATTCGTTCCTGTTCTGCTTTGGTCAGGCACGTACCGTCTTTTAGTAGAGCTACTGCATGATTTACAACGGAGGGGAGGCGGTCAATGAATGACTCGTCCTTGGTTAAATAATCAACAGCCCCAAGTTTCATCATCTGAACAGCGACCCTTTCATCCCTGCCTCCAGTCATAATAATGAAAGGGACACTTATTTTTTTGCTGTCCAGCTTCTCTATAACCTCTTTGCCGGTCATATCAAACAGTCCGAAATCAAGCAGAAAGAGGCAGGGAGGACTCTCGATGACATGTTTAATGGCTTCTGCCCCTGTCAGAA
>JBDLIC010000098.1:0-13548 GCA_039715075.1 Nitrospirota bacterium
TTCCTTCAAAGACAGCTGTGTTATTTTTATTGTCCGCTGTCAGTGTTTCAGATGAAATGATAATTTGTGATTTTCCGTCCTTTTTATCAAGAGTGGATGCAAAGGCGGCTGGGCTGAATAATATAATTATCAGAAAACTGTTAATGATAAAAGACAGCTTTAACATTTTTGAGTATCCTTATTTGTTGCTGGTTAATGTTTGCGGTCAGACCGTTTCCCTCAATGAAAAATGATTTGCCACTGAATTTAACTGGATCCTGTGTTGTCACCAGTTCATCTTTGCTGTTCCAGTTCAGGGTGTCTGTTGTAAACTTTGCGTCTTCAGTATTAAATTCCACCGCCTTGCTAAGGGTTATATTGTTTTTTTCAATTTCATAAGTACCGTTGCCGCTCGTGATATATATTTTGGGAGAATAATTAATCGTCAGGTCGATTGATTTCAGCTGTATTTCCTTTTTATCCATCGGAAACAAAGCCTTACGGGCTGAAAGTTCCCACTCCACTTTATCGTATTCCTTATGGGTCATTTGAAGTTCATACATTGTGGATGTCTTGAAAGAAGGGCTTATTTCTACACTTCGATCTTTGTAGCCGAATATAATAATAAAAACAATTACCAATACTGAAGATAAGATCCAGAAGAATCTGCTCCGAGTCATACCATAGTCTAGCATAAGGGGTATGCCTTGTAAAGACTCTGGCAAGAAAAATGCTAATGGCGATGGGATTCAGGGCATTGTATGAATATTTATTGAAAAAATAGACACTTAAGGGATTAAAATGCGGAAGATCGGAAGCGCGGAAGTATGGAGGTACTGAAGAGCGGAGGTACAAAAAAATTTCACGGGCAAATTAAGAAGGTTAAAAGGGCGAGGCGGTCTCGCCTTTGCACATCCGTGCTTCCACGCTTTTCCCGCTTGACTACTATCAGGGTTAAGTTTTATTCTTACATTCATGAAAAAACTATGGTCAGGAAGGTTTAAAGAGAATACTGAAAAGACAGTGGAGAAGTTTACTGAATCTCTGTCATTTGACGTACGCCTTTGGAAATATGACATCGAAGGAAGTATTGCCCACGTGAAAATGCTGGGAAAACAAAAGATAATTCCGCAGAAAGATGTCAAAGCGATTATTAAAGGTCTGGAAGAAATCAGGATGGAAATCAAGAGTGGTGAGTTCGATTTTCTGGAAAGTCTTGAAGATGTACATATGAATATAGAACATGCGCTCATTGAGAAAATAGGTCCGGTTGGCGGCAAGCTGCATACTGCGAGGAGCCGTAATGACCAGGTTGCCCTTGACAGCAGGCTTTTTTTAAGGGCTGAAACAAAAGAGATCCTTGGATTAATAAAGGATTTTCAGTCGGTCATTGTGTCTGCGGCAGAGAAAAATCTTGATATTGTTATGCCCGGCTATACTCATTTGCAACGGGCCCAGCCTGTTCTGCTTTCTCACTACCTGCTTTCATATTATGAGATGCTTGAACGTGACAGCGGGAGGTTTGAAGATTGCCTGAAAAGGGTGAATGTGCTGCCTCTTGGATCAGCTGCACTGGCAGGCACCACACTGCCTGTTGACAGGGAGTACGTAGCCAGGCTGCTGAAATTTCCGGCAATCTCCGACAACAGTATTGATACGGTTTCGGACAGGGATTTTTTCATTGAATTTATCGCTGCTTCAAGCACGCTAATGGTACATCTCTCAAGGTTCTCGGAGGAGATGATAATATGGAACAGTGAAGAGTTTGGTTTTACTGAGCTCCCGGATGCTTTTACGACCGGTTCGAGTATTATGCCTCAAAAGAAAAATCCCGACGTCCTTGAACTGACGAGAGGAAAGACCGGCAGGGTGTTTGGAAACCTGATGTCCATATTAACAGTAATGAAGGGACTGCCCCTTGCATACAACCGGGACATGCAGGAAGACAAGGAACCCTTATTCGATACAGTTGATACGGTAAAGTCATGTCTTGGAGTTCTGTTGCGGATGGTACCGGAGATTCATTTTGAAAGTGAGAAAATGAAAAGTGCAACTGAGGACGGTTTTCTGACTGCCACGGATATTGCGGAGTATCTTGTGAAAAAGGGTATGCCCTTCAGGGAAGCCCACAGCGTTACCGGCGGCCTTGTAAAATACTGCATTGACAATAAGAAAACATTATCTGAATTGAAACTAGTTGAATTGAAAAAATATTCAAAGCTTATTGGTGCTGATATATATAAATATATTTCGGTTAATGCTTCTGTCAGCGGAAAGAAATCAATCGGCGGAACATCAGAGAAAATGGTACTCGCACGGATTAAAAAAATAAGAAGTAAGAAATGAGAAATGAGAAAATAAAAGAAAACTGCTTATCTCGTCTATTTTATCTTTTAGTTCTTATTTCTTATTTCTTACTTCTTGTTTCTCTTTCTGCCTGCGGGAGAAGGGGCGACCCTATTGTCATTACCCCTCCTGCTCGTGAGGTTGCCGGGAACGAGACAATTGCAGAAAAAGACAGTGCAGGGAGCGAGGAGAGTGTAGCGGCAAAAAAAGAAAAGGCAGAGATTCCGGAAATTACATTAACCGCTCCAAATGCTCCTGCAGGACTGGTTGCGTTGTATACTGAGAAAAGTATTATTTTGACATGGGACGAAATACGCGGTCAGGAAATCAGGAGCTACAATATTTACCGCTCAAAAGGGACAGCTGATGATTACGAGCTTATTGGAGATACGGGGATGCCTGCATTTACTGACAACAAAGTTGAGCGGAAAACGAGATACTTTTACAGGGTAACTGCTGTTGGACCGCTCGAAAGCAGTCCGTCAAAGGAAATCAATATTTTTACAGAGGTGCCTTGAGAATGAAAGACAAAATAATAAAGACGTTTCAGGAAAGCATAGCAGTAAAGCAGAAATTCCTTGATGAAAATATTGATACTATTATAGATGTATCAAAACTCATAGCGGAAGCACTAAACAGGGGAAATAAACTGCTTTTGTTCGGCAATGGCGGGAGTGCATGTGATGCGTCTCATATTGCCGCTGAGTTTGTTAACAGGTTCAAAAGGGAACGGCCGGCATTTCCGGCGCTTGCCCTGAATACTGATATGGCTGTGCTCACTTCTATTGCCAATGACTATGATTACGCAAATATATTTGTTCGTCAGCTAAAGGCCTTTGCCCAGGACGGTGATATTGTAATCGCAATAAGCACCAGTGGAAATTCTCCCAATGTTTTAAAGGCAGTGGAGGCGGTAAAGGTAAAAAAACTGAAAACGATCGCATTTACCGGGGCAAAAGGAGACAAGCTGGCGTCCATATCTGATTATATTTTTGCTGTTCCGTCCATTAATACTCCGAGAGTGCAGGAAACCCATATTACACTTGGACATGTGCTCTGCGAGATGGTGGAGGAAATACTGTTTGAATCACACAGGAAATAATAAACTGATACATAAACTATACCCGCCAGTCCTTCAAATTTCTGTTTCATTGGAATATAAGCTGTTGTAAATGCTAATATTTGCATATGAAAAAAATTAGTTTATTGCTGCTGTTAATTTTTATTTTGCCGTATGATTCCAGCGGGCTGACATCTTATCTGAAAATGAGGTCCAGCCATCATCCCGGTTTCCTGAGGGTTGTTATGGAAGGGCCTGACAGCCTGATAAAAAAAGCGATTGTAAACCAGAAATCACAAAGTGTGATTGTTACTTTTCCTGACTCTGACTTTTCCATACATGCAGAAAAAGTTGTTATGACCTACAGGAAAACAGGCAGTGATGCTGTTATGCTGTTTCCCGGCAGCTTCAGGGGATTGAAGGTTTTTACCCTGAAACATCCGAGCAGACTTGTTGTCGATATTTATACAGATAGAGACAGCAGTGATATGATTGCGCCGGATTTACCGTTAAAGGACAGGAAGAGAAGAGATGCACATAAGACACGAACTGTTGTTATTGATCCGGGGCATGGTGGTTATGAGAGCGGACTCGTGAAGGACAAGTATAGAGAAAAAAACATAGCTCTGGACATTGCAAAGAAACTGCATGTGCTCATTAACCGGAGCTCTTCCACAAGTTTCCTTACAAGGGGAAGTGACCGGCACATGGACCAGGGAGAAAGAGTAGAGTTTGCTAACAGTAAGGTTGCAGATATTTTTATCAGTCTCCATGTAGGAAATCACAGCGGAATAGTTATTTATGTCCCGGTGTTTATTGAGCGTTATTCTGAAACAGTACAGTCATATCTCTATCGCAGTGGGCAGTCGGCATATTTTAACGAAACCGTGACCCTTCTTAATGCCATGAAGGAGGCGATAACAGCTGATTTCGGAAGTGATATGGTCACGGTGCGGCCTTACCATTTCAGTTTTATATCAAAAGTTGAGGCAGCTGCACTCATGATTGAACTCCCTTCTTTTGAGGATTCTGATTACACTGAGGGATTCAGGAAAGAGATGGCGGGTACACTGTATAAAGGATTATACATATATGAAGAGATCAAAACGAAATAGAAAGTCAGACATGAAAACCGGCCGCGGTATTTTTCTGCTTCTGCTGTTAGCATCTTTTTTAGCCAGTGCCGGAGCCGGCTTTTTTTATTATAAGGAAAAGTTTGCCTTTGAATCGTCTTTTATTGCTGAGATTGAATCGAGGCATGCTCTTGCTGAACAAATAAAAAAGAAGAAGACGGATATGAGGCTCTATGATGCGGATAAGCACATATCTGAAACTGAAAGTACCCAGGTCTTAAGGAAGGACACAATGCTTGTTGTTGCAGAAGACATTATAAGAAAGCAGGTGAAACCGTACAGTGTAAGACTGCTGGATTTATATATGGACAGGGAAGGGATTGTTTACATAGACTTTGGGGATGAACTGCGGAAGAATTTTCATGGTGATACGCTCGAAGAGCTGAATATTCTTGCCGGCTTATTCAGGGAAATGAAAGCAGCTGTACCCGGTTTTAAAGCATTGAAGATTCTGATTGAGGGAAGGGAAGCTGAAAGCTTTGGAGGTCATGTTGATATATCAAAACCGATAGGAGAAGAGATTGCAGAAAAAATCTGATCAATTGCCCATAGGGATTTTTGATTCAGGCGTCGGGGGCCTGACGGTTATGAAGGAAATAGCCAGGCTTCTTCCTGAAGAGGACATGATTTATCTTGGCGATACGGCAAGGGTCCCGTATGGAACAAGGTCCCCTGAAACGGTAAGAAGGTATTCGCTTAAGAATGCCCGGTTTCTCATGTCCGAGGGGATCAAAATTCTTGTGGTTGCCTGTAATACCTCGTCTGCTGTAAGCCTTGATCTTCTCAGGGCACATCTCCCTGTGCCTGTGGTAGGAGTTGTTGAGCCCGGGGCCAAAGCTGCAGTTGCAGCTACGAGTGCAAAAAAGGTTGCTGTTATCGGGACAGAGGCCACAATCAACAGCGGCGCTTATGAGCGTGCAATAAAAGCCATAGACAATTCAATCGCTGTTACGGGGGTGCCGTGTCCGTTGTTTGTTCCTATAATAGAGGAGGGATGGATTGAAGGTGAAGTCGTATCACTTACTGCAGAGAGATACCTCTCTTTACTCGGAAATAACAATGTTGATGCTCTTGTACTTGGCTGTACCCATTACCCGATGATAAAAAGCGTAATAAATGGAATTGTACAGATTCCGCTTATAGATTCTGCGGTGGAGACGGCAAAAGAGGTAGGCCGAATACTTGACAGTGAAAACCTTATGCGTGTTAATAAGGGCAATGTATCAAAAGAATTTTTTGTTACTGATTCCCCGGATAAATTTATCACTACCGGAAAAAGATTTCTAGGGCATAATATTGAGAATATTTCTAAAATAGATCTTGATTGAACATGCAGTTACAAATTACTAATTACGAATTACTAATTAAAAAATTACGGAGGAGAAAACGATGCGACCGGATGGAAGGCAGAATGACAAGTTGAGAAGTATAAAGATTACCAGGAATTATATAAAGAACGCAGAAGGTTCTGTGCTTATAGAAATGGGAGACACAAAAGTAATCTGTACTGCCTCAATAGAAGACAGGGTCCCATTTTTTATGAAGGACCAGAACAGGGGCTGGATTACAGGTGAATACTCAATGCTTCCACGCTCTACCCATACCAGGAAAAACAGGGAATCTTCAAGCGGTAAGGTCGGGGGGCGGACCCATGAGATCCAGAGGCTTATCGGCAGGACCATGCGCTCTGTTGTAGACCTTAAGGCACTGGGAGAGAGGACGATCTGGGTTGATTGTGACGTGATCCAGGCTGACGGAGGCACGAGGACTGCATCGATATCCGGTGCGTTTGTAGCGCTTAAAGATGCGATAAGTTTTGCGGTTGATAACAAGATGATCGAAGGACAGCCGATAAAGGATTATGTTGCAGCAATAAGCGTAGGTGTTGTTGAAGGCAAAACCCTGATAGACCTTTGTTATGAGGAAGATTCATCAGCAGAAGTTGATATGAACATTGTGATGACAGGCTCCGGCAAATTTATTGAAGTTCAGGGGACTGCTGAGACCGAACCCTTTGACAGGGGACGTCTTAATGAGATGATTGACTTTGCAGAGTCAGGGATCCGGGAGATTATCTCTGTTCAGAAGAGCGTGCTGGGGGAGTAAACATGCCTTGTAACAGGCGGTCCCGTCATTCTCCTTTACGGACGGTTTAAAGACATGCTATACTTATGACAGAGTTTTAGGAGTTTTTGTAGTTGATGAGGCCACGAAGATTTTTTGATCTTTGTGGCCTTTTTTAATTGTTGAGGCCTTCTGAGATTTTAATTTATAGATAAGGAGGTAAATACTATGAACCAGGGAACTGTGAAATGGTTTAACGACAGCAAAGGTTTTGGCTTTATTTCGTGTGAAGATGGAAGTGATGCATTTGTGCACCATACGTCCATCCAGGGCGACGGATTTAAGTCCCTTGCCGAAGGTGATGCGGTAAGCTTTGATACTGAAGACGGCCCGAAAGGCCCCAAGGCAATCAATGTTGTTAAACTTTAGTAATTAGCCAGAGAAGAGCCCCTTCCGATGGAAGGGGCCTTTTTATTTAGTATGAATCGTACATTACAAGGGATGTTCATTTGCAATAATCAATCATAACTCTTCAGGTTTATATTGGATATAAGCCTGATTAGTGCATGAATTTCGATGCTGCTTTTTCAATGACGCCGTTCATCTCCTGCCATGCCTTCCCGTTTCCGGACGTCAGTTCCTTCCAGGTTTCCCTGCCTGCCTCCACGGAAAATTAAAAAAGAGAATAACGAATAACGAATGTAGAAGTGTAAAAAAGTAACTTCGAAATTCGACATTGGACATTCATCATTCGATATTCGCAGTTGATTGTTTTTGTAAATTGTGCAGGTCTGACCCCGCGAATATGTTAAAATTGCAGGGAATGCAGGGTGTGTTCCCGTAGACAGCAGCGACCTTGAGACACTCCTTCAGGTATTCCTTCTGGATAAGGCCGTGTACGAGGTTGGTATGAACTTATTGGGAGACGGGCCTGAATAAAATAAATCTGCCATTCCGGCTGCAGTATCGGAATTAATCAAGGATTTGAACGTGGCTCTGGAAAATGTCATACATGACGTAAGCCGCTTTACCGAATACGACATGTATCTCTTTAAAGAAGGGACCCATCTTACCCTTTATGACAAAATGGGCTCCCACATAATGGAGATTGACGGTAAGTGGGGAACGTATTTTGCTGTATGGGCCCCGAATGCCGATAAAGTGTCCGTAATCGGTGACTTCAACTCATGGAATCCGAACACTCATTTTTTGAGAAAGAGAGAGGACGGATCGGGTATCTTTGAGGGATTTATTTCCGGAATTGGGCACGGCTCATTGTATAAATACCATATCAGGTCGAAATTCAAAGACTATAGAGCGGATAAAGGAGACCCTTTTGCCTTCTACTGTCAGGTGCCGCCCGACACATGCTCTGTTGTATGGGATTTAGCGTACGACTGGAATGATTCCGGGTGGTTAAAGAACAGGCACATAAAAAATGCCCTAAATGCTCCCATGTCTGTTTATGAGGTCCATCTCGGTTCCTGGCAAAGGAATCCCGATGATGCCAAACGGTTTCTCACATATCATGAAATAGCCCCGAATCTTGCAGATTATGTAAATGATATGGGATTCACACATGTAGAATTTATGCCCGTTATGGAACACCCCTTTTACGGCTCCTGGGGATATCAGTGCACAGGTTTTTTTGCGCCAACAAGCCGTTACGGCACACCGCAGGATTTTATGTACCTTATTGACTATCTTCACCAAAAGGGTATAGGGGTGATACTTGACTGGGTGCCGTCACACTTCCCTGATGACATACATGGACTCGTATTTTTTGACGGCACATATCTCTATGAACATGCAGACCCGAAAAAAGGATATCATCCGGACTGGAAAAGCTATATCTTCAATTATGGGAGGAATGAGGTCTGGAATTTTTTAATAAACAGTGCAATGTTCTGGCTGGGGCAATATCATGCTGACGGTCTCAGGGTCGATGCGGTTGCTTCCATGCTTTACCTCGACTTTGGCCGGAAGGAAGGAGAGTGGATCCCAAATAAGTTCGGTGGAAAAGAAAATATTGAAGCAATCAGTTTTCTCAGAAAGCTGAATGAAGTGATATATGAAAAATATCCTGATGTTCAGACAATAGCTGAAGAATCAACAGCGTGGCCCATGGTCTCAAGACCCACATATCTTGGAGGGCTGGGGTTCGGCATGAAATGGAACATGGGCTGGATGCATGATACGCTGGAGTATTTTACCAGTGATCCGCTGTACCGTAAATACAACCACAACAAGCTTACGTTCAGCCTCACATATGCCTTCCATGAAAACTTTGTCCTCTCGCTTTCACACGATGAGGTTGTGTATGGAAAGGGTTCCCTGATCGGGAAAATGCCCGGCGACGACTGGCAGAAATTCGCTAACCTCAGACTCTTATTCGGTTATATGTATTGTCATCCCGGAAAGAAGCTGATCTTTATGGGGGGTGAATTCGGTCAGCAGCAGGAGTGGTATCACGAAGAGGGCCTCCACTGGCAGCTTATGAAAGATCCCCGCCATTTCGAGTTGAGGCGATGGGTGCGGGATTTGAACCTGTTTCTCGCATCTGAGCCCGCCCTTTATGAGAGGGACTTTGAACCTGAAGGATTTGAGTGGATAGACACCAGTGACTCGGAAGAGAGCATCATCAGTTTCGTAAGAAAGGGCAAGTCAAAAGAAGACTTATTGCTTATTGTATGCAACATGACACCGGTCCCGAGGCACAGCTGCAGAGTCGGTGTTCCAGGACGCGGGCGCTGGAAGGAAATATTAAACAGCGACGCTAAAGAGTATGGAGGAAGCGGGCAGGGTAATTTCGGAGGGGTTGATTCGGTTCCTGTTGTCTGTAATAAAAGAAACAATTCTGTTCTGTTGACACTCCCTCCCCTGGGGATAGTTGTGTTCAGGTGGGAAAAATGAGCAAATAAAAAGTTAAAAGAGAATGTCGAATATCGAATTACGAATATCGAATGTAGAAGTGTAAAAACAGAACTTTGAAATTCGACATTTAATGCCGTCGCCTACCCTGCCGGCTTTTCCCATGCCCTTCCCATGAATACCCATGTGAGCCTCCCCGCTCCTGACTAACCGCTATTTCCTTCTGCCGATCCCGTCCGCCTCCTTTTTTTTCTACAAACAATTTATTCCCTGTAAAAGGATCCTGCTCCGTGAAATACATTACCGATGACCATGTTGACGGCAATGGTATGAATATCTGTACCTGCTCGGAATTGATTTTAAGCTCTCTGCTCATGCTGGCCTTCATTTTCTGCATGTCCTTTTCATTGCAGCCAGGGTGGGCAGCTATTATGTAGTAGGTAAGGTACTGCTTCTTTCCCGCCCGGTCTGTCATTTGATAAAAGAGGTCTTTAAATTTCATCAGGCACTCCATGCCGGGCTTGCCCATCAGCTTTAATACCTTGTCCTCCGTATGTTCAGGCGCGGTCTTCAGCTGTCCGGAAACATGGTTCTCTACAACCTGCTTCAGATATGAGGGGCCGTGCTTCCTGTCGTGTAATATGAGGTCGTGTCTGATTCCGGAAGAGAGATAGACTTTCTTTATACCGGACAGTCTGCTTATTTTCTGTAGGAGCTGCGCCTGTTCTTTGTGTGCTGTCTGCAGATTAGGGCAGATTTTTGGAAAGAGGCAGCGCCTTTTTTTACAATGACCCTTTATCTTAACGTTGCCGCATTTTAGTCCGTACATATTTGCCGTAGGGCCGCCCGCATCGGATATGTGCCCCTTGAACCGCTTCATCTTCGCTATAGCCCGGGCTTCTGCAAGAATTGAGCTCTCACTCCGCGATACAACCTGTCTTCCCTGATGTACAGTGATAGAGCAATAGTTGCATTCACCGGTGCATCCTCTGTGTGTCGTAATCGAAAATCCTATTGTATCCAGTGCCTTGACCTTCCCCATTTTTGCATAAAATGGATGGACGCCTCTCTCGTACTCAATGTCATAAATTTCATCCAGCCCGCTCGTGTCCGGCGTTGCGGCAGGAGGGTTTTGTACAAGGTACCTGTCGCCATACTGCTGTATTAGCGGCCTGGCACTTTCAGGGTCGCTGTTATCGTAATAATCACGGAACATGGTTGTGAAGGCTCTTCTGTCTTTGCTGACCTGTTCAAAGCCCGGAAGCTCCAGTGCACCGGTTTTTTTCTCCTTCGATATATAGCATATCCCGTGTATGTCGAAAGGGTCCCTGCCGCTGCGGAGCCGGCGGGCTAGCTCCTGCACTGTTCTTTCAGCCATTCCGTAGACAAGATACTCGGCCTTTGCATCAAAAAGGATCGACTTTCTTATCTTGTTTGACCAGAAGTCGTAATGCGCAATGCGCCTCAGACTGGCCTCGATACCGCCAAGGACTATAGGGCGTGTGCCCTTGTAAAACCTGCGTATCAGGTTTGAATAGGCAATGACTGCACGGTCAGGGCGCCGGTTGTTCTCAAGGCCCGGGGTGTAATCATCCTGTTTTCTCCATTTCCTGGATGCCGTATAGTTTGCCACCATGGAGTCAACACTGCCGCCTGTTACTCCCCAGAAAAGAGCAGGTTCGCCAAGACGGGTAATGTCCCTGTCCGAATCAACGTCCGGCTGGGCTATAATAGCGACCCTGAAACCATGCTTCAGAAGATATTTACCGACCACTGCTGCACCGTTGAATGGACTGTCGATATAAGTGTCGCCTGTTAAGATAATGATATCCGCTTTATCCCAGCCCAGTTTTTGCAGCTCTTTTTTAGTTGTGGGGAGATACATGTATTTCCTTTTAAATGTTGTGGTTATTCATAGCAGGTGTATTTTACCTCAATGGGGGGCTTTCTTGGGTGGTGTGCGGGGGCACCGTACTCCACGGAAAAATAAAAAAGAGAATATCGAATATCGAATTACGAATAACGAATGTAGAAGTGTAAAAAAGGATACTTCGAAATTCGACATTCGTCATTCGATATTCGCCGTTGTTTGTTCGTTGTTATCATTTGACCTGCATCAACAAGATTCTTATAATATCTGAAACCAGAATGTGTTGGGGGACATATGATGCTGAATGCAAATAAAGAATATGATCTTGAGGAGCGTCTTATAGATTTTGCTGTGCGTATTGTTCATACAGCGGAGTCATTACCTAAAACAAAAGTTGGAAATCATATTGCGGGACAACTAATAAGGTCTGGTACCTCACCTGCTCCGAATTATGGCGAAGCTCAAAGTTCGGAGTCACGTGCTGACTTTGTTCATAAAATGAAAATATCACTCAAAGAATTACGTGAAACAAAAGTCTGGCTTCTCATGATAATAAAAGCGGATTTGATCAAGCCTGCATCAAAACTTAAAACCTTAATTGATGAAAATGATCAGTTGATTGCAATTTTCGTGAGCAGCGTTAAGACAGCAAAGAAGAGTAAAAGTTAAAAGAGAATATCGAATATCGAATATCGAATATAGAAGTGAAAAGACAGAACATCGAAATTCGACATTGGACATTCGTCATTCGATATTCGTAGTTAATTGTTTTTGTAAATTGTGAGGAAAGTAGATTCTTTGTATCCCTGCCTGCTCAGAAAGAGTAGATTTTTAAGGACTTATAATGGTGAGCCTCAAAGCAGGGGGTGTGACCCATGACACTGCCCACTTTTGTATATTACCTACCAGAATCTATTATTTCGGATTTTTTTGAAAGTGAGGATTGACGTTTGAAATCATGCTATTTCTTTTTTAAAGCTTGACCAAATAGTTGCTTCTTTATATTGTCTCATGTCCGGGTCTGATCCCACAGTAGCCCTGAATAGGAACTATTAATGCCTAACTGATTAATCTTATTTGTTTTTTTCGAGAAGATTGGATAATTCGTCGCTATTTATTAATTTATCAAATTCAGTAACGACGTTTATATTAGACTCATCACCAAATATCCCTTTTAACAATTCTATTCTTTCTTTTTTGTCATCATTAGGTCCAGTGCAATCTAATATTTCATGCGCTTCGATACCTTTATCCCTTCTGATCATACTGGCAATTTGAAAAATCCTCTTTGAATGAAAATCTGTACGAGGAAATGAATATCCCACAAAAATTATTATATCTGCATCACGCAACATTACAATTGCAGTTCTCCATTGCTGTAATATCATCTGTGTTAATAAATGTTCAGTTCTTGAATCATCATTAATTTCTTGCTTGAAAATAGTAGGAGGTATTATAGCGGGCTGAACCCAATCTTTATCATTATTGTAAATGGGTTTTATTTGATTATCTTTCTTGAAGGGCAGTTCATGTTGGATTATTCTATAATATGAATCAACTCGTTTTTCTTCCCAATTCAAAGAACCATGAAGTTTTACAATTGGTATTTTTCCATATACCAATCTTTTAATATCTTGCGTATAAGAGCTTGCATTAATGTATTTAAACTCGATATCTTTTATTGAATTTTCTAGATAACAATCATAATTGAAAGTTATATACCCAATAAATGTATGTTCGCTATTATTTACTTTTCCGTGCAAGAGCTTAAAGTAATCCTTATTGGAAGGCTCTTCGTAGTCTGAATAAACATTGTAAATAAGTCTCCTAAAATCTCTCCCGCAATCACCTAAGAACGCATACTGATTATATTCAGCGAGAATACTTATATTACTCAAATCCATATCTTCATATTCTCTATTCCCATCTAGATATTCTTCTTGCTCTTCGCGCCAATTGTATGTAGCTAGTCTAATATGTTTATGATTAAGGTCTACGGCCGTCCACACTTCTTCCATACTCGGTTTACTATTACCATAAAAATATTTATCTTTAAATTTCCATAATGCGCGATATTCCTTTTCGAGAAATTCATCATTTATCTTATCAAAGAAATCCTTATCAATAGCGGGATTAATGCTTTTGTTAAAGAAGCGCCCAGATGTTTGTTCGAGAACTTTCATTTTATAACCCGACGCAAAAGATGCACCACTTCCATATATAAC
>JBDLIC010000099.1:0-13462 GCA_039715075.1 Nitrospirota bacterium
ATCCCGGATGCCGCTTGATACTCTCTTCCATACAAATTCCTGCGTGTCGGCACCTGCCAATGAAATTACTGAGAAATGAATAAAAAAACAAATAGCACATATTAAAGAAAAACAATGTCCCCGCATAAAAAATCCCTTCCTTTTTTGAAATATACTGTTCAGAACAATTAATTAAAACAGAAACCCGAGCCCAACGGGTTTAGATGAAACAATACATCCTGAATAGAGAAGTTATTTTAGCAATTTTTTCAGACAGATAAAACTGTCACTTCTTACAGCTGTTATTTTTAACAGGGTAAACCGGCAACAAAGATTCTCTTGGAGCTCATATTGCCGATACAATCTTATTAAATCAGGTGTCCTGACTTTTGAGGTACAAAATAAGCGCAAAACTGTCGATATAGCTTACATTGGCATTTTTTTTTACACCTCATTTAACATCTTGTTTTTTATAGACTTTTACTATCTTTATGTCATTTCTGTCGACGATATTTACATATTCCCTTTTTGTTTTTTTTATTTTTCCCATAAAATCAGCTAGTTACGCTCTGGCACAAAGTTTGCTTCATAAATTATGAAAATCAATTTAATTCAATGCATTTTAAAATTTCAAAAAAGCAAAAAAGGAGGAGTAAAATGAAGAAAATCTCTCTATTTATATGTGGGGTTTTATTGGTTGTTAGTGTGTCAGCGGCACAAGCAACTACAATTGATTTAACTTTAGGAAAAGGAACTACAGTGACTTATGACGGAGCCAGGTTTCATGAGTTCGATGATCCTGACCAAACGACTGTATCTTCCGGTACTGGTGTTATTGATCCGTTCCTGACGATCCAGCGCAAAACTTGGGAGCACAGTTTTAACTCCGATTACTTCGCCGTGTTAGATGCGACTCGCCCTAAATGGAATCACTCATTACAGATTAGTGATCTTATTGAATATAATTCGGGCTGGTACGAGTTCCTGCTGGATATAAACGAGCCGAAAAACGATACGTCTGTGATTACTCAGCACGAACTGGAGGTCTATATTGTTCCTAATTCTGTTGGTGGCAGTCTTACCGAGTTAGAAAACGGATTGACGGGTCTTAGAGATGTAGGCGATCTGATTTGGGATCTCGACAGACTGGAGGATTCTGTAATTGAACATGATTACAAAATATGGCAGGGAAGCGGACAAAATATTGATTCGAGTTTCGAGCTTCCAACAACGCTCTTCTCAGGATACTCTCTTGATGATTATGTTTACCTGTATGCGCTTTTTGGCGGAAAAGCAACAAATAGTTTTTTGGGAGATAACAATACTTCCGAAGCTGGGTTTGAGGAATATGTACTAAGGGAAGGAAGAACGGCAATCCCCGAGCCGGGCACTCTTTTCCTTCTCGGCAGTGGACTTTTAGGCATTACCGTATTCAGAAATAAGTTCAGAAAAAAATAACTGATTCAATAATGTAAAAAGCATAAAAGACAGAGCCGGCCATGGCTCTGTCTTTTTTATTTGAGTATTAAATAACTACAAATACTCCTTCAAAAAGTTACTGGCAAAATCAAGTGAAGCTCCCAGCCTACAAGGCGGGGCATCAATTTATTAAATAACCCCTCACCCTAACCCTCTCCCCAAGGGGAGAGGGAATCTAAAAGGATGTCATTCATCCCCGTTCACAGAACGGGGTATTCTGACATGTTTTCATAAAAATCAAAGCAGGGAGCAGGAAAATAGAAAAATATTGTTATTCCTGATATAGTGAGGTGATCCTTGAGTAAGAGTCTTCCATCGTCTCTTTGGCAGCCTTACCGGGTTCTACACGGAGCATTGTATTTAGTATGGATACGCACATTTCAGCAGTGTCCCCTTCCTTGATAAAAAACAGGCCGCTCGGGAAATATACATAGTCTTCTGTGTGGAATGTCTTTTTTACGGAAACAGCGAAACTCTTAAAAAAGGTCTTGCCTTCACAACTTGGCGGCCTCACTATAAGGTCTGCCCTGGAATACGCCATCAATGTCGCTTTTATGTCATCAGCATCTATAAATATCAGATTGTCCGCTATTGCTTTTCCTGTGTCCTGCAATACATGCTGCAACTTTAATGAAGGTTTTTCAGAAACCGAGATCACTATCCCTGTTTCAGAGGGAAGCGGATAGTTTAAGAGGGCCTCTTTCAGAATCTCAAAAATAAAAGACGGGTACTGCAGACCGGAAAAAACAATAACTTTCTTTTTGGATTCCAGCTTCTTTAACTCTGTACTTTTTGTCTCAGAAAGGTTTTCAGGCGTATAAACAAAGGAAGGGATCAGTTCGAAGTTGGACTTTTTCATATACATAGCCGCAACATCAAACGTGTCCTTGTCTGCACATATAATCCTGGTTGCAAGGGTAAAGGCAGTAAACAGTGTCTGCCTGCCCCCTACCGGGCTCCTCATCTGGCCATGCATTGAAAACAGCTCTGAATGAATCGTTATACAGGTTTTAGTCCTGAAAAATGTGCCAACAACAACGGCCACCATTAGTTTTAACAGACCAAGCCGGAGATACCCCTTTGTGAAAAAATGGACAACATCTTTTCCCCGGCAAAAGCGGACCAGTTTCAATGTAAAGTCAAACATATTGGTCCCGTCAACAAACCTCTTATCTTTAGAAGGATTTTCTGAAATATTAATAACAGAACAACTGTGGCCTTCTTCTTCCAACTTTCTCAGCATTGAGAAATTATGAAGATTTTCCTCTTCATAAGGCGGGGCAAAATTTCCGATCAGTAGTATTTTCATAGCGTTTAAATAAGCGTTATGATAGCACTATTTCCCATCCTGAAGTCAATCCCGGGGCCTTGAACAATATAAAGGACGTAGGGGCATGGCGCGCCATGCCCCTGCAGATGTCGCTTGCATTGATGATTATAATCCTCCTCGATATAAATATTCTTTCAAGAACCTGCCTGTACTGGATTTTCTCCTTTTCGCTATACTCTCGGGAGTCCCTTCTGCTACAATATGCCCGCCCATATCGCCGCCCCCGGGGCCTATATCTATGAGCCAGTCGGCACTCTTTATCACATCCATGTTATGTTCAACCAGCAGTACCGTATTCCCGGCATCCACGAGATCATTAATCACCTTCAGAAGTTTCCTTATATCATCAGGATGAAGACCGACAGTCGGCTCATCAAGTATATAAAGATAATCCTTTCTGTTTAAAACTCCAAGCTCGGAACATATTTTCAGGCGCTGTGCTTCTCCTCCTGAAAGAGTGGTTGCGGGCTGACCCAGCCTCAGATAATCAAGACCTACTGAAGCCATTAATTTCAGCTTGTTAAGCAATAACGGAGAGCGTCTGAAAAAATCAATTGCCTCACTTACTGTAAGATTCAGGACTTCGTATATATTTTTCCCGTTAAAGGTAATTGTGAGGATTTCCGGTTTATATCTTCTGCCTCTGCATTCTTCACATTTTATATAGAGGTCTTCAAAGAAATACATCTCGAGCTTTTGATAACCGGCTCCCTTGCATGCTCCGCAGCGCCCTTTGTCCGTATTAAATGAAAAGTGCCCGGCATCATATCCGAGCATCTTTGACTGCGGCTGCTCAGCAAAAAGTTTTCTTATATGGTCAAATGCCTTTATAAATGTGACCGGATTTGACTTGGGACTTTTTCCGATAGGATGCTGGTCTATCATCTTCACTCCTTTAAGATACTCAAGCCCATCCAGGGTCCCAAAAGGATAGGGGGGAGCAAACTCCAGCTTAAATGACTGTGCGAGCGCTTTATATACTGTATCCTTTACAATCGTACTCTTTCCTGAGCCGGATACACCCGTAACACAGGTCAATGTATGAAGCGGAATATGTATGTCTATATTTTTAAGGTTGTTCCCGCATGCCCCTTTAACAGAGAGTTTTTTATTGCTGCCTTTATTTCTGTATTTCGGGAGCGGAATCAGTTCAATATTATTAAGATAGTTTGCCGTAAGAGTCTCCTTTTTCAAAAAATCCGCTTTATTCCCATTATAAAGGAGACGGCCCCCTTTCCTGCCGCCGCCCGGACCGAGCTCTACAATCCAGTCGGAAGCATCAATAATGGTCCTGTCATGCTCCACTGCAATGATTGTGTTTCCGATGTCTGCGAGTTCCCTAAGAATCTCCGCTATCCTGTTTACATCTGCGGCATGCATGCCAACTGTCGGTTCATCCAGTACATAAAGCGTTCCCGTAAGTCTGGAGGCAAGTTGATTTGCAAGGCTTATCCTTTGCGTCTCGCCGCCGGAAAGGGTCTTGGCCTCCCTGTTCAACGTCAGATAGCCGGTGCCTACTTTCATTAAAAAGCCCAGCTTTAGAGCAATCTGTCTGAGTATCTCTGATGATACTTCCTGTTCATATTCTGTTAGTTTAAGACCTGAAATAAATTCATTCATTCGCTCAACGGACATCTCTGCAAAACGGGCAATATTGATACCGCCCAGAGTAAATGCAAGAGCCCCGGGTCCGAGCCTCTTACCCCCGCAGGACTTACACGGGACAGCCTTACGGTATCTGCTCAGGAACACCCTTACATGGAGCTTATACCTTTTGCCCTCAAGCTTTTCAAAAAAATCATCGAGTCCGTAAACGTCAGGAGTGCCTTTAAATATCAGTTCCCTTGTTTTTTCCGGAAGGTCTTTATAGGGAACATTAAGGTCTATTCCTTTCGATTTTGCAAATTTTGTGAACTGTCTGTGCCACCATCTGTATGCGGGTTTGCTCCAGGGCTCTATGGCCCCCTGTTTCAGAGAAAGGTCCCTGTCCGGGACAATGCGTTCTTCCGCATATTCAAGTGTATTTCCAAAACCTTTGCATTCAGCACACGCCCCGATCGGATGGTTAAAGGAAAACAGAAGTGGCTGCGGTTTAGAAACTTCTATACCGCACTTGAGGCATTTTAACCCGGAATGAAACTGAAGAACCATGTTATCTTCACCGGCAGCAGCAACGATCTCCAGCTTGATACTTTTGTTCCCGTGCTCCCATGCCGTCTCAACAGAGTCAGAAAGTCGGGCTTCATCTTTTATAATAAGTCTGTCCAGTATTACCTCATATTTCGGACCTTCCTGATCGTCTTTATTTTCACGAAACCTGTGAAAGCCCTTCTTTTCCAGTTCTTCAGGCAGATCATCTGTGTCAAATATTATCATGGCCCGGACTCCGGAGTAATTCCTGATGAGTTCCTTGACCGCGGAAGAGGGTGTCCATGCCTTAAGATCTTCATTGCACTTCGGACAGTGCGGCTGCGCGATCTTTGAATAAAGAAGTCTGAGATAATCATAAATCTCGGTTGCAGTTCCCACCGTAGAGCGGGATGTTTTAACAGTGTTTCGTTGTTCAAGCGCTATGGCAGGCCTGATATTTCGGATCGCCTCAACTTCAGGCCGGTCAAGTTTTTCGAGAAAGAGTCTCGCATACGTAGAAAGGGATTCAATGAATCTCCACTGCCCTTCAGCGAAAATCGTGTCAAAGGCAAGAGATGATTTGCCTGAACCGGAAACGCCTGTAATAGTAATGAACTTATTGTGCGGCAGTTTAAGACTAATGTTCCGGAGATTATTCTGTTTTGCTCCTTCAATTATTAATTGGTCAGTAGGCATCCTGGTATTTTAACAGGTTAAGGCAGACGTTTGGAATGTTAGAGAATTTGATATAATTGAGACAGCGCGGAAGCGCAGAAGAAAGGAATCGCGGAAGTTAAAAAAAGAAAAAGGACTAAATAAATAATCCCCCCCTGTAAGGGGGGGATACAGCGAGGTTAAGTTTTTTGCTTCCACTCTTTTTAACTTCCGATCTTCCGCGCTTCCGTTCTTCTGAACTACTAAGGAGGTTAATTATGGTTTTCGGAAAACAGATAACACTCGACACAAAGGGTTACTCGGATATCAAAGATATAACCGGTGAAGTTCAGGGTATTGTAAGTAAATCAAAAATACAGAACGGGCTGGTCCACATTTTCGCCGTAGGTTCAACCGCTTCAGTTACAACAATAGAATATGAGCCCGCGCTTGTGGAGGACATGAAAGACCAGCTTGAGGGATTTGCATCAAGCAAAATGGAGAGCCGCCACTCGCAGACATGGGGGGACGATAACGGCTTCTCCCACATCCGTGCAACATTCATGAGCCCCGGGATGACAGTGCCTGTATCTGACAGCACGCTTGTACTTGGCACGTGGCAGCAGGTTGTTGTAATCGACCATGACAACCGGCCGCGTTCAAGGAAGATTTTTATTCAGGTGATGGGGGAATGACAAACTGATAAATTACAAATAACAAATTTCAAATAAAATCCAAATTCAAATGACCAAAATTCGAAATGTTTGGATATTGGAGTTTTGTAATTGAGATTTATTTGTTATTTGGGATTTGTTATTTAATATTTGGATCAGTGCGTTATAAGATCTTCAACCCCCAGGTCCGGTGCAATGCTTAACAGCAGGGGAACGTTGTCTGTCAGCAGGATCACTCCAAAACCGATCAGCAGTAACCCGCTGATAAACATTATTATTTTCATGCGCTTCTGAATTGCTGTAAAATGGCTCAGGAATGAGTTGATCGCCAGCGACGTTGCCACAAATGGTATTGCAAGGCCGAGTGAATAAGCAAGCAAAAGATAAAAGCCCTGAAGCGCCGACCCGGTCGTGCCCGCTATCATCAGTATTGAACCGAGTATAGGGCCGATACAGGGTGTCCATCCGGCGCCGAACGTAAGGCCCACAATATATGATCCGAAATGCCCCTTTGGTTTTGACTGGAGGTGCACTCTCTTGTCAGAAGCAAGAAAGTCCAGTTTCAGGATACCCATCACATAAAGGCCCAGCAGGATCACAATGATGCCGCCGAATACTCTTATGTAGTCATAGTAAAATGAGAGGAACCTGCCTACATAAGCTGAAAACACACCGAGCAGAATAAATACAGTTGAAAATCCCATAACAAACGCTGTGGAATTTATAAGCGTCAGCTTTCTTATCTTGGCTTTGTCAATTTTTTTTAAATCATCAAAGGAGATTCCCGTGATAAACGAAACATAGGATGGTATCAACGGAAGCACACATGGGGAAAGGAAAGAAAGCACCCCGCCTAAAAAAGCTGTTATGTATCCAATTTGGGTCATTAATCTCCTTCAGTTTTAAATAAGCTTTTCCATTTTATAGGATATGCTGTTTATTATGCTAGTTTAGTATGAATAAAATATGAATAATCACTTTGCACTGGCTTTTTTTGGTAATACAGATAAATCCTTTATAGGCCGGTACCTTCTGAAAGTATACCAATCCGGTAATAAAGCCCGTCAGAAAGAACCTGATCCATTGCTCATAGTCCCCGTTTAACCTGACAAGATTGAGACGGTCATAATACTCCTGCCTCTGTTTTTTAAAAAAATAACTTAGATAAAGAAGCGGTTGGTGGAGCACTCCTTGAAAGGTATGGGTAAAAATGGTGGGCTGTCGCGGATTTGAACCACGGACACGAGGATTTTCAGTCCTCTGCTCTACCGACTGAGCTAACAGCCCATAAGCAGAATAATAACTCATATTTTTTTTCATTGTCAAGAGAGGACAAAACAATTACGAATTATCAATTACGAATTACGAATTACGAATTACGAATTACGAATTACGAATTACGAATTACGAATTAACTGCAAACTACAAACAGCTTCCAATAACTAAATTGCAAAACCATAACGGGTTATACTACTATGTCTGTATTCCTGGACCCGGAATTCATTCATATTTCGTAATTGTTTTTGATTCGTAATTTAAATTTATTTTTATGATTAAAAATAAAGACATTATATTGGCGCTGATCTCAGGCGCTCTGCTGGTGCCGGCTTTTCCGCCGTTTGATTATTATCTTTGCGCATGGGTGGCCCTTGTGCCTCTTCTGCTTGCCCTGCGTAACAAGAACCACGGGGCGGCCTTCCTGACGGGCTTTATTACCGGATTGGTGTACTTTCTCGGTACGGTTTACTGGGTGTCCCACTCCATGTATTATTATGGGTACCTGCCGGTGATTATTTGTGTCCTGGTGCTCTTGCTGCTTTGTTCTGCGCTGAGTGTTTACACAGGTATCTTTTCCGTCCTGTTCAGCTCTATTCAGGGAAAGACAAGGGTTCCAGCTCTCATCGTGGTACCTGTCTTATGGGTATCTCTTGAATATGCGCGCACGTACGTCCTGACCGGACTTCCATGGTCATCACTCGGGTATTCACAGTATAAGCTGCTGCCTCTTATCCAGATTTCGGACATAACAGGGATATACGGTGTTTCCTTTCTGGTTGCTGCGCTGAGCGGCGCGATATTTGACGTTATCGCCTACCGGTCTGATAAAGCAGGCGAGGTGCACCTGAACCGCTGGCCTTTAACATTATATATAGCAATCTATGCCGTGGTTCTTGTCGGGGTGGTGATTTACGGTTCAGTAAAGCTTCAGGGGAAAGCGGGTGGACAGAAAATCAAAGTCAGTCTTGTTCAGGGGAATATTGAACAGGACAAAAAATGGGACATAAAGTTCAGAAGAGAGGTCATTGACAAGTATAAAAAACTTACTACAAAATCCCTGGAAGCTTCACCTGATATTATTATATGGCCTGAAACAGCGGTCCCCTTTGTCTTTGACTATGACAAAAAGCTTACGGAAGAGATTGTATTATTTCAGAAGGAACTAGGGACGGCACTGCTCTTTGGAAGTATTACAGCCAAAAACAGCAAACCCGGTAATACAGAGATGTCTAACAGCGCAATCCTTTTGTCTCCCAGAGAAGATGCACCGTTAATTTACGACAAAATACATATGGTCCCATATGGTGAATACGTGCCTCTCAGGAATTATTTCCCGTTTATTACCAGACTGGCGGGCGGTATCGGGGACTTTCTTCCGGGCAAAGAAATTGTTGTCATGGAAACACCCTTTGCAAAAATCGGCAATGTGATCTGCTATGAGATCATTTTCCCGGGCCTCGTAAGAAAATTTGTTGACAGAGGCGCCAATGTTCTTGTGACAATAACAAATGATGCGTGGTTCGGTCATACATCTGCGCCATATCAGCACTTTTCAATGGCAGTATTCAGGGCGATCGAAAACAGGGTCCCGGTTGCCAGGGCCGCAAATACAGGCATTTCCGGCTTTATAGACAGCAGGGGAAGAATACTGGATACAAGTGATATTTTTGTTGAGGCGGTCATGAATGGAGAAATCACTGCTGGAGATGAGAAGAGTTTTTATACGAAGTATGGGGACATATTTGTTTATCTCTGTCTGATCAGTGCGGTTCTTTTAATTGCGGGCAGGTGGTTTTCTTCAAAAAAGATTGATTAATTAAAATCCCTCCAGCTTCCTTCATCACCTGAAATCGTTAATAGGGGGGATAAAAAGTCCAGCAGATGATATTGTTTTTTTTTAAGAAGCTGAGAGCTGAAAGCTGATGGCTGACAGCTAATTTACCCTCTGCCTCTTTTCGAAGCCTCTTCGTCAAAGAACTTCTGGTACATCACTTCCCACTCGGAGCTTCCTTCGTAGATCTTCTTGGAGTAAGACTGCAGTTTTTTTGTGACCTTTTCATCTATGGCGTCTACAAGTTTGAGTTCCTGCAAAATAACTCTCTGCATTTCGCGCCTGATAGTACCCTCTTCCTCAGAAATGGCAATTGCCTCTTTTTCGAGCAGTCCTTTAAGGAGGAGGTGGCTGATATGTCTTACTTTGTCATCTGAAAGTCTCATAGGACAATATTCCTGTCTTTAACGATCTTCTTTTTTGTCATATCAAAAAGTCTGCGGAAGTCAAGGCGGCCCTTTTCTATCTCTGCATCATACTGCTTTAACATCTCCCGGACCTCCTGGTTCAGCCTGTCTTCTACCATAAGCTCTTCAAGGATCAGCTCTTCAACGAGAGCCAATACCTGGTCCCTTGATGACTTGAGTTCTATCTGGTCCTTGCGCAGGAGCTCATCAATGATCTCTCTTGACAGAACCGGTATAAAGCCTTTTGGTATTCTCATCTATTTCTCTACAAAGGGTAGAAGGGCAATGTTTCTGGCCCTCTTTATGGCCCTTGTAAGTTCCCTCTGGTGCTTGGCGCAATTGCCGGTCATTCTGCCTGCCACCATCTTGCCCCTCTCAGTTATGTAATGTCTGAGTGTCTTAATGTCCTTATAATCGATAAAGGGGACTTTATCGGCGCAGAACCTGCAAAATTTTCTTCTCTGAAATCTTCTATATTGCAATTGAATACTCCTTTTTATTTAATTAATTAAATTCTTAAAATGGTTCAATATCGGTTGTTTCGTCCGGTGGGATTGATGTGCCTCCCTGTGAATAACCGGCTCCGGAGCCTTCGCTCTTCTTAGGCATAAAACGGACGCTTTGGGCAACCACTTCATGCTTGCTCCTTTTCTGGCCTTCCTCTGTTTCCCAGCGTCTCTCCTGCAGTCTTCCCTCTACGAGAACGCCGCTGCCCTTATTCAGATATTGACCGCACGTATCAGCCTGTTTGCCGAACACAACTATATTAATAAATGTAACTTCCTCTTTCATCTCTTCGGCCTGCCTGTATTTCCTGTTCACAGCAATTCCGAAATTACATACTGATGTGCCCTGAGGAGTATATCTCAACTCAGGGTCCCTCGTGAGATTCCCTATGAGAATGACTTTATTGAACATTTATTTATCCTCCGCTGGCGGAGCTGTCTCTTCTGCGGCTTTGGCTGGTTCTTTTTTAACAGGCGCTTCTTTGGGCGCTTCAGCCTTGGCAGGAGCTGCTGCCGGTTTTGGAAGAGCAGCCTCTATATGTTTGGGTTTGACAAGTTTTACGATCATGAATTTAATAATTGTTTCAAACAGCTTGCAATGTTTTTCGAGTTTTCCGATAGTAGTAGGGGGGGATTTAAAAAGAATCAGGACATAATTGCCTTGTTTGCGCTTATTGAGCTCGTAGGCGAGTTTGCGACGGCCCCAATTGTCTGTTTTGAGTATTTCGCCGCCTTCTTTGAGTATTATATCCTTGACTTTCCCAACGGCTTCATCAACCGCGCTGTCATCAAGATTTGGGTCAACGATCATGACCTTTTCGTAGTAATTCATTCACTGCCTCCTTCTGGATTAATTCTTTTCCAAGGGAAAAGATCGGCCCTTGCCTGAAAATCGGCAGGAGCAAAGAGTCTCATTTTATATCATATTGGTCAGTAAAAATCAAATCCAATAAAAAAAGGGCCCGGAATATCCAGGCCCTTCCAAATTCAGTCTGAAATGTCTGATCTATTATTTTTTCTTGTGAGCAGCGCAGAATTTTGATTTACCTGATGCGTTATTCTTGCACTTTTTCCCTTCTTTGGTTTTTGCTGCGCATCTTACTTTCTTTGCTGCTTTTGCTTTTGCGGCCATGTTTCCTCCTTTTAAGTATTAAGAGTTAACGGCTGTAATAATATAGCACAGCGATTTTGAATTTGGAAGATTTTTTTTGCCTCTTTTTTAAAGTCATTTTTCCCCATGTTCTTCAGCGTATTTTCCGGGTCAAGCATTCAGTACATGTGTTATAATTCCACAGCATGAATATCAGGAAACTCGTAAAGCCGAACATCCGAAGTCTCAAAGCTTACCATGCAGAGGAAATCCCCTGCAGGGTCAAGCTTGATGCAAATGAGAGCCCGTATGGTTCCAGGGTACTGAAGTCGGTCATGACAAACCGGTACCCTGATCCTGAAGCATCTGCATTAAGAAAGATTGTTGCAAAGGAGTATAAAGTCCGGCCTGAAAATCTCCTCCACGGAAACGGTTCGGATGAACTCATCTATAATCTGATTGCTGCGTTTGGAGGGCCTGTGCTTTTTCCTGTCCCTACATTTTCGATGTATGGGATTATTGCCCAGGTCCTTGGAGAGAAAAGCACAGGAGTCCCGCTCGACAAAAAATTTGATATTGATACAAAGGAATTTCTGAAGAACATGAATAGGCGGAAACCCGGGCTGATTTTTCTGAGTTCTCCAAACAACCCGACGGGAAACTGTTTCTCATATTCCAGAATACTGAAAATAATCAAGGAATCAAAGGGACTGGTAATTGTTGATGAGGCGTATCAGCCATACTCTGAAAAAAATAAATTTCTGCCTTTGCTCGGGAAATATAAAAATCTGGTCATTCTCAGAACGCTTAGCAAGATAGGGCTTGCAGGGTTAAGGGTCGGTTTCATGGCTGCTGACACTGATATTATTAATGAGGTAAATAAAGTCAGACTCCCGTTTAACCTCAATTCCCTTTCTCAACAGGTTGCTATTGAGGCTCTGAAGGATAAAAAAAAGATGAACTCCGGAATCCGCTCGATTATTTCTGAAAGAAAAAAATTATTGCGGGAAATGAGAAAGATAAAGGGAATGAAAACCTATCCGTCGGATGCAAACTTTATCCTGTTTAAAGTGCGTGATGCTGATAAAGTCTACAACAGCCTGCTCGGGAAGGGGATTCTCATAAGAAACATGAAAGGCATATTTGAGGGTTGCCTGAGGGTAACTGTCGGGACCCCGAAGGAAAATTCCGACTTTCTTAGTGCCCTGTAAAGAACTTGTGATATGGTTAAACACACCATTAAATATATACCCCGGAGGAATCAATGCCCAGAAAAGCAAGCGTAACAAGAAAAACTGAAGAGACAAACATTAAAGTCAGTCTTAATCTTGACGGCAGGGGAGATTATAAGGTAAACACTTCGGTGCCGTTTGTTGACCATATGCTCAGCCTTATGTCCAAACATGGACATTTAGATTTAAATGTCCAGGCAAAGGGCGACATAGAAGTAGACTATCATCATTTAATAGAGGACCTGGGCATTGTCCTGGGAGAGGCGATCAGAAAAGCCCTTGGCAAAAAACTGAAGATAAGGCGATATGGTCAAACACTTACTCCCATGGATGAAAGCCTTGCACAGGTAGCTGTTGATCTCAGTGGAAGGCCATATCTGGTATACAAGGTGAGCTTTCCTAAAGGGGCTTCTCTGATACAGGACCTCGGGGTTTCCATATTCGAGGATTTTTTCAGGGCCCTGTCCAATAATGCCGGGATGAACCTTCATATTTCCCTCCAGTACGGGCGGGACCCGCATCATATCCTGGAGGCCATTTTTAAAGGTTTAGGCCGGGCTCTGAGGGAAGCGGTCGAAATTCACGCCGGATCAAAGGGTGTCTCGTCTACGAAAGGGACGCTTTAAAAAAAGACAGGGTACAGGTTACAGGGTGCAGGAATTAAGCTATCAAATGGTTTTTTCCTGCCCCCTGCACCCTGACTTCTGCACCCTTTATTTTTTTATTTTGTGTTAAAATTTACCTTGTTCTGCTTAATTCATAATTATTATTTATATAAGGAGGCATATTGATATGGATATTAAAAGGATAGGTGTCATTACGAGCGGCGGGGATTGTGGTGGTCTTAATGCTGTTATTAAGGGTGTATCACG
>JBDLIC010000100.1:0-13441 GCA_039715075.1 Nitrospirota bacterium
AACTCGAAAAAGGAGTGATACTGATTGTTCAGGAAGGTCGCTTCCGTATTCGTCATCTAAAATAACATCCTTCTTATCTAAAAGATGGCTTGAGCATCCCTGATAAATTTTTATCAACCGCAAAAACTATTTGATTCTATAAATTTTATTAAAATATGTAAAAATGCTTTTTTCCTCTGACAGCAAAAATTGCAGGAAGCTCAGTCCTTTATATTTACATGTTTGGTAGATACTAAAAAGAATCAAGAATTCTTCGATAGTTTTCTCAGAAAATAAACCATCTACATTTCTTCTGTAAATAGTAAAGTGTTTTATGGCATGTTCAGCATTATTATTGTTCCAAGGTATTTCATCATAATTCAGGAAAGTAAACAGCTTCTCTCTATTCTTTTTGAGTCTTTTTTGGTATTGGGTTGCGAGTTCTGATTTGTATTCAGCATTTAGGATTTGATTGAATAATTGTTCAACTGCTTTTTTATGCTTGTTTAGGTTTCTGCGTTTTAAGCCATGTATTTCAATAGTCTCGATTATTTCACGTAGAAGTTTCCCTATACGGATAACAATTTGTTTAAATTCATCATCAAACGGATTTTCAAATAAATCATCATTTAAAGATTTATTTTTATTAGCCAGAAAAATTGTCTATTACTGTATGAAAAAAATAAACATTACGCCTTAAATCTAATAAGGAACTGTGTCCCTTCATCACTATTGAGGTCAATTTTACCTTTAAGATTCTCCTCCCCAAACATAAGTACAATTTTAAAACCAAGTGTCTCGGTATTTCTGAAATCCAGGTTCTCAGGTAAACCAATTCCATTATCACTGACTATTAATTCATACTCTTTTTTATCGCTAGAGAGAAGGGCAATTTTTATTTCACCTTCTCTTTCTTCTGGAAATGCATGCTTAAGAGAATTAGAAACAAGCTCGCTAATAATTAGCCCACATGGAATAGCAGCATCTAATCCAAGTGAAACATCAGTGACATTTATCTTTAGTACAACTCTGTCAGTACTAACACCATAAGATTGAAACAACCTATTTGAAAGCCTGATAATATAATCATGAACATCAATATGAGTTAAGTCCTTAGACTTGTAAAGTGTTTTGTGAATAAGTGACATTGACATTATCCGGTTCTGGCACCCTTTGAATATATCAAGAGAGTGTTTGTCTTTTATATGCGCAGATTGCATATGGAGTAGACTATAAATGACCTGAAGATTGTTGCCAACTCTGTGATGAATCTCTTTCAAGAGTAAATCTTTTTCTTTGAGAGATGCCTTAATGCGCTCCCCCATCATTTTGCGATCAGTAATATCCCTGACTATATGGATCAATCCGGCAAGATTATCATTGCTATCAAATCTAGGTAGAACCCTTATCTCTAAAAACATATTTAAATGAGGTTCAAATATGTCAAAAGATGTAGGTTCCTCTGTTATAAGACATTTACAGCTGGGGCATCCTTCCGGGGGACGGTCTTTCCCATGGTAATTCATAAAACATTTTCTTTTTTTAATTTCAGATAAAGACATACCAAGTATTTTTTCAGCTGACTTATTAGCTCGAATGATATTAAAGTCCTTATCATGTACTGTAACCATAGTATTAAAATTATCTTCCCAATCAAGCATTGCATTAAGAACTAGTTCTTCTGAAGATTTGTCAATATTTTTCATCATAACTCGTTTAAAAAAAGATATAAATTTAAATATATCATGAAGGATTATTTCTGTAAATTAGGAATTGGAGTAGGGAAATATCCTAAGTGAATATCTTGTTTTGAGCTTCCAAACTAGTGAGAGATAACCACCTCGGGGAGATAGTCGCCCTGGAAGGGTTTTATAATATTCTCACCCTGAAATTGATCTCAATATTCTCAAATAAAAAAGTGATTGGAATCATAAAATAGTTTTCTATGCTAGCCAGGCGCCATATACGAATACTGGAATAAAACCCAGGGTTGCTGTTACAGGTAAGATCAGTAATTCGGCGACTCCTTCTTTCAAATCAAACTTATCCCCTAGTCCGGTTGCGAAAAAAACAGAAACATAATTCCCAAGTTTTGAAAGCACGCCGGAAATAGCAGTGACACCTGCTATAAACCAGAAACCGGGAATTAAATCCATTATTTCTACTTCTATTATCGGATTTATGAAACTAAGAAAGATCTGCACAAAAATAAGAGATATGCAGCCAAGAACAAGCGTTTTAAATGATTCAAGTTTAGCAAGTCTTGTAATAAAGGTTAGAGGAAAAGATAAAACCATAAGGATTCCTAAAAGCCCTAAAAATCCTCCAGGGGACAATTTTAATATTCTTAAAGGAAAACCCCAGAGAGCATCTTCTCCCAAACCTAATATAATTGAAAAAAGTGTCAAAACAAAAACTGCTACTGCAATTGCCTCTAAAACAGGCAACAATAGGATCTTTAAATATTTGATACATGCTCCCTGCCTTTTTTTTATGATAAAACAGACTACTATAATGGGAGCCAGAAAAAGAGATAAATATGCCAGAGCAACTACATGAGTTTCCCAATAAGTCATTACCTTTAGTGCTGAAAATACAGAATCCAGAAACATTAGTAGATCCACTGATCCTTATCTTTTTTGATATATAAAAGAGGATGGACAACTCTCTCGTATGCCTTTGCTGTATGTAGTGCTTTTTCCTCGCTAATACTTAAGCGACACAGAAAGCTGAAAAAGTGCAGACTGTTCATAAAATGCTGAAAGATGAATCTGAGTGTCTGTTTTGGGGTTGTGCTGATCATTTTATCCTCCCCTCTTTATATTTGCCGTCCTTATGGCCTTCTCCCCGATATAGCTTTCAAGAGTTCTCAAATTTGAGAACCTTACTTCCTCAGAGGGATTTATTATGGGATGTATCTGCATCATTGCTTTTGCTTCGACCATTGCATATTGCCATTGTTCTTTTGAAACTTTTCCCCTGAGTCTCAGCAATTCCCTTAATTCATCTATGAACTTTTTATTAAGCATAATTAATATCAATATCCTTATACTTTAAATATATAGCAAATTCCTTGCCATTTAAAGCTGTGACGGCACAATTTAACGATGAGAAAAGTCTTTGAAAACTTCAGGTTATATTGCGGGTTTTACCTGTTACCTGTTCTGAAGCAGATACTCGTGAAATTCCACAATAGAACAAGTTATTTCACCAGGATAAGCGTCAAATAACGCAAATATTGAAATGAGAATAACCGTTTGAAATCTTGCATAAAAAAGGAAAAATCAAAATAATTGATAACTATATCTTGTTTTCTGGCACATGACCAAAATCGTTGATAACTTAGAGTGTGTTAACCACAATGCCTCCGGCACTGTCGTTAACACACTCTAAGTTATCAATATTACATATCCGGGATTTTCTTCGGCGTTTCCTATTGCCTTATTACATTAAAATCATTAATATAGATCGTCCCAATATTTTTCTCCGGTATTCCTGCCGGGCATAGAAAAATCTTACTCCAGAGCAAAAAAGTTTTGCATCCTTTCCTGAGTAAGGGCCAGAAAGGAAATATATGGATATATACAGAGAAATAGCGCGCCTCAACCCCAGGCAGAAGAAGGCGGTTCTGCATGCTGACGGCCCTCTCCTCATTCTTGCCGGTGCAGGTTCAGGAAAGACACGGGTCATCACAATGAGGACCGCGTACCTGATGCATACAGGTGTCCACGCAGCTTCCATACTGGCACTCACCTTTACAAACAAGGCAGCACGGGAGATGAAGGAAAGGGTCAGAGCCATGGTGAAACGCGGTAACGGGACGCCGATAATCTCCACATTTCACTCGCTCTGCCTCAGGATACTCAGGAAGGAGATCGAACACCTCGGTTACAGAAAAGACTTCACGATATATGATACTTCAGAACAAATTTCACTTATGCGCAATATAATGTCGGACATTAAATTCTATGATAAAAGTTTCAAACCCGAATCTGTTCTTGAGATGATAAGCAGAACAAAAAACGATTATGCCCCTCAAAACAGTGCAGCTCCGGACGAACTGATGGAAGAAGCATCAGAGTTTTTATATCCCAGGTATCATGAAGCCCTTAAGTCGATGAACGTCCTCGACTTCGATGACCTCCTTCTGCTTACGCTGAAACTCTTCAGAAAGCATCCTGATGTCCTCGAACAATACAGGGACAAGTTCAGGTTTATAATGGTCGATGAATATCAGGATACAAACCGCGTGCAGTATGATTTCATAAGGCTGCTCGCTGGAGAGAAAAGGAATCTTTGCGTGGTAGGGGACGATGACCAGTCCATATATGGCTGGAGGGGGGCTGACATCAGCAACATCCTGAACTTCGAGAAGGACTTTCCGGGAACAGTGACAGTAAAGCTTGAACAGAACTACCGTTCATTTGACCATATTCTCAGGGCAGCAAACGGTGTCATAAGCAACAACAAAAAGAGGATGGAAAAATCACTCTGGACAGAAAGAGGCGAAGGGCCGAAAGTCAATATCTTCAGAGCCATCGACACAGAAGATGAAGCCGACTGGGTCGCTGACAGAATAGAGATGCTAAAAGATGACGAACACGTCCTTTTCGAGAGCATTGCAGTTATCTACAGGGCAAACATGTTTTCAAGGCCTTTTGAAGAATCTCTGAGAAAGAAAAAAATCCCATATACGGTAATTGGCGGGACGAGCTATTTCGAACGCAGGGAAATCAAAGACCTCGCAGCGTATCTCAAGATCATTGCCAATCCGTCTGATGACCTGAGCCTTCTGAGAGCAGTAAATGCACCAAAGAGGGGAATTGGGCCTGCTGCAATCAGCGCTATTACGGATTTTGCACGTTCAGGTTCACTAAGCCTTCTTAATGCATTTGGCAAGGCAAAGGAGATTGCTTCCCTGGGTCAAAAAGCAGCAGGCTCGGCTGAAGACTTTTTCGGACTTATCTGCCGTTACCGGGAAATATTCTCGCAGGGCAGGGACCTGGGCAAAACACTCAGGGAATTAATTGATGAGATCGATTACAGAGATTTTATCATCAGGCTCTATAAAACCCCGGAGGCAGCGTTCAGAAGGATAGAGAACATGGATGGATTTGTCGACTCCATGTCCCATTATGAGTCAGTCGAGAGCTTACCTTCTCTTGAGGGGTTCCTTGAGACAATGGCACTTACAGACCTTATCGAGGACAAGGAGGAAAAAGGAGGCAGCAGCGTAACCCTGATATCCTTTCACTCATCAAAAGGACTGGAGTTTCCTCTAGTCTTTATTGCAGGAACGGAGGAGGACATCATCCCGCATAAAAAGTCTGTTGACATGTCAGGGGGAATAGAAGAAGAAAGAAGGCTTTTTTATGTAGGAATAACAAGGGCAATGAAGGAATTGTTCATTACATACACTGATCACAGAAGAAAATACGGAAAGGAGACACCCTCCGTGCCCTCCAGGTTTTTAGAGGAAATCCCGGAGGAAGCTGCAAGAAGACTCGACAGGTTCGAAAAACTTGAGCCTGAAGAGGAAAAGGCCTACGTGAAGAATTTATATGATAACTTCATGGCAAAATTTTCAGATTAAAGGATAATGATTATGATAAAAAGTTACTCAGTCGGAGAAGACATTGACGCATGGTGTACAAAGTGTAAGCTGGAACTGGATCATACGATTGTCGCTATGGTAGACAATCTGCCGAAAAAGGTCGAGTGTAATACCTGCAAGGGGAAACACAATTATCGTAAAAAACCCGCAGAAAGGACCAGGACAAAAACAAAGACCGGTGTCCGCAAAGTAAGGAAGACTGTCACAGAAAAATACAACGAGGTTTTATCAGGATTGGCGGAAGGCGCTCTGTCTAATGCAACTAAATACAGTATCAAAGGGACCTTTGAAAAGGACGATATTATTGATCATTCGAAATTCGGGATCGGGGTAGTGTTATCAATAATAAAAGTAAATAAGGCGGAGGTCCTTTTTAAAGACGGACTGAAACTTCTCATCCAGAACCAGGAATGAGGTACAGCAGCAGTCAGCCATCAGCTGTCAGCATTCAGCGAAGACAGGAAAAGATGTAAACAGGTCAGAGCAGATGCCATCATGTTTTTTTTGGAAGCTGAGAGCTGACCGCTGATGGCTGACAGCTGATTTAAATAATCCCTCTGCGTTTTAACTCCCAGAAGCACTTTGCGCAAGCTTCGATATCAACTCTCGCATTATGTGCTTCTTCAAAGTCATGGTTAAATAATTTAAGGTGAAGTTCAGACAGCTTCGGCCATTTAAAGCCGTAATTACCCGGAATTTCACAATAACCTGTTGATTCTTTCATGGTGCAAAGTTTTTTGATTTGAGAAAGATTATTCTTTGTCCCATTCCTCAGAAATTCTGCACCAAGAATTTTTTCATCGAAACTCATATTATGCGCCACCAGTAATGTTGCCTCATTCATCAACCCTGAGAACTCCTCAAGGACTTCTTTTAATTCATTTCCTTCCTGCACGGCCCTCTCGGTCGTAATCCCATGGACCCGTGAAGCATCATCCGGGATTTTAAAGCCCTCCGGTCTGATGATGTAATCCCGTCCAGAAACCTGCCTCCCCTCACTGTCATATTGAAGCCAGGCAATCTGGACCAGTCTCGGCCAGTTCTCCAGGTCCGTTACCGGAGCTTTCCAGTTCCGAGGAAGGCCTGTAGTTTCCGTATCAAAAAAAAGGTTCATAATTTTTTCTATCTCCTTTCAAGTCTCCCCCTTTGGAAAAGGGGGATTAAGGGGGATTTTACGAATAATTTCTTTAAAAAATCTCCCCTGGCCCCTCTTTGCCAAAGAGGGGAATACAGACTGCATTATCATGCTTCATACAATTGCTACTGAATCTTTGGAACCATGATCATTAGGGACAAATTTGTCAGCATGCCAGTCATTCTCCCAACGATGACCATCCATGAGATACCTGAACCGGTATTCCGCACTGTTGTCCAGTTCCATTGTAATGACAAAATCGCCGTTGTCGAGTCGTGTCATCTGTGACCGGTTTGAGTCCCAGTCATTAAAATCACCAACAATCGCAACGCTCTCTGTATCCTTTGCCATTTCTCTCAAAAGCCTGAAAGTGACCCTGCATTTTCTTCCGTTCGCATGGTAGTGTTTTATTATTCCCAGCTTGTTTGGCAAATCAGAAAGGACAATATCCGGACCCGATGTGTCAGACACTCTGCTCCTGCCTGCCTTCTCACTCACAGTATAATCATCGTCAACGCTGTATATATCGTCAATCAGGATATTTGTGGACGACATAATCTTTGCCATATTCTCTTTCTGCAAATCCTCATTTTCTATTTTAAATTTTATGCCCGCCAGACACCTTTTACCGGTCTGACGTTTCCATAAAACATCCCCGATCAAGTGAACAGGGTCCTCATTTCCCGGAGTATCTACAATCAGCTCCAGATTTTCATAAACAAAAAACCGGAAATCCGGAGCGTTCAGCCCCATGCCTTCACAGGACAGGTCCATTGTTATTCCAAGAGAGTACTCTGTGGCCCCATAGGTTGGTCTGAATTTGACTCCGACGGGCATGTCAATCCTCTTTAACTTCCTTTTGCTTTCCAAGATTATTTCTCCTTTTGTTCTTTTTACTGCAACACTTTTAGTCTAATACTCCTGCTCAATAGTGTATTGCCAGCCATACAGTCTCCTCGTCACGGCTGGTCCATTCCACGCAATGCTTAACATGTGCAGGTATATTTATGTAATCTCCCGGCGTTAAAACAACAACATCGGCCCTGTCCTGGAAAAGCAATCCGGCCTTTCCCTTAAGCAGAATCACATACTCATCATGTTGTTGATCGTACCAGAACGTGTCAGGAGAAGAATGTCCGCGGGAAACTATCCTCTCAATTTTCACATTATTTTTCCAGGAAATGATATCAATCAATTCTTCTGGAAGCGCAGCAGGAATGTTTTTAAATATATTATTTATGTCCACCGTCATGTTTTTGTCCGATTATTTCCTGAAAAGATAACATAATTTTTTTTTGCTTGCAAAGCCTGTTCATAAAAAGTGAGTATTGTAGTACAATACATTCGGACAAAATATGAGTTTTCAATATATCAGAGAAATGCCGCATGTCGGCGAAATCATTGATTCAATTCCTCTTTCTGATGACCTGCAGAAGGTCAAGAGGAAACGGGATGAGGATATCATTGCTGCAATCAAGGGAGAGAGTGAAAAATTTCTTCTTATCATCGGCCCCTGCTCTGCAGACAACGAAGATGCTTTATGTGAGTACGTTTCGCGGCTTGCAAAGCTTCAGGAAGAGGTGGAGGAAAAATTCATACTCATCCCCCGGATCTATACAAACAAGCCGCGGACAACCGGTGAAGGGTACAAAGGGATGGCGCATCAGCCGAAGCCTTCGGAAGCACCTAACATGGTCGAAGGGCTCAGGGCAATCCGCAGTATGCATATCCGGGCAATGAAAGAATCTCATTTAACCCCTGCTGATGAAATGCTGTATCCCGGGAACTATCCGTATCTTGAAGACATCCTCAGTTATGTAGCGGTTGGGGCGCGTTCAGTTGAAAACCAGCTACACCGCCTGACCATCAGCGGGCTGGATGTTCCTGCCGGGATGAAAAACCCGACGGCCGGAGATGTGGAAGTAATGCTGAATTCCGTGCAGGCTGCACAGATGTCGCATGTCTTTGTCTATAACGGATGGGAGGTCGAGACTCCGGGCAACCCCCTAACCCACTGCATACTTCGCGGAGCGGTAAATCCATATGGAACAAATATACCCAATTACCATTACGAGGACCTGAAAGGCCTCTTAGAATCATACAATAAGCGGGACCTCAAATTTCCGTCCATAATCGTTGATACCAATCATGCCAACTCCAACAAGCAGTTTCAGAGGCAGCCCAGGATTGCCAAAGAGGTGATGAGAAGCCGCAGGCACTCAAAGATGCTCAGAAGCAAGGTGAAGGGCCTGATGATAGAGAGTTATCTTGTCGAAGGTTCGCAGAAGGTGTCGGATAATGTGTACGGCAAGTCCATTACCGATCCATGCCTGGGATGGGAAGATTCCGAACGCCTAGTAAGGGACCTTGTCGAACTGGTATAAAAACTATTGGGGTGTAAGCAAGAGGGTCCCCTCTTCAGGCCTGAGATCCATCTCGAATCTTCCCAGATAATTCAGGCCAAGCAGACCAAGTTTAGCTCGCCCGGGCATGTCAAGGACAATAGCCCTGACATTATTTTCGACCCAGCCATTAACTTCTATTGCATCAATAATTACCTCTTTGACCGTTACAATACCACTGGCAGTCGCGATCGTACGGTCCCCCGGAACAACCTCCAGCCCCAGCGCATCCGCGGTTGATGAAGGAATAGTTACAATCGTTGCCCCCGTATCTACCAGAAAGTCCTGGTCAATCGCCTCATTGATAACAGCAGTTAAAGTGACTCTTGAGGAGCCGCGTGGAAAGGTTATGAGAATTTTCTCCTCCACATTTTTCATCTCTTCAATTCGAAGGGCAAGAAGCTGGTAGCGGTCCTGAAAGGCAGCAGGATAATTTCTCATATATAATAGACGCTCGGCCTCTTCCCAGTCGTCGTTATAGAGCAGAAGTTCAACTCCCAGTAAATGAATGTACGGGTCATCAGGAAAGTATGTTTTGGCAGAGTCATACGTCTGCAGCCCATCTTCGATTTCCCGGTCAGTAATGAGGGCCTTCAGCCAGTCGCGGTAGAGGTGCATATGGAGCTTATTAATGGCGTCGTATCCTGGCTTCCGGGTAAAGTATCTGCCGGAATCCTCTATTTCTCCTATTGCCGCCTCAAAACCGTTAAGAGAAACGATTACCGGAATAATATCAATTAATAATTGTACCTCGCCAATCATCTGCAAAACCTGGCCGCTCAATATTTCCATGACATTATTCCCTGCCCCCTTTTGGACAGCATCGGTAATAATAAGGCGGATTCCTTTAATAATTTCCTCCGGAAGAAGATAATCAGGCGTATCATCTACAGACAGTTTTGGCTGCAATCTGAAACCTTCAACAAAAGCAGTGAGCTGTGCAATTCCGGCATAGTCTTCCTCTATGGCCAGGGCGCTGGCAAATTTTTCTTCACGGCCGCCGGCAAAGGTCATATTGTAAAAGTACCTGACCCAGGTCCTGTATTCCATGCCCGGCGATGTACTGCCGGGCCACATATATGCATTCTCCATCCAGTGGCCGAAGGACCATCCGACAACCTTTTCATTTTGGATAAATACGCCATTTTCAGATATCTGTACAGGCATTTCCGTGGAAATAAAAAAGCCGTCAATGCGGCCGGGCTTTAATAAAAGCGAATGATATTCACCAGCAGATTCGAGACTTAACCATGAAACGGGTTCGCCTTCGTCCCAGGCGGCAAGCTCAGGCCCTCTAAAATAAGCTGCATCTTCAATCAGATGCCACAGGCCGACCCTGTCCCCGTTAATCCAGAGTCCCCCTGATATTTCGTTAACTTCGTCTGAGTCAGAATTAAAGAACCACCTGTTTCCTCCAAGGGCGGCGCGGGCAGGTAATGCCAGCCAGCCGTTTCCGGCGAGGGCGGCCCTGAACCTCCTGACCTGTCTGCCCCATGGGTCTCTGATTATGACCCAGCCGGCAGAAATATTTGTTTTCTCTTTACGGTCCTCTTTAAGCACTTCAGCTGTTTTAGCAGGGGACTTCTTCTCAACCTGGCCGGGCACCTTTTCTTTTGGCCTTTTCTGCACCATGCCCCCTTTTTTTTCTTTCTCCACCAATTCGTCTGTTTTTAACATCTTTGACGTATGAAAAATTATGTCTCTGGATAAATATACAAATATGGAAGCCCATGCAAGCAGAATAACAGAAAAAACAATGGTCGATCTCGAAATGTTCATTTTCATGACCGGAAGGGCTTTGCCGCATTTTTCACATTTGCTTAGCGAGATATCATTCTCTGTCTGGCAATGGAAGCACTTTACTGATTTTCTTTTTCTCATGATTAAACGATATGTCCTGTCCTTTAAACCATTATACCTGATTGACCCGGGCAGGCGCCCTTCTAATCATTTTCCCGGTCTATGTTATTATAATTTCATAGATATTTCCTGTTACTGAAACATATAATTGTTATGAATGTCATTCTGAACTCGTTTCAGAATCTAAGGATATCGAAGGATAAGAGACCCTGAAACAAGTTCAGGGTGACAAGCCGGGCGTTCAAAATAAAAAGATGGATTTTTTTACTTCAACAATTACTGACCGGGAACTTAAAAGGGAAAAGCAGAAGGCACGCGACCTCCGCAAAACTCAGTGGTGGAAACGCAAATGTGCTGAAGGGAGATGCTATTACTGCAGCAAGGAAACCCTGCCGGGAGAAATGACTATGGACCATATTGTGCCGATAATACGCGGAGGGAAATCCGCTAAAAACAATGTGGTAACGGCCTGCAAAGAATGCAACAATAAAAAGAAGCATTCCCTCCCTTTTGAATGGGAAGAGCACCTGGAACGTCTGAAGAAAGAGACCATTGAGGAATAGGGCAGGAGCACCGGCCCGGGAAAGCATCCCGCTCTGAAAAACAGTTTAGCCGGCAGTTCTCATTGCAAAAAATGGAGCATGGTTTGAGGTGAATATTGGAGGGTCCTGTTTAAGTATCCCGGAAACGACCCTGTGCCTTTTGAATTCATTATCCAGGAACAGCCTGACTTCTTTCCTGTCCCAGCCCTGAGGGTGTAAAAAATCCGTATAAAGAGAAAGGTCGCACTCATAGAAACTCCTGGTCTCAACCCGGGATACTTCAGGCCCGCAGACCGGCATGTTAAATATGGCCGCATTCAGAAACCCGATTTCATCTTTATGGGCCACCACAAATTCAAGTGTCTTTCTGGCAGCCTGCAGTGTCTCCGCGGGCGTACCTAATATAAGATAGACATAGGTCGCTATCCCCGCCTCCTTCAATGTCTTCAGGGCACGGGAAGCGGTGGCGATATCGATTCCCTTATGCATTTTGTCGAGAACATCCTGGTCACCCGATTCCAGGCCCATCTTCAGCATTACACAGCCCGATTTTTTCAGAGCCCTGCAAAAATCTATGTCAGTCAGCAGGTCGCTTATACGCGCAAACCCGTACCAGGGAACAGCCCTGTGTTTTTCGGCCATGCTTCTCAAAAGTGGTGTGCTTACAGCATTATCAAGCAGATGAACAAGAGACGGCCCTGTTTGCATAATGAGTCGGCCCAGCTCGTTCAGTGCCCTGTCAGCAGGTACAGGTATGTAAGGATTATTCTCAGACCTCTCCGGGCAGAAGGAGCATTTATTCCAGTAGCATCCACTCGAAGCGCTGTAGGGCAATATACGACCCGGTGCAAGATAATCATCGAAGGGCAGCAATGCATAGTCCGGACAGGAGCGCTCTTTTTGGATATTGTCTGCACCGAGAATATCAAGAAGAGCACTTTCTCCGGGCCCGGCAATCAGATGGTCTACGAACCCTTTAAACGGGTTTTGCCAGTCCGGATTTTTCAACCAGGAGGTCACAAGTCCTCCTCCGAGTACAAAGGAAATTTCAGGAAAGTATTTTTTTATACATCCGATCATCGCAAAAGTGCATAATGCCTGGCTCAAGTAATTTAAAGAAAAGCCCACTATCCGGAATGGGCTTTCCTCAATGAGAGATATAAGCCTCCGGCTGAAATATGGATAATAGGGGTTTTCTTCCGGGCATTCAGCAGCCTGTAAAAGATCATCACTTCTTAATGGAGAAAGGTCTTTATGCCTGTAATTAGCAATACCGGGAAATCCCCTGTTTTTCTCCCACTGCCCGACCGCATGATTCAGGTCAGTAACAGCCCGTTTATAGCGGTCTATATTCTGATAGACATGCAATGCCTTAATAGATAGATGATTGCCTGTTATATTACGTATTGCCCGTTCTGTCCACTTGCCATATTTCGTATTGCCTTCCAGATGCGTATTGCCAATTATATATAGAAGCGCCTCAAGGTTTGCATCAAGGACAGTATGGTTTATTCCATGGCTGGATAAAGTCCCTGACAGTTTGGCAATGCCTGCCGGTGGTTCTGACGGTTTTGCAACAGGAGGATGGACAAGTATCATGATTTATTTCAGAAGTTTTGTTTAAAGAGATAGTTAACAGTATAACAGAGCAGCCCATTAAGCCAATCTTTTTTTATCTTACAAATATGTGACATGGCATTATAATGGCGACACAGTTAAGTGTAATGTCACGTTTCAGCATTTATCTGACTACTCTCAATTATTGATTCTGCCCGGAATTTCCTTTTAGTAACAGTAAGTTAATATTTTATATTTATGAAGAAATGAACTTGAATACCCCGTTTTGTAAACGGGGATGAAAAGTTCTCCTTTCAAGTCTCCCCCTTTGGAAAAGGGGGATTAAGGGGGA
>JBDLIC010000101.1:0-13438 GCA_039715075.1 Nitrospirota bacterium
ATCTTTGAAAATGCAAAAGCCAAACAGGACCTTTTCAGAGAAATCGAACCGGTCATAAAACCGGACGCCCTTCTTGCTACCAATACTTCAAGTATTCCCCTTGAGGAATTAAACAAAGTCCTCTCAAGGCCGGAGCGGCTGGTCGGCCTTCACTTTTTTAACCCTGTAGCAAAAATGCAGCTGGTCGAGATAGTAGAAGCAGCATCCACAGGAAAGAATGAAGCAGAGCGGGCAAAGGCATTTGCACGTCAGATAGACCGTCTGCCTCTTCCTGTTAAGAGCACCCCGGGCTTTCTCGTTAACAGGGTCCTGATGCCATATCTGCTGGAGGCCGTTGCAATGGTTGAGGAAGGAATTTCTCCTGAAGCCATTGACAGGGCAGCTGTAGATTTTGGAATGCCAATGGGCCCGGTCCTGCTGGCGGACACAGTGGGACTCGATATATGTCTCCATGTAGCGGAGATCATTTCAAAGGGACTCAACATAACAATTCCCGCCAGTCTCAGGGAACTTGTAAAAAAAGGCCGGCTCGGCAGGAAGAGCGGACAGGGTTTTTATACTTATAAAAAGGGAAAACAGATTATTCCCAGAAAGAAGCCTTCCCCTGTATCCGCAGCTGATCTTACTGACCGGCTTATTCTCCGCATGGTGAATGAGGCAGCTGCCTGCCTTAATGAAGGGGTGGTAAAGGACGCTGACCTGCTCGACGCAGGGATAATCTTCGGCACAGGCTTTGCGCCTTTCCGTGGAGGGCCGCTGAATTACCAGCGTACAGAGGGTGTCTATAATATGCGTGACAGGCTGGAAGAGCTTGAAGAACATTATGGAAAGCGTTTTCACCCTGTGAGTATGATCGAAAGGGCTGCGACATAATGGACTAAAGGATATTATCATAAAATCCCCCCTGACCCCCCTTTTCCAAAGTGGGGAAAGGTAAGCTCGAAAGTCCCCCTTTAGCAAAGTCGTAGATCCGATTCGGGGGGGATTTAGGGGGATTTTTTGAATATTAAGATGGAGGAGTAAAAAGATGGTTAAAAAGACAAAAGATATAATTTCTCCGGAAACAGCAAAAACTTTACACGGACTTTTTCTTGAACGGGTAAGACGTACCCCGGAGGGTCCGGCATATCAATATTACAATAATGAAAGCAATGAATGGAAATACAGCACATGGTCTGAAATGGCCTTTCAGGTGGAGAGATGGCAGACAGCAATGAAAAGGGAGCCTCTCAAAAGGGGTGACCGTGTTGCCATCTGGGTATCGAACAGCAGGGAATGGATAATGATGGACCAGGCGGCCCTCGGTCTAGGCCTTGTTGTTGTTCCGCTTTACCACCAGGACCGTCCTGAAAATATTGCGTACATCCTTAACCATGCGGGTGTTAAACTTTTGCTGGTAGAAGACGAGAGGAATTTAGAGAAATTAAATGCTCTCCCGGATAAACCTGAGTATCTTGTACGCGTCCTGAGTCTTAATCAACCCGTAAAAAATTTCAGTGATAAACGCCTCTGCTTTATTAATGAATGGCTGCCGGAAAGAGGTGACAGTTCCGCTCCGGCAGACAGCAGCCCTGATGACCTCGCAACTATCGTTTATACTTCAGGCACTACAGGCCCCCAGAAGGGTGTGATGCTGAGCCACAGGAATATTCTCTGGAATGCATACAGCGGAATGCAGAGCGAACCTGTTTTTCGGGAAGATGTGTTTCTTTCCTTTCTGCCCCTTTCTCATGCATTGGAGCGGACCGTCGGTTATTACCTGCCGGTCATGGCAGGTGCATCCGTGGCTTATGCACGCTCCATACCCAAACTTTCTGAGGACCTTGTTTCTGTACGTCCGACTGTCCTCGTTTCAGTGCCGCGGATTTTTGAAAGGGTTTATATGAAAATAAAATCCGGGCTGCAGGAAAAGAACCTGATAGCAGGCAATCTCTTTAAACTGGCTGTCAATGTTGGCTGGAGTTATTTTGAGTACATGCAGAAGAGAATAAAATGGAACCCGGCATTTCTCATCCTGCCGCTGCTTGACCGGCTGGTTTCAGGGAAGATCAGGAAACGTCTGGGAGGCCGTCTGCGCCTTTCAGTTGTTGGAGGGGCTTCTCTGCCTGCTGAAGTGGCAGAGGTCTTTATAGGGCTGGGAGTTCAGCTGCTGCATGGGTACGGCATGACCGAAACCAGTCCTGTGATCAGTGTGAACCAGCTGAAAGACAATCTGCCTGCCAGTGTAGGGATTCCCCTGCTCGATGTCAGGACACGGACCGGGAAAAAGGATGAGCTGCTTATAAAGAGCCCCGGTGTAATGCTCGGTTACTGGAACAATCCCGAAGCCACAGCCGCAATAATAGACAGCGATGGGTGGCTCCATACCGGAGACAAGAGTGAGATAAAGGAAGGACGTATCTACATTACCGGCCGTATCAAGGAGATCATCGTAATGGCTAACGGTGAAAAGGTACCTCCGGCGAATATTGAATCATCCATAGAAATGGACCCGTTAATTGATCAGGCCATAGTCATAGGAGAGGGTAAACCATACCTTGCAGCGCTGGTGGTTATTAATAAGGAAGTCGAGGAACTTCTGGCAAAGAAGCTTAACCTTGATCCTGACAACCCTGCATTTCTTAAAAGCAGGAACCTGCTGAATTATATACTGCAGCGGATCTCATCACGGATGAGTGCTTTCCCCGGCTATGCCATAATCCGGCGCATAGTCCTGCTGCATGAACCATGGACAATCGAAAACGGTCTCATGACACCTACACTCAAACTTCGCAGACAGTTTATACTTCACCAGTTTAATGAAGAAGTGGCAGCGCTCTATAAAGGACATGGAATATAAAAAAGCAATCATTACCCGTTATAGTAATAATGAGGAATATTTCTGCCAGGATGTGTAGTTGAAAGATAATAATAACATGAATAGATTTCAGGTTTGAATGTTTACATTAACAGCAATGTTGTTGTAGGGGCAATCCCCCTGTGGTTGCCTTGCTTGCATAGTTTGTTCTTTTTTGATCTTCTTGTAAATAATCCATTCCCTGTATCGCTTGCGCAAACCTGGCAGGTACAGGGGCCTGCCCCTACATTTGAACAGTTTAAATAGTATGCCGGAAGAAAACCTCACTAACACCTATGAGTCAATCAAATGGACAAATCTGAAAATCGTTTATTAAATTTTCAATACCCCATAGTTTCATCCCTATAGACCAATAATTCCTCCCAGCGTAAAAAATAATTACATGTAAATTAGATTGACATTAATATAATTTTAATGTAAAATAAGGTTACATTTATTTTAGATAAATAATTACTCTTATTCGCTCATTTAATTAAATAATTTTTAAAAACATTTCATTTAAATAAGCTTAATTATCAATGTCTTATAAGGTGACATATTATTTGGCTTATGTGTCTTGAGGTATTCAATGGCACATGTTTGGGTACATGGCTGAGGTAATAACCAAGCTATCGTAATCTGATTCTAAAGCGATATTTGCTTGAATAGGCTGCCCAGACGCATTAGGAAATTAACGATGGAAAGTGGGGTGATATATCGTTAAGAGAAATCTTGTTGTAGTCTTGCTGCCGTAACCGTTTGCCTTTGGCAAACAAAATAACAATAAGTGAGGTATTAAAGATGAAAAAGTTACTCGTATTAGCAGTAGCAGTACTCTTAGTCTTTGCAGCATCATCTGTTTTTGCACAGCCGTCTTCAAAGGCTGGTGTCGCTGTGACGTCGTTGACATTGATCGACGCAACGAGTGAGACCCACAGTTTTGATCCTGTGTTAACCACAACAATAAAAACCCCTAACCAGAAAGATCTTCTTATCGGCGTTTCCCTTGAAACAGCCCTCTATACGCTGACCCAAGTCAAGAGCAAGGGCGGGGCAAAGGATTCGTCAAACGCTACAGCAGGAATAGATATTAAGGTAGTCATCGATGAAGGTACCCCCGATGAGCAGATGGCAAAGCCGGGTGTTGTTACCTTTGACGAACGCAGCCAGACCCTCTCTGCTGAACTGGGCGGCGTTATTGAGAGCTGCACGCTATCAGTAGATCCAGAGACCGGTGACGGAACACTCGATATCGCAGAAGACTGCCTCGTAACCGATGAAATGATCGAGCTCATTCTGCAGACCATGTCAGCACACCATTTTAATTTTATCGTTGCTAACCTGACACCGGGAGTTCATACAGTCACCGTTAAGGCTGAGATCAACAGTTCAACTGACTCCACAAACGGCACTGCAAACGCATGGGCAAATATCGGTCAGGGTACTTTGAGTATCGAGGAGATAAGAGCCACCAACGCACCGGAAGGCGTTATCATATTGGAATAATCTAATTTAAGGCAAACAAGGTTGTGTCAGCCCTACAGAATTCAGGTCTCATAATTCATATATACAAAAAATGTAGGGCTGACACTACCCGCTATAACACCAAGATCAGATAGTTTCATGATCTGCAAGGAATGTGCTCTATTAAGAAAAGGTTAGAAGAGATGATACCACTGACCAGAAAAGAAATATATACTGAATTAAAGAAGTTGGGAATAAATACAGCTCCTGAGCTAAAGTCCTATTTAAGGGAATATTATAAATATTATGTTCAACTAAATACATATTCTCCAGAAGAATTAACGGTAGGAATTAAAGACAACCAGATAAACGAAGGCACGTAACTCAATAGATTTTAGCAAATTGATTCTTTTAAATAAATACTATGGAAAAGAGATCTGTTACAAGAATACCTATTCATGAAAAGATAAGAATTTTATATGGAAATATGATTTATTCTGGCTCCTTTGTAAATTCTATAACAACTTCGTATCTAGTATTCCATTATAACTTTCAAACCATAATCCTCAAAATTTCAATTCTTTAAAATCGTTTCTTTAAAGGTGTTATCGGTAACCTCTGAACTGTCCCCATTCTGAACATAACATGATGTTGTTAATGTCCCGATCCATCCCAATATTTCATTATTATAGTAAATTATCATTTAACTCTTATCTTTTCAATGAGTATTGATTGCCGCCTGAAATCATCACCAAATAAAGACAGTTATTGCTTATCCGTCCTGCTTCAATCGTTTGCACAGTTCAGCCACACGCACACCAACCTTGAAACCGTCATCTTCTGCCTGTTGATCCGGTGCCCCAAGGCATGCTACGCCATAATGTCCCGTGGCGCTCATCGGGTCACCTGCAACTATCATTCCGTAAATAAGCATGCACTGAAGGATCGAGAAAATAGTGGTCTCTTTACCGCCTGAATGGTGGCCGCCGGTTGCAAAGGCTGCACCGACTTTGTCCTCCATTTTCTTGCGTGTCCCGACGAACTCATCAAAGATCCTCTTAAGGTCAGCAGCCATTACCCCGAAGTATACAGGCGAGCCTGCAACGACCCCGTTTGAATTAAGGAAATCATCCTTTGTCACTTCCTGTGTGCTTTTTAGAACGGCATTCACACCTGTTGATTCAACACCTCCGGCAACTATTTCAGCGAGCTTCTTGGTGTTCCCGCTTTTTGAGTAATAAAGAACCAGAACCTGCATAGCTTTCCTCCTTTATATGTGAAAATTTTATATAGATTATATCAGAGGGCTTTTAAATTATCGAAAGTTATTAAATACACGGGTGCTTTTAAAAAGGTTCTGCATTAAAAAATCTTACTTAAATGTAAAACTTTGTCATTATAGCAGAAATATATTGGCAGGATATCGGGACGAAAAAAGCCCTGCAAGTGAAATATGCTTTTCCTTTTCATTGAGACTGAAATTAGTTAATCGGCGTAAACCTCGCCGATGAGATCGCTTACATCTTCATCATCGGGCTCGGACCCGGTGAGTGCCATTGTATAAGCAATGGCTTCCAGCCTCTCTTTCCTGGAAAGTATCTTCCATAGGGAGGAATTGCTGATTATGCCTATTGTCTCTTTTGCTGTCATGGTGTCTCCTTCTCCGGATGAACCACTTAATCCTCCTGATACTCTTATCGGCATTCTCCTGGAAAAACTTAGACAGGCAAATATGATTATCAATACAATTAAATTGACTTGCCTTCCCTCTGCTCATACAATGTATTAAGGAGATATTTATTAATTTATGCAAACGGTAAAAAGGTTACTTCAAGAATTCAGGGCATTAAAGATAAGCCTTAGCCACAAATTTGTTATTGGTGTTGCAGTCACGCTGATTGTAGCCATGGGGGTGTCCCTCTACCTGATTTCTATTAAACACGAAAAACTCATATATGAGCAGCTGGACATACAGGCCAAGGCACTATTTCAGCAGATCGTGCTTACGAGAAGGTGGGTTGCTGATCATGGCGGTGTTTTTGTCCTTGCACCCTGGAAAACTCCTAGCCCTTATCTTAAGGAATCAGAAATAGTGGATGTAAAAGGCAGAACGTATTTAAAAGAGAGTCCTGCCATGGTTACCAAGGAGCTTTCTCAATATGCAAAAAAGGAGGGGCGTTACTGGTTTCATATAACAAGCCTCAAACTTATAAATCCGGATAATGCCCCTGACGCATTCGAAGAGAGATCATTAAAGGTATTTGAGTCTGAAAATAAAGAAGACGCGACAACGGTGGAAAAAATAGGCCCTTCTCACTTTTACAGATATATGGCGCCACTTTATATTGAAGAGTCCTGCCTGAAATGCCACTCTCATCAGGGCTATAAGGTTGGGGATGTCAGGGGGGGTATAAGCGTGTCCGTGCCTATGGATTACGCCCTTTCGATGATACGCTCAGAGAGGGTGAGTATGATACTTGTGAGTGTTACGACGATAAGTATCTTGCTGTTAGTGCTGTACATAATGATGAAAGAACTTGTCCTTAGGCCTGTAAAAGAATTGAAGGCATCAATGAGAGATTTTTCAAAGGGGAAGAAACAAGACACACTGGTGATAAAAACCGGTGATGAAATAGAAGACCTTTGCGATTCATTTTCCGAAATGGCGCACTCCCTCGCTGAGTACTACACAAGCCTTGAAGATAAAGTCCATGCGGCAACGAAGAGTTTTGAAGAGGCAAATGAAAGACTTGCAGGCCTTAACGAGAAGAAGTCTGATTTTATAGCTAAAATATCACATGAATTAAGGACCCCCATGACCTCGATCAAGGGAGCTATGGACTATATATCAGCCCGAATTTCAGGGCTTTCGTCATCTGATAAGGATACTGAAGAGATAAATGAGTTTATTGATGTCATAAAAAATAATGCTGACAGACTGATACGGATGGTCAATGATACACTGGACCTGGAAAGGATTGAATCGGGGGTGTTCGATCTGCACCTTTCCGAAATAAACCTGCTCCCCCTGATAAAGGAAGTTGCAATAAGTTTTCAGTCACAGACAAGTGAAAAAAATGTTACCTTCAGAATAGAGGCTAAGTCAAGTGTAGTTGTTCCCGTTGATGAAGACAGGATAAGGCAGGTCCTGATCAATTTTATATCTAATGCGATTGAATTTAGCCCGGAGAATGCGGAAATAAAAATAGTCGTTATTGAAACAGACAAGTCCGTTACCGTTGCGATAAAAGATGAAGGACGGGGAATACCCAAAGAAATTTTTAAGAAAATCTTCGACAAATTTTATACAATAGGCAAAAGACAGGGTACGGGGCTCGGACTTGCCATATGCAAAGGTATTATCGAAGCTCATAACGGTACAATAGACGTGTCGAGCAGCAGGGCTGAACAAGGATGCACTTTTTACTTTACCCTGCCGAAGACATTGGGAGATTTGGCATGAATAAAATACTCGCTGTAGATGATGACAGAGACATCCTGAAAGTGCTGAAGGCAAATCTTGAACTTCAGTCATATGAGGTCGATACTGCAGACCACTGGGAAGAGGCAAGAAAGATAATTTCGGAAACCCTGCCGGACCTGATACTCCTTGATGTCATGCTGCCTGACGGTGATGGAGTAGAGATATGCCGTGAAATAAAAAGTGATTATCCCCAGATACCGATAATCATGCTCACCGCAAAGGACAAGGTCTCGGACAAGGTCCTCGGACTTGAAAGCGGTGCTGACGACTATGTAGTGAAACCCTTCGAAACACTTGAACTGCTTGCCAGGATAAAGGCGTGCCTCAGGAGAGTGGGCCCTGCTGCACACAAAGAAGTTATAACCATTAAGAATATAAGAATTGATTTTAAGAAGCGCCTGGTTACGCTTTCAGGAAAAACAATTGATCTTACTCCCAAAGAATATGAGCTTCTCTGTTTCTTTGTCCTGCACAGGGGTGAAGCACTGAACAGAGACATAATAAGGAAAAATGTCTGGAAAGACTCCAATATATATTCCTGGAGCAGGGTAATAGATGTCCATATCCAGCATCTCAGGCAAAAAATAGAGAAAGACTCTTCAAATCCCAAATTTATTATTACCGTTCCGGGAGCCGGCTACAGGTTTGTGGAGTGAAATAATCCACAGATAATCCCTCATAAACTTCCTCTCCTGAAACCCAATTTCTGCCAATCATTATAAATTCGATTTTGACTGCTTAATATGTATATGTTAATTTTAAATGGACGGAAATATAATTTAATGGTAGTTTTAAATTAAGCAGACTATTTAGAATCTGTGTATAAAGTCATATTTCAAGCCGTCATTCGTAGTCTGTTGAGCGGGAATCCAGTCTTTTCAGTGAGTTCTGGATACCCGATTACTAACTTCGGGTATGACAAAAATAAAAAGCAGTAGTTTATACACAAACTCTATTTAGATATAAACCCTGTTAGAAAGCTTTTATAACGGAGTAAAGGTGAAATTGGGAAATTGTATAAATTTAAGAACATTAAATCACGCCTGACGTTCTGGTTCCTTATAATCGCCATATTGCCGTTGATTCTTGTCGACATTATAATTTACGGGCATATGGCAACGTCCCGGAAAGTGGCTATTTTCAACAAGCTTGAGGCTGTCAGAGACCTTAAGGTTAAAGAGCTGAACAACTGGCTTGATGAAAGGACCGGAGATATCCGAACTATTGTTTCAGACATAGAGATCCGAAAAATGGGAAAGATCCACGAAGGGAGAGAGGAAGATATTGAAAAAAATATGTTGATCGTTACAGACGCACGTAACTTTCTCAGGAGGTATCTCCAGAATTATAATTCCTTCTCAGAAATGCAGATTATAAGCCCCCATACAAAAACAATCCTGGTCTGCACTGATGAAGGTCATGAAGGTGAGAGCCGCAGGGAAGAGCCATATTTTTCCGGGGAACTGCAGCACGGGCAGGTATATATCAGGGACATTTATTTTTCCGGACGTGAAGACAGACCGAGCATGGCATTTTACAGCCCGATTTTTGGTGAAGGTGACAGGGAGGACCACATCTTCGGTGTAGTGGTTGCCAGGATAAACCTTGAGGCCTCACTGTATGATATTCTCCTGAATCGTACCGGCATGGGCAAAACCGGTGAAACCCTCATTGTTAACAGTGATGTTATTGCCCTGAATGAACTGCGCTGGCATGAAAACGCTCCTCTTAACCTGAAGATCAAGGCATATCCTGCCGTAGAGGCTTCCCGCGGCAATACCGGCATTGTGGAAACAGAAGACTACAGGGGAGAGATGGTCCTTGCCGCTTATACTCATATTCCGAGGACCGGGTGGGGATTTGTCGCAAAGCAGGACCTTAAGGAAGTGTATGCCCCGATTTATAAGCTTAGACAATGGACATTGTTTATTGGCCTGTTAGCTATTATCGGTGTGATAATAGCAGCCTTCCGGATTGCAAAGTCAATTTCAGACCCTATCAAGTTACTGCACAAAGGGACTGAAATGATAAGCAGCGGCAATCTGGAATATAAAGTAGGGATAGATTTAAATGACGAAATCGGCCAGCTATCCAGAAGATTTGATCATATGATAGAGAATTTAAAGATTGTTACTGCATCGAGAGATGAGTTGAACAGGGAGATTGATGAACGTAAAAAGGTAGAAAAAGATTTAGAAAAATATAAGATATTAATCTCTCAAATTAACGATCTTGCTTATATTTGCGATAATCATGGAAATGTTCTGTTTTTAAATGATGCCTTTGAAAAGCTGACTAATCACAAACCTGAAGAATTCATTGGCAAATCATTTGCTCCACTTTTTGACGATGAAAATTTAAGCAAGGCAACGGAAGGATATTTACGGACACTGAATGGGGAAAGCCCGCAATTTGAAGTCTGTTTTAAAGAAACCGGGATTATCTGCGAATACAAAGATATCCCTTTGCGGGACGAAAAAGGAAACATCATTGGGGTCCTGGGTATAGCCAGAGACATTACGGAACATATAAAAGTAGCAGAGAAACTTAAAAAAGCAAAAGACGAGCTTGAAGTAAGAGTGAAAGAGCGTACGGCTGAACTGGAATTAACCGTGAAAAACCTGCATGTTCAGATTGCCGAGAGAAAAACTGCGGAAGAGAAACTGGAGAAAGAAAAAGAGAAATTACAAAAGTATCTTGATATATCAGCGGTTATGGTAGTAATGATTAATGCTGATCAGAAAGTAATCCTCATTAATAAAAAAGGCTGTGATATTTTGGGGTGTGAAACAGAAGAGATCATAGGAACAAACTGGTTTGATAATTATCTTCCCGAGAGGATGAGAGATGGAGCAAGGAACATCTTTGATAAGTTGATGGCAGGTGAGATTGAGCCTGCTGAATATGATGAAAATGAAGTTTTGACAAAGAACGGCGAAGAGAGATTGATAGCATGGTATAACACTATTTTCAGAGATGAAAAGGGTAACATACTGGCAACTCTGGCTTCGGGAGCGGACATTACCGAACGTAATAAAAATGCAAGAGCGTTGCAACAATCATATGAAGTATTTACGACTGTACTGGACAGCTTTGATGGAATTGTGTATGTTGCTGATATGAAGACATATGAAATATTGTATGTCAATAAATACTTAAGAGATATTTTTGGCGATCTGAAAGGAAAGGTATGCTGGCAGACTCTTCAGACCGATCAGACAGCGCCGTGCAGTTTCTGTACAAATGATAAACTGCTGACCGCTGACGGCAAACCGGCAGGTGTATATAACTGGGAATTTCAGAATACGGTAAACGGCAAGTGGTATGATATCCGTGATCGGGCAATTGAGTGGATAGACGGTCGAGTTGTAAGACTGGAAATTGCAGTTGATATCACTGATCGCAAAAAGGTTGAAGAGAAGATTAAAGCATCACTAAAAGAAAAGGAGGTGCTTATCAGGGAAGTACACCACCGTGTCAAGAACAATATGGCAGTGATCTCGAGTCTCCTTAAACTTCAGGCCGGGAAAGTCCCGGAAGGTAAATACCGGGAGATGTTCAATGACAGCATGGGGCGGATTAAATCAATGTCACTCGTACATGAAAAGCTCTATCGCTCGGAAGATATTGCTGATATAGACTTTGGTTCTTACCTGAAAGAGGTGGTGACAGGTATATTTTCATCTTACCGGTTAATTCCAGGGAGAGTTTCATTAAATATTGAGGTGGAGAATATTTCTATTGGAATAGATGATGCCGTTCCACTAGGGCTGCTCATTAATGAACTGGTATCGAACTCCCTGAAACACGGATTTCCCGGGGGCAGAGAGGGTCAGTTGCGGGTAGTTTTACGGAGAATTCCACAATCATCACTGATAGAACTCATTGTCAACGATAATGGTGTTGGAATACCGGAGGGTCTGGATTTCAGGAAAACCGGATCATTGGGGTTGACCCTTGTTTCTACACTTACAAGACAACTGCATGGAGAAATAGAGATAAGAAGGGAAAAGGGTACGGAGTTCAGAATAACATTTATGGAGCGCACATAATGAAAAAGAAACGTATCATGGTTGTTGAAGATGAGGGGATAACAGCCATCAGGATAAAAGGCAGTCTGGAAGATATGGGGTACTCAGTTACATCCACTGAGTTTTCAGGTGAGGAGGCAGTGGAAAGCGCGGCTGGGGACAGGCCGGACCTGGTATTGATGGATATAGTCCTTGACGGTAAAATGGACGGAATAGAGGCAGCTGGAAAAATGCGCACTGAATACGGCATTCCTGTTGTTTACCTGACTGCACACTCTGATAGCGCTATAGTGAAACGCTTAAAGGCAACAGAGCCATTCGGATACATTATCAAACCCTTTGAGGACCAGGAACTTCGCATGGTCGTTGAGATAGCCTTCTACAAATATGAGATGGAGCAAAAATTAAGAGAGAGCAGGGATATGTTGGAGACCAAAGTAAAGGGGCGCACAGCTGAACTTGAATCTGCTGTCAGGCTTCTTGAGGATGCGGAAAAGAAAATGAGGCTCCATGCAGAAGAACTCCAGGAGAGTAATACTGCGCTGAAGGTACTGCTCAAGCAGAGGGGAAAGGACCGAAATGAATTTGAGAATAATATCCTGTCGAATGTAAAACAATTAATTATGCCTTATATCGAACAACTAAAAAAGAACAGGAAAATGTCGGATGAACTTGACTATCTCAGTATTATTGAGTCAAACCTCAAAGAGATAGTATCTCCATTTTCAGCAAAACTATCCTTTCAGCACCTTAATTTTACACCAAAGGAAATAATGGTGGCGGACCTTATCAAAGACGGAAAGCAGGACAAGGACATTATGGGAATTCTCAATATATCACTGGATACGGTAAAGGCACACCGGAAAAGCATCAGAAGGAAACTCTCTATTAATAATAAGAAAATCAATCTCCAGACGAAGCTTCTGTCTATTTCTTAGTGGGTAGATAAAATTACCCTTATATTACCATTCATTAACCCTCTATAATTTCGAATAATATGTTATAAAAATATAAGCGGCTTTTATCTATGACCGCTATGGAGGAAAATCCGGAATGAAATACGAGCTGGACACTGAAACATTAAATGAGACCGTGAAATGTAATGAAAATTTTGCATGTCTTGAGGGAGAGAAAAAATGTCTCTGCAGCGTTGACCATATGATTAACGGGAAACTGCTGTTTGTGAATTTAGTGAATAACAATATATGTGATTACAGGACATCTTTTGGATATTCCCATTTTTGTAATTGTCCGGTAAGAATGGAGATTTTTGAGCGTTACAATGTTTAACACACAAAAAGTTTAAAACAATGAGCCGGATTGTGACGCGGGGACAGGAAACTGGGGAGCTTTTTCAGAAAAAGAAAAAGGAAATTTAGTAACTCAATGAGGCAATGCTGAAATGAAAAAATACAACTGCTGGGAGTTTAAGAAGTGCGGGAGAGAAGCCGGAGGAGAGAGGAGCGATGAACTTGGTGTCTGTCCTGTATCTTCTTTTCTTTCTGCGGACGGTTTAAACGGGGGTGAGAACGGAGGAAGGATCTGCTGGATTATAGACCAAAATGGTTGCAAAGATAAAATAATGCATGGAAAGGACTTTTGCTTTCAATGTGAATTCCGGTA
>JBDLIC010000102.1:0-13416 GCA_039715075.1 Nitrospirota bacterium
AGTGTCACTATGTATTTCTTCATACACAATCCTCCTTGGTTGGTTATGAAGAAAGTATACCTTATTATATGCGACATTACAAGGTTGACGTGACACTAGTACTTATCGGACAGAGAATCTGATATTCTTATAAAATCCTGAATGCTCAAATTCTCCGGCCTGAGCTTGGGGTCAATCCCCGCGTCATTTAAAGCATTTTTTGCACCTTCAAATTTTTTCAGGCCGTTTATGATGGTCTTTCTTCTCTGTGAAAATGCGCTCCTTACAACATCCATCAGCATCACTTCATCTTTTACACTAAAACGTGTTGAAGGGAAGACCTCGAAGTTAATCACCATTGAATCAACTTTCGGAGGCGGGGAAAAGGCCTTTCTGGATACCGTAAATTTCAATATTGGCTTCGTATATAACTGTGTGGAAATTGAGAGTACACCGTATTCTTTGCAATTCGATGGTGAGGCGATTCTCTTTGCCACCTCCTTCTGCATCAGCAGTGTCATAGAGGAAACCTTTTTTTTGTGTTCAAGAAGTCTAAAGATTATAGGCGTTGTAATATTGTAGGGAATATTTGAAACAACCCTGAACCTGCCTTTAATAGTCTCATAGGGGAACTTAAGGGCATCGGCATTTATTATCTCCACATTTTTTTTCTCTGAAAGATTTTCCCGTAATCTGCTGATCAGTTTCCTATCAAATTCTATGGCAATAACTTTTTTTGCCCGCTCCGAAAGCAGCTTTGTTAAAGGCCCCAGCCCCGGGCCGATCTCAACAACAGTATCCTTTAAGGTTACACCGCCTGCGTCAATAATCTTTCGGAGTATGTTCTTATCAAAAAGAAAATGCTGGCCGAATGGTCTTTTCATTTTTAAATTTCTCTCACATCCCCTGTATGTGTGAAGACGATCAACGATCTTACGTCTTCAGAATTGAAAAGTTTCTTAACCGCTTTCTTGTATATATTAAGCTGAGCAGAATATTCTTTTAAATAATAAGCCATCTCCTTTTCCTTTACCGGAAATGTCTTGTAATCATAAATATTATATGTTTTGTTTTCTTTTATTATCCTGTCGATCCTTCCTGAATAAATACTGTTTTCATCATTCAGCATAAAGGGAAGTTCTGCGAATGAATCTTTCCGGGGCATTACAATTTTTTGCCAGATGCCCTTCTCCCTGAGCAGGGTGATGTCAGCTTCAATAGTGTTTAAATCTTTCTCTATCCGTTCCTTTTGAATTCCCCGGGACTCGAGCATTTTTAATGCCCTCGATCTGATATCCTCTTCATGAAAGGCTTTTTTGGAAATGCCCTCGAATATCCTGTGTATTATATCCCCCAGGACAAGCCAGTCTTTGCCGTGCCTTCTTTTGATGTCCACTGTTTCTGTTACAGACCTCCAGGGTGTCTGCTTTATGACTTTTACGGGGAGAGCATTTATTGGAGGTTGTACTTTCTTCGCGGCCTCATGTTTTGAAGCATGTTCATACAGCATTTTTACGTCCTCTTCCATGAGCAAAGAAAGACCCTGAATGTCTGCTTCAATCGTATATGCTGAATCCGTTCTTTCGAGGCTGAGGCTGCGTTTAAGGAATGTCAGAAAGTTCCTGTCCCTGTCGCTCCACTGACCTGAAAGGAAAAGGGCCTCTTCAGCCCTTGTGGCTGCAACGTAAAAAAGTCTTTTCTGTTCTTCCTCCTCCTTTGCCTGGTGGATCAGGAAATCATCGTCCTGTTTGCGGATTGAGGATTCCGGTTCGGATTTGAAAAAGAATTTCCCGTCCCTTTCGTACACAAGGTTTTCGCCTGCCTGAACTCCAAACGGCTCCTCCAGGCCGGGGAAAAAGACTATGGGAAATTCCAGCCCCTTTGCCGCATGGACGGTCATTATTTTTACTGCATCCATTCCCTCGGTATTTACGTTTGCCTTTGCTTCATCATTTTTATCAAGGGTCCTTTCGAGGAAGTCCCTGATCCTTATGAGGGACTTCCCGTCTGACTCAAGTCCTTCCACGATTCTGATGAACTTTTTTACGTTTGCACTGCTCTGTGCCTCATGAAAATGTGTCCAGGCTCTTGTCTTGACAAGGACCTCCTCGATTAATTCAGCAAGCGGTACATGCGTCATTGATAACCACTCCCGGAGCTGCATTGCGGCGGACTTGAGCTGATCAGGTTTACCCGCAGCAGTTTCAACAGGGAAAAGAGGGAGTGACGGTCCTTCTTGAGTCTGTATGTTTTTGTCCGTCAAGTGCTGCATTTTTGAAAACAGACTTTCCCCTTCACAGTTTATCAGTTCAATAATGTCCCCCTCACTTATCTGAAACAGCGGGCCTTTCAAAAGAAGATAGAGGCTGTAATCGTCGCGCGGATCAGAGAGAAAAAAGACGAGGGCCCTGAGCATGGCCACCTCCGGCTCCTGGTAAAAACCGATTCCCTTTACGGCAACAAAGGGAATGTTGTACTTCTTCAGAGCCTGCTCATATTTTTTCAGATGTGTTCTTTTTCTCAAGAGAATGGCCATGTCCATGTATTTTGAAGGTCTCTGTTGTTTTGTCTGTCTGTCAGTCAGCTGATAGCTGCCTGCAAGCCCCTTTATCCTCATGGCAATGACCTCTGCCTCTTTCTGTTTTGCCTCTGCAGTTGTACCTTCCTCATCATCCAGTAAAATAACCTCAACCCGTCCGCTGTCAGGGACGATGCTCCGATTGGCCTTAAACTCTGTATATCTTGTTATCCATGGGAAGGTCTTTTCGCCGGTCTGCATGATTCCTGAAAAGAGACGATTTGTAAATTCTATTATTGCAGGAAGGCTCCGGTAATTATCCGTAACCTCTTCGTAACAGAACTCCTCTCCCAGCCACTCCTGCAGCTTTTCCCTTGCCCTGCTGAATATCTCAACATTTGCCCCCCTGAAGTAATATATCGACTGCTTTTCATCACCCACAAAAAAGACAGTGGGAAGGACACCTTCTTCCCTTTTTGAGCCCATTCCCGAGCGCCACTCTTCTGTCAGCCTGTTGATTATTTCCCACTGAAATGTATTTGTGTCCTGGAATTCATCTACAAGAATATGGTCGGTCTTTTCATCGAATGCGTAAAGGATATTGGCCCATTCAGGATCTTCGGTAAGCATCCTGTATGCAAGGTGCTCAAGGTCGCTGAAATCGAGTGACCCTCCTGCCCTCTTTTTTTCAGTGTATCTATGGAGGCACAGTTTATACACCTCCTGTATTCTCCCGGTCCTCTCCACATGTTCAAGGATTTTCCGGTCTTTCCATACCAAATACATCTTTGCTGACCAGTCCCGGAAATCAACGATGTTTTTCAGCGCTGGTGCAGGACGTTTGCGCGGCTCCTTTTTGTCTGTCAGAAATAATTTTTCGATTGCAGCTGTACGTTCCGAACCATTTCCTTCCAGATAATCTCGGTACCCTTCTATTACCGCGCCTGCGCCCGGCCATGAAAGAAGCTCTTCCCTTATGGTGTCTGATGTTCGGGGAACATAATCAAATACACCTGCCTCGAGAGAAAAGGGGTTTTTCTGATAGAGGTAGTCTATGGTAGCGCGGAGATAGTCAAGTCCCCTGAAACCTTTTTCAGAAAGCATCTGATAAAAGAGTTCATGTCCCCTGTCGCCCTTGCCGGCGTCCATCAAAATTTCGTAGAGGATTTCCTCCCATGCCATGCGTGATTCTACGGCATCTTCTATTCTGTAATTCGGATCAACCGCTGCCTCAAAAGAAAATCGTCTCAGGAGATTTCCACAAAATGAATGAATGGTCGATACCCTCATAAGCGGCATCTTCTCCATCAGCTTCATATAAAGGTCCCTGTCCTCTTCCTTGAGGATCCTCAATATCCTCTGCTTCATCTCTGCGGAGGCCTTATCAGTAAAAGTAATGGCCAGCACCCTCTCAACGTCCACGCCATTCTGGAGCAGGGCAATATATCGTCTCGCAAGTTTTTCGGTCTTACCGGAACCTGCCGGTGAAGATATTATTATGCTTTTGTTTGTATCCAGATAATTCATTTATTAAAAACCTTAACTGCTCAGGTTTCCCCCTTTGGCAAAGGGGGATTAAGGGGGATTTTACGAATAATTTCTTTGAAAAATCTCCCCTGGCCCCTCTTTGCTAAAGTCGAATCGACCCTCGTGAGACCCGACTCGGGAGGGGAATGCAGACCTTATTTGTTACACAACGGCCCGTGATAGCAGTACCTGCACTCGCTATCCTTAAAAGGTTCAGGCTGAAATTGTCCTTTCCGAATTTCTTCAATAAGCTCCTTCGTCTTCTGCAATGCACCCTGTATAAATTCTTCCATCGTTACTTTTTTCCCGGGATACCAGGTGACCTTCCCTTCTTTTAATGAGTAATACCCCAGCTTCTCAACATGATCATTAAAATTTACCTGCCACATGGCAGCATAAAGCGGCAGCTGCAGACTATGACTATCAATATTCCCCGTCTTATAATCCATGAGAACGACCGTCGGACGTCGTGCGTCGTTAGTAGTTCGTCGTTCAATATTCGTCATTCGTAATTCGTCATTCGTAGTTTGTTTCCGGTCAACCCTGTCAACCTTCCCTTTCAATTTCAACCCATCTATCTCTGCCTTCAATTTCTCTTCCACTTTGAATGGACTGAAGCCCTGCAGCCGGATGTTCATCTCCTGTTCTTTAAGTGAAGGGAGGAGTTTCCTGAAAATCTCCTTTGCGACTTTAGCCCAGAAACTGCCTATGGGAAAATGCTTCAGGCCTTTTTCAAGGCCCTGTAATATTCTTTCTTCCATCTCTTCCGGCTCAACGTCACCGTCTTTAAACAGATGTTCCAGCGCCATATGAGCAAGGCTTCCCCACAGCCTTGCCTCGACCTCAAACTGCGGCGGTGTAATTACTTCCAGCCCCAGAACTTTTTCAATATAAAAACGGAGAGGGCATTTTCTGTAGAAATCTATGTTCGTAACACCGAAAAAACCTTTTGATACCCGGCCGATTCTCTGCTGCAAAAGGGCACGATCTTTTTTGGTCCTGAACATTTTGCTGTCACTGAATATCCCCGGATGTTGTTCCGGCATTTTAATGGCGCCTTCACGCAGCAGGGCTTCTTCTTCAGAAAAAATATTTAATTCCGGAGAGGGCATGACATTTTCCCAGTCAAGGAAAGGTGACGGCAGGAATATCTTCTCCCCCTCTGCCGAAGGACATGAAAAGTAAGGATCACGAACCGGGACATTAAGAAGCCTCATGAAGTACTGTTTCTGTCTGTTCAGATAGTATTCCAGGTGGGGAATCCCGAGTTCCTTTTTTACTCTTTCCGGAAGGATGGGATCTATGTCAGGCCTTGAAGGAAAATCTCCTTCCAGTACGCCGCCGAAAAACAGCACCTCTGTTTCAAGTCCCGCTGCCAGTTCAAAGGGCAGCACCTTTACCCCATCCCGGTCTTCCCCGGAAATTTTCAGGTTTGACAACAGGTATCTCAGATAAAATACAGGGGACCCGGCCTTCTGCCAGTTGTCTTTATAAAGCCTGCTGAAAAATCTGAATTCCGAAAGCTGGCCGCTGATCTTGCTGCTGATCATTTCTCCATGCTGGACCGATTCCGTATCAAGAGAATCAAAGAACCCGAAATTTAGAAGAGCTGATTCGAATACATCAATAAACAGGCCGGGCTCTTTTGTGTTTTTAATGCTTTCAAAAGTTTCTACAATCCTGTTGATCCCTGTCTGGAATTCATTGAGCAGTTCCCTGTCTTCTTCGGAGATTTCATCTTTCAGGGAATTCAGCAAAGTTTCCCTGATTGAAAGCCAGGAGTCTCTTCCCTTAATTATCCCTGCCCTGTATGAATAGCTGAGCGCCCGCTCCCTGACGGTTTCGGATATAGCCGGGAAGTGGGGCGATGTAAGGAAAGAGAGGAAATCGCTCCTGGAGTAATCCCCTTCAATACATACCATCATTTCTTCAAGGGCCGTAAAGGGCCGGGTTGAGGACAACCGCTTTTCGCCGATGCTTGCAGGGATGCCGTATTTTCGAAATATCCTTCCGAGCATAGTAATGTACTTCGAGAGTACCGGAAAGCATACAGTTATTTCCCAGGGTTTAATCCCGTCGATAAGAAGTTTTCTGATATTCTTTGCTATCCCTTCAACCTCTTCTTCAATCGAAGGATAAGATGAATAACCCGCTTTTTTCCTGTATGGCCTGGATGTAATCTTCTTTATGACCATATCTTTTTTATGGGATTCCAGATATCTGATGATTTCCGTCTTCTCTTCTGCCAGAAGCAATACATTGTCTGCGCGGTCTATGAGTGCCTTTATGATTTCAAGCTCAAGAGGTGTCGGGTCGAAAAAGCCGTCAACGACAAAAGTAAAGACGTCGAGCGTCAAGCGTCGAGCGTCGTTTGCTGTTTCACGCCCGACGTTCGACGCCCGACGTCTGACGTTCTTTCTAATGCTTTTCAGCATTCCTTCTGCATCAATGAGGTCCTTGTCCTTTAATTCAGCTTCGTATTTCTCAAGGACCTCTATTGACTTTACTGCCCTTTCAGCCGCCCTTTCCTCAAATATCAGCTTTGCTATATCTTCCTTAACCTGCGCAAGTTCCCTGTCAGGCAGGTAGTGCCTGATTTTCTTTGAAAGGTCGGCCAGCACTGTTGCATAGCCGATATTTTTTTCTTTCAGTATCTCGCACAGGATGAGCACCCTTGTGCGGTCAGTGATAACATTGCCTTTGCCAATACCTTCATAGAGGCCTTCTGCAAGCTGTCTGATAGTGAGGGCCTGAAAAGGGACGTATGCTGATTTCCGGAGGTTCTGGACCAGATAAGAAAAGAACCGGCTTCTTGCGTCCGCGAGGACGGCGTTATTCGGTGCCAGATAAAGCACCCGGGAAAAATCATTATCAGGATGCAGTGAAATGATTTCCCTGAAAAGAGGTTCTTTCCTGTTTCTTGCACCAAGAGGCGCTATGAAGAGGGTACTGTTTTTCATTAAATGCCGGATGTTATAGGATCCCGATCATTATAACCGAAATTAAGGAAGAAAGTTATACAGGAAACTGATTGCCTGTGAGCTGTTAGTTACCCCACCTTGGAAAAGTCGATGTCGAATCGACCCTTATCGGAGACCCGTACCGGGATCCGATACGTGAGGGGGCAAGGGGGGATTTTATGATCTTCATGTTTTTATTGTGAAAGGAAAATAAAGTCATTACCTGAGATTTTCCACTACGAGAGAATCAAAGTTGACTGACATGTTGCTGGTAATGGTTATAAATCAATAGATTTGGCATTATGGGAGGCTTATTGATATTATCTACTTATCTTCAAAATGCAGGAAGGTCGAGAAAAAACATAACATCATGTTGTCAATGAAATGGATGAATCTGAAAATCGTTTATTAACGTTAGAAAGCAAGCAGAAAAAAAGAGGCTTGGAATAGCCAAGCCCCTTATTCAATAGCATATAGGTTCATCTTTTAAGATATTCTTATTTTTCTACAGAAACGCCTTAATCCTTAATATCAAGGGAGGCATCAATGTCATAGTAGACGTTATGACCTCGGCTACCTCTTCCTTTCTGCCTTTTCCCTGACTGTCTTTTGTTTTTCGTTTCTCTTATAGGCCCTGTCCCGCTGTTTTTTAGAACGTTTTATCTGAGCAAACTCCTGCCTGACTTTCCCGTTCTGTTTCCGTTCATAACGGGACTTTTTTGATTTTTTAGGTTTTTTTCCAATGAAAGCTTTTGGGTCCCGCCTGTTTTCTTTAAAAGACACGTATTTCTCTTTATAGGGTTTCCTTTCCGGCTTTGTCTGCTTCAGGACAAATTTATCTACATGATTACGTTTCTTAACTTTCTCAATTGTTGCTCCATTTTTTTTGAATTGTTTAGAAGCATAACGGTTCTTTGGGGATATTCTCTCTTTTCTGTCAGTGAGGACCTTATTATGTTTCCTGTCTTTTTCTGATAAGTTGTATTCCGGTTTGTGGCGTTTCCTTTTATGCGTTGTCTTTTTCAGGACCATCCTGTTACCATGTTTGCGCTTTTTTACTTTAATTACATCTCCATTTTTCTTTATTACTTTCTTTACTGTATATTCCGGCTTTGACCTTCTTTTATAAGTGTCACGTCCTTTCCGGTACTCCCTTTTTATTTTTTTGATTTGCTTTTTCCTGATCTCATATTTGCGCGACGGTTTTTTAACAACAGTCTTATACATAACTTTTTTATGTTTGATTTTTGGCCTGCCGAAATAGACCTTCTTCTGGAGAAACGGATTACCCCTTGTCCTGAATTTTCTGTGCTTTCCGCTCATAAAGGTATTCTTATAGATAACGGTTACGGCATTATTTACGTATACGTTTTTATAAATAATCTTTCCATACGGTTTTCCAATGTTGATTTTTATAATATTCACACTGCGGGGACCGTAATAACCGTATCCGTAATACACGTCTCCGGGTGCAAGAGGTACCCATGCCACATACTCGGGAGTATAGACCCAGCCCACATATCCGGGACCCCAGTAAACCTCCTCGCTAGCAGGTGGTATCCAGAACCATCCTGCCGTAACATTATGTGCCCATCTCCCATAGTGATAAGGGACCCAGCCCCATAGCTCGTAGGATATCCATACATAATCACTGTTTCTCATTAACCATCTGCCGGCCCTGTAAGGAGACCATCCGGCAGATACGAAAACAGTCGGTTTCCAGACATATCCATATTTTCTCGTGTATATCCAGTCTCCATTTTCATTGAGATCATTTGAGTATATTCTCAATTCCTCGGGAAGATATCTTGAACTGTAGACTTCCCTCTCAAATTCCCTGTCCCTGCTCCGGTTCCATCTCTCCCATTCATCAGATATACCCAGGGGATACAAATCTGTATAAAGGTCATTGTCAATCGATAGTGTTTTCCCGGCATAAACCTTAATGGTCTCTTCCAGGCTGTCAGCATGGACTGCACCTTTTAAAACAGATATTTCTGTATAATCAACATGCGTATCAATTCTGAACTTTGCCTTGTTATATGTACGTATGAAAGCAACGGGAGTGTCTATCTTCATAGCGCTGTCCTGATGTCCGGCAAAATTAATATATGCCTGTCCCTTTTCCAGGTGAAAACGAAAATCATCATAATATGTTTTCTGAAGAACAAGTGCAGAGTTTTCATCAAGACGAATGAATGAACCGTCATGCAGCTGGATTTCAATCCTTCCCCCTTCAGGCACCTGTATTTCGTCCCCATCCATAAGTGGCATATTTATGAGAGCGGAGATCCAATGAGTTGCACTTTCCGATCTCACCTGTACATCCCCTTCAACTAAACCGATCCTCGGGACCCCGTGTTTTGATGCATGGGAGTACAAAGGCAGTAACAAAAGAATCATTGCAGCAATTATGATTTTATGTAACCTCATTTTTCTTCCTCCTTTAAATTAGCGGTTTATTGACCGGCCTTTATGCCGGGCAACGAGACGTTCCATCCTTAATAAATCTATCCGGATTTAATTACTGACTTCAGGATAAACAATCAATATGAAGAGAAAAAGAAGAAATTGTAAAGAATTGTAAAGAACTCTGAAGAATTGTGAAGAGACTGCTCCAAGATTTTAATGAAAATCAAAAAATCCACTAAGCATGAAGATTTGTTTCGTATATCATCAGATGTGGTTGCGGGCAGAAATGAAAATTGCATCATGTTATAACTGGTCTGAATGTATTATAAAATTGAGGATTAATAATAGTAAGAGAGAATTTCAGAATGACTCGTGGACTACACCGCTATACTCAGTGAGAGAATCCCAGTTAGACGGTGCCCGTAAATATTACTGCGCCCAAATATTGAGGGAAATCTTTTGAAAATTAATGTCATGTGACAGAAAACACATCCATGGCATCTAAATCTATATAAACTATAGGTTAACGAATAATTTAATTGGAGGATATTATTAAAACATAACGTTAATCAATAAAATTTAGCTGGCTAAAGATTACTACGCTTATCATCAAATTCTATACTGAGCAGAAATACAGAGAACATCATGTTTGTTGGATAATCATTTTTATGATAAAATTAAAAAGTTTTGAAAAGCGATTTCTTATTATTTTAAAAAGATAATAAAGGTTGGTGAGATTTTTTGCAGTGAGGGATCATGTGGGGAGTCAGCTTAACCAATAACAGGAATCCACAAAGGTGAATTTAAGTTGTAAGTGCACCACGAAAACCTTAGAAAACTGACAACAGACACTCCTCTTAAGGTCTTGGAAAACCATGGCTTGGAGCGAACCCATTAAAACTAAAAAACGATTTTTTATCATCTTCGCGCTGGCAGGACTGCTTCTTGCTGCTGCCTACACGATCTACCTGGACTTCACCGTACGCGCACGGTTCGAAGGCAAACAGTGGGCCTTACCGGCGAGAGTCTATGCCCGGCCGTTGGAGCTGTACCCGGACTTAAACCTGCGCGCTTCGGAACTGGCTGCGGAACTTGAGTTACTTGGTTACCACAAGGCGCCCTCCCCTCAGGACCCGGGCACTTACCACCGGCGTAAAGAATCCTTGGATCTGGTCACACGGCCCTTCGTCTTTGGCGACGGTCCCCAGGATGCGATCACGTTGAGCGTGGAGTTCGATAACGATCGCGTGAGGGCTCTGATCAATCGCGCCGGCAATGATCCATTACATCTGGTGCGCCTGGACCCGGCCCTGATCGGTGGCATCTATCCCGGCTTTAACGAAGACCGCGTTCTGGTGAAACTGGACGAAGTGCCCGAGCACGTGGTCAATGCATTAATCGCCGTGGAGGATCACCGTTTTTATTCCCATCTTGGCATTGATCCGAGGGGCATTGCGCGGGCCATCGTCACGACAGCAAGTGGCGGCAGCGTGCAAGGCGGAAGCACCTTGACCCAGCAGCTCGTCAAAAACTTCTATCTGACCGCCGAACGCACGTTGAGGCGAAAGCTCACCGAAATTGTGATGGCGGTGCTGCTGGAGGTCCATTACGGCAAACAGGAAATCCTCGAGACCTACCTCAACGAAGTATATATGGGCCAGGACGGCAACCGTGCGATCCACGGATTCGGGCTAGCCAGCCCTTATTACTTCGATAAGCCCATGAGCCATCTCGGCCTTTCCGATGCGGCTTTATTAGTGGGTATGCTCAAAGGGCCTTCCTATTACAACCCGCGCAGCAAGCCAAAGCGCGCGCTGGAACGACGAAATCTGGTCCTGGCGGAGATGGCCGAAGAGGGATTCATTACCGAACAACAGTTACGTTCGGCCAAGACAGCGCAGCTTGGCGTGGTCGACCGCCCGCCCCGGGGTACATCGCTGTATCCGGCGTTTCTGAACCTGGTGCATCGCCAGCTACGGCACGACTATCGCGACGAGGATCTGCGCTCGGAAGGGCTGCAGATATTCACAACGCTCGATCCACAGGTGCAGCGCTTGGCAGAAAGTGCTTTAAGAAAACGCCTGGCGAGTTTGGAAAAGGCCCGCGGGACTAAGCTCAAAATTTTGCAGGGTGCGTTGATTGTTACCAGCACTCAGAACGCCGAGGTGCAGGCCGTCATGGGAGGACGTGATCCACGCTTTGAGGGATTCAACCGAGCTCTCGATGCCCAGCGCCCCATCGGATCTCTGATCAAACCGTTCGTCTTCCTCACGGCCCTGCAACAACCACAGAGGTATACGCTGGCGACGCGCCTTGACGACAGTCCGCTGGTTCTGCAGCAGGCGGGCACCGACGACTGGGCGCCCCAGAACTACGATAAGGAATTTCACGGAGAGGTACCGCTGCGGATTGCCCTGGCGAAATCGTATAATGTGTCGACGGCCAGGCTCGGCCTGGAGCTCGGCATATCGAAAGTGATGGCGAACCTGCAGCGGCTCGGGATGGAACGCGACCTGCCGGAATACGCTTCGAGCATTCTCGGCTCGAACACCCTTACACTCCTGGAAATCACCCAGATTTATCAAACGGTTGCCAGTGGTGGCTTTCGCGCACCGCTACGGGCGATTCGTGAAGTGCTAACCGCAGAGGGTGAACCGCTGCAGCGTTATCCGCTCAACGTGGAGCAGGTCATCGACGGGGCGCCACTCTACCTGCTGACCGTGGCCATGCAGGATGTCGTAAACGAGGGGACGGCGCGCGGGCTCCGTAATTATCTGTCGACAACCCTCGATATTGCTGGAAAAACCGGTACCACCGACGACTTTCGCGACAGCTGGTTCGCGGGTATCACCGGAGATCGCCTGGCCGTGGTATGGGTCGGACGCGACGACAACCAACCAACAGGCCTTACCGGGGCCAGTGGCGCCATGACCATTTGGGGTGATATGATGGCCAGCCTGGATCCCGAGCCACTGATCCTGCCGGAACCGGAGAACATCGATCGGGTCTGGATCGACCCGATCTCGGGCTTGCGCAGCGACGAGGGATGTCGTGCTGCCATCGAACTCCCGTTCATTACAGGCTCGGCGCCGACCGAAACCGCACCTTGTGGGCCACGTTCATTGGGCAAATCGATCAAAGGTTGGTTGGAAAGGCTATTCCAATGATGACAACAATACGCCACATATCATCCTTGGCTGTAGTACTGCTCCTTGCAGGCTGTGCGGTGCTGCAGCCGGGCGGCTCACCACCGCAATCGTCGTACAACACAGCCGTGGTGGCTTTGCTTGATAAAGCACACGGGCAGGTGTCCGCTGGCCAACTAGAAAAAGCCAGTGCATCGTTGGAGCGAGCGTTGCGTATCGAACCCCGCAATCCTGCTTTGTGGCAAGAACTGGCGCGCGTCCGACTGGGCCAGGGACAATACCGGCAAGCGGAAAACCTCGCCGCGAAATCCAACGCACTCTCAAGGGGCAACAAGCGCATGCGTGCAGAGAACTGGCGAATCATCGGTCAGGCACGCACCAAGCGTGGCGACATTCAAGGGGCGCAAGCGGCATTCGAAAGGGCTGGGCGGGAAAAGTAGGAAAAGCTCACCGGCCGGCCTCATAGGCTACTTGAAATTCACAGTCAGAAAATTCGTTAAAAAGTCTCCGCAGGGCTCTTAATCCAGAAAACAAACAAAAATCAGGAAATTCAGGGACGGTTTTTAATTTTTTCCTTTTTCTATATCTGTATTAAGGGATATGCTCTATCTTCACTCTTCCAACACCCTTTTTTACAATACCTATCTTCTTTGCAGCCCCATAAGAAAGATCCAAGTCCCTGCCGCGGATAAACGGGCCTCTATCATTAAAATTGTGGATTGTAGTCTAAAATTTCACACCAATTCTACATACCAAAGATGAAGATAACAATCAAAAAGTAAGTATAGTCGTTTAGTTAAGTTAAGACAGCTTTTTTTGATTTTTTTGCTCATACATTAATTTATCTGCATGAGCCAGTGATTTATCAACGGAA
>JBDLIC010000103.1:0-13247 GCA_039715075.1 Nitrospirota bacterium
TTGTTAAACAACACCTTGCGATGAAAAAGATGCTTAAGAAGTTCAAGCGCGGTAAGGGCATGAGAATGCCGCAATTTAAGTTCTGACACATGAATGGAAATAACTCTGTAGTTCATGGGACTTGCATCCTTTATCCCGAATCCTGTATTATAAAACCCAATAAAATGGAGGAAAAGATTTGGTAAAGATCAGATTAACAAGGAAAGGCGCCAAGAAAAGGCCTTTCTACAGGGTAATAGTAGTGGATTCAAGAAAGAGGAGAGACGGTCCTTTTCTTGAAATCATAGGTACTTATGACCCGCTGAAGGACCCTTCAGAAATTAAAATTGATAATGAAAGGGCCAAATACTGGCTTGGCTGCGGAGCACAACCTTCTTCTACTGTGAAAAATCTTTTGAAAATTTCGGGCGTCTAAAAACAACCCGGATTCAAATGGAGGTGGAATGATGAAAGCACTGGTTGAACAAATGGCGAAGTTCCTGGTAGATAAACCTGAGGAAGTCGTTGTCGCAGAAGTAGGAGGAGAAAAAACCACTGTTTTTGAGTTGCGTGTAGCTTCCACTGATCTTGGAAAAGTTATTGGTAAGCAGGGAAAGACAGCCCATGCCATGAGGACTATTTTGAGTGCTGCCGGTACTAAGCTCGGTAAGCGCAGTGTCCTGGAGATACTGGAGTAGAAGAGGACTCCGGAGAGCTTGTTAATATTCAGTAGTTATTTAAATAGATAAGGAGAAGGGTTTTCCCTTCTCCTTTGAATTGCATATAGCCCTTTAAATGAAATGTGATGTTCTAACTCTTTTCCCGGATATACTGAATGCTTATCTGAATGAAAGCATTTTAAAAAGGGCAAGGGAAAAAAAGCTGCTTGATGTGAAGATCCATAATATCAGGGACTTCACATTGGACCCCCACAGGAAGGTTGACGATTATCCTTATGGCGGGGGGGCAGGAATGGTGTTTACGCCTGAGCCGGTATTCAGGGCCGTGGATTTTTTGAAGGAAGATGGCGAATCCCGGAAGATTGTACTTTTGAGCCCGCAGGGCAGGCCGTTCAGTCAGTCAATGGCTGAGGCATATTCAAAAGAAGACGAAACGTTTGTATTTATCTGCGGCAGGTATGAGGGTATTGATGAAAGGGTCAGAACGCTGGTTGATGAAGAGGTCTCAATAGGAGACTATGTAATGACTGGCGGTGAACTGGCCGCACTTGTTATAATTGATGCGGTAACGAGACTTGTTCCGGGTGTTCTCGGAGATGACCGGTCGAGTGAAGATGAGTCGTTTTCATGGGGATTGCTTGATTATCCTCATTATACAAGGCCGAGAGAATTTAGAGGATTGACTGTTCCTCCGGTACTTGTCTCAGGCAATCATAAAGATATATGGACCTGGAGGAGAAAACAGGCGCTTAAGAAGACTCTTAAAGTCAGGCCTGATATTATTGAACAGGCTGAGCTTTCGGATATAGATAAAAAACTAATTGATGAGATATCCTCTGAAGAGGATATCTGAGTAATCAGCAAAATGAACATTTTGCAGGAGGAATAAAAAATGGATGCCATAAAAGTAGTTGAGGAAGGGTTTAAAAAAGAAATACCGCAATTTCAGATCGGAGATACCGTCAGTGTAAGCATGAAGATTAAAGAAGGAGAAAAAGAGAGGATCCAGGTCTATACCGGTATAGTGATTGGAAGACAGGGCGGCGGAATTCGTGAGACTTTCAGTGTCAGAAAGATATCTTACGGTATTGGCGTTGAGAAGGTCTTCCCTATTCATTCTCCTTTAATAGATAACGTGAAGGTCGTGAAAAAGGGTGTTGTAAGAAGGGCAAAGCTTTATTATCTGCGTGATAAGAAAGGCAAGGCTGCAAAGATAAAAGAAAAGACTTTTATCAGAAAATAGAGAAGCGGGTTATACGCCATAAGTTGTAAGCCATACGAACGAAGCATATGCTTTGATGTTTTTACGTATAACCTATTATATTTTCTTCAAGGATAATGCCTTCAAATATAAATATCCCACCAATTTTTTCATACGATGAAAACATCCGTAAACAGTATCCCCGCATTGCCGGTCTTGATGAAGCAGGCCGGGGTCCTCTGGCCGGGCCTGTAGTTGCGGCGGCTGTCATACTTCCTGCGGAACTTATTATTAAAGGCCTCAGAGATTCAAAAAAGATTGCTGAAAAAGAACGTAAAGAGATTTTCTGGCAGATTGTGAAAAATGCCGCAGCAGTAGGAGTCGGTATTGTTGATGCAGATATTATAGACAGGATTAATATACTCCAGTCTACAAAGCTCGCTATGAAGCATGCTATAAATGACCTGGAAATTAAGCCGGATTTTTTATTGATTGATGCTGTGAAACTTTCTGATGTGAATATTGAACAGGATTCGATGTTTAAAGGTGAATCTGTCAGCGCGTCTATCGCCGCGGCCTCCATTATAGCCAAGACAGTAAGGGATGATATCATGGTTGAGTACCACGAGAAGTTTCCAGTTTATAATTTTAGCGGACATAAAGGTTACTCTACAAAACAGCATATGGAGAGCATACAGCTCCATGGTCCCTGTCCTATTCATAGAAAAAGTTTCAGGAAAGTCATGGATGTACCATTGCCTCTTGATTTATAATTTGCAGTATATGTCAGCTAACCTCTTGATTTATCCTGTTAGTGATTAAAAGAGCTATGAATTTTTAGTGTAATTTTTTATAATTTACATATATCTGTAACCTTGAAAATACAGCATAAAAAGAATTGTTTTGATGCTTTACATACCGATTGAACTTGTGTTACAATCTATTTCTTTAAAAAGAAAGGCGGCTTTATGGCTTTAGCAAAAGAACATAAGGAAAATATAATTAAGCAGTTCAAGTTGCATGAAGGTGACACGGGTTCTCCGGAAGTCCAGATAGCAATTATCAGTGAGCGTTTGAATGTTCTGAATTCACATTTTCAGACACATAAAAAAGATCACCACTCGCGCAGAGGACTTCTGAAACTGGTTGGACAGAGACGAAAACTTCTGAGTTATCTGAAAACGACTAACCAAGGAAGATACGAAAAGCTTATCAAGGAACTTGGGCTCAGAAAGTGATTTAAATGACAAATGTTGATACTGAAGTTAAAGGACAGCCCCTTTATCTTGAAACAGGAAAATTTGCAAAACAGGCTGACGGATCAGTAATTGTTAAGTATGGCGACACAATTGTTCTGGCAACAGCAGTTGCCAAAAAAGAAGCAAGAAAAGATATAGATTTTTTCCCCCTCACTGTTGATTATCAGGAAAAGGCTTACGCTGCAGGCAAAATACCCGGAGGTTTTTTTAAGAGGGAAGGCAGGCCGAGCGAAAAAGAAGTACTCACTTCCCGCCTGATTGACAGGCCTATCAGACCTATTTTCCCTGACGGGTTTTATTCCGAAACTCAGGGTATTGTCTCTGTGCTGTCATTTGGTGAAGAGAACATTTCCGATATCCTTGGAATAATAGGTGTATCTGCAGCCCTGAGTATATCTGATATTCCTTTTGACGGTCCTGTAGGTGCGGTAAGAATAGGGATATTGGGTGATTCTTTTGTTGTTAACCCTGACCTTCAGGAAATAGATGAATGCGATTTCAGTCTTGTTGTAGCGGGCACAGAGAACGCGATCCTTATGGTAGAGGGCGGCGGTCTTGAGATTCAGGAGTCTTTACTCCTTGAGGCCCTTGAGATGGCACACAATGAAATAAGAAAAGTGGTTGACCTCCAGAAACAGCTGGTGTCTGCAGTGGGCAAGCAAAAGAGGACTGTTACTCCACCGGAGTTAGACGAGAAACTTATGGAGACGGTTTCCGGTCTTTCACTTGAAAGAATAAAAGAGGCTATTGTTATTCCAGACAAAATGATGAGACAGGAAGCTCTCAATGGTATCCTTAGTGATGTGAAAGATGAGCTGAATACTGAAGAAGATGACATCTCAAAAGATATTGCCTTCATGTTCAATAAACTCGAGAAAGACCTTGTACGTAATACGATTCTGCAAAAGGGTATCAGAGCGGACGGCCGTAAACCTGATGAAGTAAGGCCTATAAGCGCTGATGTAGGATTCCTTCCGAGAACGCACGGTTCGGCCCTTTTTGTAAGGGGAGAGACCCAGGCGCTTGCGGTTGTTACTCTGGGAACAGCAGACGATGAACAGAGGATTGATGCCCTGGAAGGAGATTCAAAAAAATCATTTATGCTCCACTATAATTTTCCGCCGTTCAGTGTTGGGGAGGTCAAGTTTCTCCGCTCCGCGGGCCGAAGAGAAGTGGGCCACGGTAAGCTGGCGGAAAGGGCATTGACAGAGGCGCTTCCTTCGAAAGAGGATTTCCCTTATACAATAAGGATAGTCTCCGACATACTGGAATCAAACGGATCATCTTCGATGGCCACCGTATGCGGTGGGACGCTTGCGCTAATGGATGCCGGAGTACCTATTAAAGCCCCGGTTGCCGGCATAGCGATGGGTCTTATAAAAGAAGGTGAACAGACGGTTGTTCTGACAGATATACTCGGTCTTGAAGACCATCTTGGTGATATGGACTTTAAGGTTACTGGAACAGCAGAGGGTATTACCGCTTTTCAGATGGACGTTAAAATTAGCGGAGTCACCAGGGAAATAATGGCCAATGCTCTTGAACAGGCCAAAAAGGGAAGACTTCACATCCTTGGTAAAATGGCGGAGGTCCTCCAGAATCCGAGGGAAAATCTGGCAGCATATGCTCCGAGAATATTTACAATGAAGATAAAGCCTGACAAGATCAGAGATGTAATAGGTACGGGCGGAAAAGTCATAAGGGGCATAGTTGAGGAGACCGGTGCAAAGATAGATATTGATGATTCAGGCACGATAAATATAGCATCGGTAGATGAAGAGTCTGCCCAAAAGGCTATAGAAATTGTAAAAGGGATAGTTGCCGATGCTGAAGTCGGGAAGAATTATAAAGGAAAAGTAAAAAGGATAGTCGACTTTGGCGCGTTTGTAGAGATATTACCCGGAAAAGAAGGCCTCCTGCACATATCTCAAATAGCGGAGGAAAGAATAGAGAAGGTAACTGATGTACTGAAAGAGGGAGAAGAACTTCTTGTCAAGGTGATCGAAATAGATAAGATGGGACGTATTCGTCTTAGCAGGAAAGAAGTTCTCAGAGAAAAGGAAACAGAAAAAGCGTAACTCTGATTATTTATTTCAATATTACTAATATATTCAGATGACAATAAAAATCATGCTGCTGATTATTTATGGTCATCTGATTTTTTTTCTAAAAAATTTCTAAGGATGCCTTAGCCTATGTTCAAAAAAATATTACTTGACAACAATATCCCTCTGCTTTTAGAGTCGGCACGGGAAGTGCATTCTCTCTGTATCGGTATCTGGGTGAAAATCGGTTCACGTTATGAGAAGACTGCTGCTAACGGCATTTCTCACTTCCTTGAACATATGCTGTTCAAAGGAACGGACAGGCGTTCAGCTGAAGACATAGCAATGGAGATTGACTCACTCGGGGGAGAAATCAATGCCTTTACTTCGTCGGAGTACACACTGTTTTACATTAAAGTTCTTGATGAATATATGGAAAAAGCCGTGGATCTTCTGACTGACATATTTCTGAATTCATCGCTGCCCGAATCTGAACTGGAGAAGGAAAAAAGCATTATAAATGAAGAAATAAACATGGTTGAAGATACACCTACCGATTATGTTTTTGAACTTTTCAGCCAAAATATTTGGGGAGACAGCGGCCTGGGACAATCTATTTTAGGGAAAAAAGAGACGATAGATAAATTTACCAGAGAAGATCTGATTAATCATGTTGATAAATATTATGGAACGGAAAATATTATTGTAGCATGCAGCGGCAGTTTCGACGAGGACAATCTTGTAGACAATTTGAACAGGACTATAGGCAGCCTGAAGAGAAACTGTGATAAAAAAATTGAAACAGCCCCTGATTTCATGAGCGGGTTACATATAGCTGACAAGGACTTGTCTGAAGCGCACATATGCCTGGGTCTTAAGGGCATATCCTACAGCAGCACAGAACGATATACAATGCACCTCCTTAACACTATACTCGGGTCCGGTTTCAGCTCAAGGCTTTTTCAGAATGTCAGAGAGAAGAGGGGACTTGTATATTCAATTTATTCTTATCACGTCTCCTATTTTGATACCGGCCTCTGGGCTATTTATGCAGGGACGGACAGGAAAAATGTCAGTGAAGTAGTTAATATTACGGTCGATGAAATGAGTAATCTTTCTGATACGATTACGGACAGTGAACTCCAGCGGGCAAAGGCACAGCTTAAGGGCAATCTTATTCTGGCCCTTGAATCAACAAGTAATATGATGACAAATATTGCCAAGCAGGAAATATATTATAAAAAGTATTTTCAACCGGGAGAAATAATCCGGATGGTAGAAAAAATAACTCTCGATAATGTGAAGAACCTTGCAAAGAGGCTTGTAAGTGAATCACCTTTTGCACTGACGGTTTACGGGCCTGTAAAGGAAAGTGAACTTAAAGGTTCCTGTAAGCTGCTGCAATAAGTTTTAATTTAGGTCCGCCATCCGGTTCTGAGCCTGGATTCAGACATCCTCATGTTGTGATACAAAACAATATATTTAACCAGAGCAGGATAAACCTATTAATAGAGCCAAGCATCCAGTCTTCTCGGATTATTTTTAAATTTTTCAGGTAAACAAAAAGCCACTTGTGGTATATTTATAAAGATTGTTTATATTGATAAGACTGCATTTTTAAGGATATTAGATAATTTCAAAAGAAAAGGTCAGACAATAGACCGGAGACTTTAGGCTGAAGAAACCGGGAATGTTAAATAACAGAATATAAAAATGTTGAAGTTTGATATTGATAAGACCATTCAGTACTGGCTTGAAGGTGCAAAATATGATATGGGTGTGGCAAGGGCGATGTTTAAAGCTAAAAAATATCCATATGCTTTATTCATGGGGCACATGGCGATAGAAAAACTTCTCAAGTCTCTGGTGATCAAAAATACAAAAAAACATGCCCCTTATACGCATTCGCTTGAAAATCTTGCCAGAAAATCTAAAATCGACATCCCTGATCAAATGCATATTAAATTGAGAGAATTTATGGAATTTCATTTTGAAGCCCGATATCCGGGGGAATAAAAGGATTTCTACAAAAAGTGCAATTATACCTATACAAAGGAAAAGTTTAAGGAGATCAGAGAGGTTTTTAAATGGCTAAAAAGTCAGTTATAAAAATTATCAAGAGATTTACCACTGCGTTAATAAAAGAAGGTATTACAGTTGATAGAGTTATTCTTTACGGCTCTTATGCAAAAGGTAATGAAAGACCTGACAGTGATATTGATGTAGCTGTGGTTTCAAGGGACTTTGGAAAGGACAGGACTGAAGAAGGTATGCTGCTTTTCAGAATAGCGGGAGAAATCGATGCAAGCCTTGAACCTGTTCCTATATCTGTTAAAGCTTACGAAAACGATACCTGGGTTCCTTTAATTTACGAAATAAGGACAAAAGGCATTGAGTTAAAAGCCGCTTAAATACTGTTATTTATCATATGTGACGTGACCCTGCGGACGGCTGTAGGATTCGTAATTCATGCCCTGTTCATTCACTCTGTCTTCAACACATTTCAGGTCAATAAGGTCTTCAAGCAACTCTTCCAGACGAGTAAGTTCTTCAATATCTAAAATCGCAGCGATCTTGTGTCCCTTTTTATCAGTTACAAACTGTTTTACCTTATTGTTCTTATTAAATTGCAAATTCTGGTATGTAATTTCAAATGCATGTGAGCGGGGTCAAAGACTCCTGCAAGCTTTTACAATAGCTCTGATGGCTCTTCTCACTTCCCCCGCCGTATTCTCCCGTCCCAGACTCAGCCTCACCGCTGAAAGTGCATCTTTGTCGCTGATTCCCATTGCTTTAAGAACAGAGGAGGGCGTATGAGTGCCTTCATGGCATGCGGAACCTGTAGAGGCGGCAATTTCTTTTTTTAACATAGTCAGTAACAACGAACCGGATATATTTGGGAAGGAAAGGTTTAATGTATTGGGAAGCCGCTTTGACGGATGTCCGTTAAGTTTTATTCCGGGAATCTGTCTGCGAAGTTCATGAAGCAGCAGCTTTGTGAGGTCTTTCATATGCCGGACTCTTGTTATCATTTCTTTTTCAGCCAGCTCCGATGTTTTCCCGAGACCGACAATTCCGGCGACATTCTCTGTGCCCGGCCTCAATCCTCCTTCATGGGAAGCACCGAAGAGGATCGGTTTTAATTCGATGACGTCTTTTTTATAAAGAGCCCCCACTCCTTTAGGCCCGTAAAATTTATGAGAGACTATGGTTAAAAGATCTGTATTTAACTTTTTTACATTTACGGGTACTTTTCCGACTGATTGGGCTGCGTCGCAGTGAAAAACTATGTTCTTTTGTTTTGCTATTTCCCCGATCTCTGCAATCGGCTGAATGGTACCGGTCTCATTATTTGAATGCATGACGGTTATTAAAACAGTGTTCTTTTTAATGCTCCTGTCAACAGCTGCAGGATTAACGAAACCATATTTATCAACAGGGAGATATGTTACTTTAAAACCAATTCTCTCAAGATGTTTTAAAGGATTTACAACGGATGGGTGTTCAATACATGATGAAATGATATGGCCTGATTTAAAATTTGCTGTGGTCCCGAATATGGCCAGGTTATTAGATTCCGTGCCGCCTGATGTAAATATTATTTCCTCGGGCTTTGCTCCGAGAAGTTTTGCCACATGCTTTCTCGCATTTTCAACAGCCCGTTTAGCCTTGACTCCGTAAGGGTGGGTACTGGACGGGTTGCCGTAGTTTTCTTTAAGACACTTTGACATCGCATTTACAACAGCTGCAGCCAAAGGGGTTGTCGCATTGTTATCGAGATAGATCATTTTTCATTTGTTCCAAAGTAAAAGAGTAAAAAACTTTTGTGCCTTTTTGTTTTCATAGAGAGGATAATAATTAGTAATCCCCCTAAATCCCCCTTTTAAAAAGGGGGAGAGCATACATTCCCCTCTTTGGCAAAGAGGGGTTAGGGGAGATTTTTTGATTATTGCTTTTCCTCCCAATTCTTGTTTACATATCCCTGTGAGTTATGGTTACTTCGAATTTTTGTTTTTTCAGGGCTTTTTTAATTTCTTCGGAGATTGCAGGTGACCTGTGTCTTCCGCCTGTGCAGCCAATTGCAATCGTCAGGTAACTCCTGCCTTCTTCCATATAAAGAGGGACAAGGTAGTTCAGGAGAGGATTAAGTTTACCCAGGAACTGCTTCGTCTCCTCTTGAGACAGAACAAAACTGCTTACTTTGGGTGATGTGCCGGGATGTTCCTTTAGTTCCTTGACAAAAAACGGGTTTGGAAGAAACCTGACATCAAAAAGGAGGTCTGCCTCTAAAGGTACCCCGTACTTAAAACCAAAGGAGACAAGGTTAACAGCCATTTCCATTGGTCCCTTCCGGGTGTATGAAGTTGTTATCAGTTTGCGCAGCTCATGGGGATTTAATGCTGAAGTATCAATGATTTCATCGGCTTCATGACGGATAGGTACAAGCAGGCTTGACTCCTTATGCAGTGCCCTTTTCAGGTCTTTGAAACCGAGGGGATGGGGGCGTCTGGTTTCCTTGAACCTTCTTGTCAGTACATCATATGCTGCTTCAAGGAATACTATTTTTACTTTCAGTTTTTTTCTTAATGCCGAGATCGATTCTGAGAAGTCTGTCAGGAACTTCCTTTCTCTTATATCAACACCAATAGCAATTTTTGAAATACTAGGTGTTCTCAGGCTCAGGTTTATAAAAGTTTCAATAATGGAGACAGGCAGGTTGTCAACACAAAAAAAACCGCTGTCCTCAAAGGCATTGAGAGCAACGGTTTTTCCTGACCCGGAAAGTCCTGTAATGATAATAACAGCCAGTTGATTGTTGCCGGTCGACTTCATTTAATCGGTTCGATTAGTCCGAAATTGCCGTCGTTTCTTTTGTATAAAACATTTATGTTGCCCGAAGATCCGTTTGTGAATACAAGAAACTCTTTGTTTAGCAGGTCCATCTGCATTGCGGCTTCATCAATGCTCATCGGTTTTAAATCATAAGATTTGTTCTTGATGATTGTAGGCACAATTTCGGATGACTCGGGAAGGTCCGAGGATTTGCTCTTTTTTCTGTGAGAAACGATTTTGTCCTTATGCTTCTTGACCTGGCGGGCAAGCTTTTCAACGACCTCATCAATGGAAGAGTACATCTCACCGGTAATGCTTTCAGCTTGTATTATTGAACCATTGGCTTTGAGGTGGACTTCAGCTTTATGCCTGAGTTTTTCGACACTCAACGTAACGGTTGCCTCTGTAATTTTTGTGAGATATTTCTGGAACCTGCCGATCTTTTCTTCAGCGTAGTCCTTGAGGTTTTTTGTAACTTCCATCTGTCTGCAGTTAATTATTATATTCATATAGTCCTCCTTGAATAATTTCTAATTATTCTGATTACACAGATTAAAATGCGATTAAACAGATTATTTTAAAGAACCACCTGTGTTATCTTCATTTAGTTATCTGTGTAATCGGTTTTTATAATTTGTGTAATCAGGTTCTTTAGAACCATTTTTTTCGTTTAATATGAGATGGAATCTTCAATTCCTCCCTGTATTTTGCCGTAGTTCTGCGTGCTACAGTTATTCCTTTTTCTTTAAGTATTTCAACAATTTTTTTGTCGTTAAGAGGTTTTTCAGGGTCTTCCTTTGCAACAATCCGCTTTATAATATCCTTTACGGTTGATGATGAAATATCTCCGTTTGCTGACGGGACAGCGTTGCTGAAGAAAAACCTGAAACCAAGAAGCCCCTGGGGACAATGGAGGTACTTGTTGGAAGTTACCCTGCTTATGGTGCTTTCGTGTAAACTTAAATCTTCAGCTATGTCTCTAAGGTTCAACGGTTTAAGGAAACTAAAACCTTTCCTGAAAAAATCCTCCTGAAACTTCAGAATGCTGTCTGTTACTCTGTAGATCGTCTTGTTTCTCTGGTCAAGACTTTTTAGAAGCCAAATTGCTGAACGCAGTTTTTCTTCCAGGAACTGTTTTTCCTCAGGACCGAGAGATTTTCTGTTTGCCAGAAGTTTTCTGTAATAATTTGAAAGCCGCAGTTTCGGTATGCCGTCATCGTTTAATGTTATGATAAATTTGCCTTCAGATTCTTCAACGTAGACATCGGGGATTATATGAACAGGCTCGTCACCGGAAAAGTTTCTTCCAGGCCTCGGCTCAAGTCCCTCGATAATTTTAACTGCTGAAAAGATTTCATCCAGTGTTGTCTTAAATTTTGAAGCAAGCTGTTTGTACCTTTTTCCCTCCAGCTCAGTAAATCCTTCAGTGAGGATTCTCTCTACCAGGGTCCCGTTGAGAGATAAAGGCTCTATTTGCAAGAGCAGGCACTCCTGGAGATTTCTGGCCCCCACTCCTGATGGATCAAGTGTCTGAATAAATGAAAGTGCCTCTTCGGCAACATCCATGCCTGTTTCGGAAAAACTGGAAACCTCATCAAGAGATGCCTGGAGATATCCATCATCATTCAGATTGTTTATTATAATTTCTGCAGCCTTGCCAATTTTATTTGAAACATGTGAAAGCCTTAACTGCCAGAGAAGATGCTCGTACAGGTCTGTCTTTTTTCTGTTCCTCTCAAAAGGGGAAGTGGTTTCATCCGCGCCGTCACCGAAATATCCGAAATCCCTTCCATCGCTTTCTCTTTCCTCAAAATAGTTGTCTGCGGTAAAACCAAAAATCTTTTCGAGCGGTGCTTCTATTTCATTTGAAGGTTCCCTGAATGACTCTTCTTCCACTGCTGGTCCGGAAGACTCATCTTTTTGTTCGGAATCTCTCTCGGCTCCTTCTTCAAGCATCGGGTTGTTCATCAGTTCCTGGTTAATGTCCTGGGTGAGTTCAAGGAGCGGCAGCTGTAGAAGCTTTATTGATTGCTGAAGCTGCGGTGTGAGTATAAGCTTTTGGGATAGCCTTAGTTCAAGTCTTTGTTCCAGTGCCATTATAGTCTGAATTCCTCTCCAAGATAAGTTCTTTTTACAAGATCATTTGATATCAGATCATCCGGTGCTCCGTGGGCCAGGATGCGACCGTCATTTATTATATATGCTCTGTCCGTGATTGATAAGGTCTCGCGTACGTTATGGTCTGTTATGATAAGACCGATACCCCTGTCAGTCAGCTGTCTGAGGGTTTTTTTCAGTTCATTGACCGCAAGTGGGTCTATTCCGGCAAATGGTTCATCAAGCAGGATGAATACAGGATCGACGGCAATGGCCCTTGCTATTTCAACCTTCCTGCGTTCTCCTCCGGACAGCTGGTACCCCAGTCTGTCGGAGAAAGAGGAAAGATTGAATTCTTTCATAATAGAAGCGAGTTTTTCTTTTTTGGTCTTTTTATCCGTGTCAATTATCTCAAGGACCGCTTTGATATTGTCTTCGACTTTCAGCTTCCTGAAAATGGATGATTCCTGGGGAAGGTAGCCTATTCCTTTTCTCGCCCTTTTGTACATCGGTGAACTGCTCAGATTTTCACCGTCGAGATAAATGATGCCTTCATCCGGGGTTATAAGTCCAAGGATCATATAAAAAGTAGTCGTTTTCCCTGCACCGTTCGGTCCGAGAAGACCGACTACTTCACCTGAGTTTATATTTAAACTGATATCAGAAACAACAAATTTACCGTTGTAACTTTTTTTGAGTTCCGTTATTTCGAGTGTATGCATTAATTCTATTCCGGCCTGTTTTGAATAACCATCCTGCTTTCCTCTACAACCGCGCGATTGTCTTTAAGAAAAAAGATTATCTGCTTCCCCGTGATCATGTTTTCTCCTTCAATTACCTTTGGGTTTCCGGTGAAAATAATCTTTTCTTCATTGTCTATATATATAGCTTCCTTCGAAAAAAGGGCCCTCTCTTCATTATTAACTTTAACATTTCCGAGGGCATGTATTTTTATGATTTTACTGTCTTTACTGTCATAGGAAACGATCATTTTGTCCGAATACATTGTTATGTCATCGGTTTTTGCAACCACCTTTCCTTCAAAAACAGCTGTATTATTTTTATTGTCCGCTGTCAGTGTTTCAGATGAAATGATAATTTGTGATTTTCCGTCCTTTTTATCAAGAGTGGATGCAAAGGCGGCTGGGCTGAA
>JBDLIC010000104.1:0-13174 GCA_039715075.1 Nitrospirota bacterium
GTTTCTCTCCGGAGTTTCTCGGACTGGTCCTCCATACTGCTTACGATATCATTGATTTCCTCATTGGGACCTTCAATGTTGGGTTTGAGCGCTTTATTGACCTCTTTTTCAGCCAGGTTCAGGCGATTAACAAAAAGCAGGTAGTTTGTCAGACTGCCATACGCAGCACGTATAAGCGATGCGAAATCTTCTCCATCTGAATTCAGAAGAATCGTGTAGTGCTCTACAAGGAGCGCAAGAATGTTTGCCTGTTTTTCCCGGGCCTTACTGTTCATATTTGACAGCTCTGCCAGTGCACGGATATCAGGTTCTCTTCCTTTGTTAACTACCTCAACTGCTTCATTCAGCGCACGCTTTTTGTCGATAATATAATTCTCGGCAAATATTTTGCAGCCATTTTTGTATTTACTAAGATTGTTAAAATAAAAAACAAAAAAAATCGGAATTAAGATCATCCAGAGGCTGAGTTGTGGTTTATTGATAACTTGAGATGCAAGTGTAACGGCAAATTTCTCTTCTTCTTCGAGTATTAGAGCGCTTTTTTCTTTCATTTCAGACATTGATTATACAACAGTCGGCAATAGTGTTCAGAACAGGACAGGCACTTTTGTTTTTACGCTCTGATTATATCCTATCAACATCAAATCATCAATATTCCTGGTCTGACCCTCTATCCGTTATTTCATCCATTTTTTAATAAAATTAAACATCGAACATTGAACGTCCAACATCGAATGTTGAATGGGAAAAATGAAGAAACAGAAATAGATGTTGAATGTCTGGTAATGGAAGTTTGTTTTTCATTCGACGTTGGACGTTGGACGTTGGACGTTGGACGTTGGACGTTGGACGTTGGACGTTGGACGTTGGACGTTGGACGTTGGACGTTGGATGTTCGATGTTCGACGTTCGTCTTTCAAAATATCCCATCAGATAACAGTCGGCTACTTCACAAGAAGGACAGGCACTTCAGCGTTGTTGGCTACTTCTCTGCTCACGCTGCCCATTAAGAATTTGCCTACCCGATGCCCCCTTGAGCCGATGAAAATCATATCGACGTTCTCCTCTTCCGATGCTTTCAGGATTTCCTCAGCAGGGTGTCCGGTCTTTACGACTGTCCTGACAGCAGGAGACGGCGGCGTACTCTGCAATAGCACTTTATAATGATTCAGTATCCTTTCGGCTTTCCTGTCCAGGGCATCCTTGAACTCAGTACCTTCCAATGCTTCTTTCAGCGTTGACATCTCTGCATCACCAAGCATTTCATCCATGAGAGACCGTCCCTCAAGCTTCTCGACATAGAGCAGAACTATTTCTTCAGGGCTCATGCATTTGCAGATCCGCATTGTTTTTTCAAAGATATTTGCTGTACCTTTTGTGTCATCTATTGCAATCAGAATTTTTTTCATTCAAGCGCTCCGTCATGTAGTTGATCAGTTCAAATGGTATCTGTTTATAAACTCGGCTTCTCTGTCCGTCATTCCCGAAGTCCTTAATCGGGAATCCAGTCTTTTCAATGTGTGCTGGATGCCCGATTAAAAATCTCGGGCATGACAAAAACAAAAAAAGACAGTTTATAAACAGACACTAAATAAGGGAGTAAGCCTGTCACACTGGCCCGGGCTTACTCCCTGAAGATCTGATGTTATGGTTATTTTTTACCCTCTGCTTCCGGCGACAATGCCGCAAGTTTTTCCTCCAATTCCTTAAGCTTTTTCTCGGTTTTCTTAAGCTTTTTTTCGGCTTTTCTGACCCTGTTGAAGTCAAACCACTGTACGTTTTCAATAGGATAATCATTATAATGTGATCCGTATACCCTCCATGACTCATCCCAGTTCGCAGCGTCCTTGAACCCGAGAAGTCTGAGCTCCAGATAGGTCAGTGTCGAGCGCGTACCCGTCTGACAAAAGGTCACTGTCCGTTTGTTTTTGTCAAGGGACTTATAGAAGTCAGCAACCCTGTCATAGGAAATAAAACCGTTGTCTTTCATCTTTCCTGTTTCGAGGTCTTTTGTCTGGTCAAATGTGTCCTTATGTGAGACATTTATGGTCGTGTTAGGAAAGCGGCCCGCTCTCAAAGATCGCTGATCAGCTCCCTTAAACTCTTTTCCTGTCCTCGCATCGATAACCTGTATGCCCTTTGTCTTTCCGGTTGCAACATCGATCATTTCGTCTGTTGAAGCATATCTGTTTTGAACTACATTTGCCTTAAACGTTTTTGCACCTAAAATTGTCGGCTTATTATCCTGGCTGTATCCTTCGTTGATCCATGCATCAATCCCGCCATTCAGGACATGCACTTTATCATGACCAAGATATTCAAGTATCCAGAAAGCCACTGTTGTGTCTTTCATTGTGTCACTTTTAATATGTTCACCATATATAACAACATGAGTGTCGTTGCCTATCCCGATCTTGCTGAAAAGCTTCTCGTATTTTGATGTGTCTCTCCATACTCTTGAAGTCTTGTCCCTCAGCGCCTTCTTGCATTGTTTACCTACGCTGATGGCCCCCGGGATATGTCCCTTGGCATAGTCTTTAAGCTTCCTGCAGTCAAGCAATACCCAGTCAGAGTTGCCGATTTTACTTTTCAGCTCTTTGGCTGAAAGAAGCAGTTCAGGGTTTGCCCATGTCGCTGCATAAGAAAGACCTGCAAATGACATTAGAAAGGTTACAATAACAAACATCATGACTAATTTTTTTCCCATGATTACACCTCCAGACTAAAGTTTTGTTTAAATCACTAAAAAACGAGTGTTAAATTGATGCACCTCCTTTCGTCAAATCACTCATCATCTTCCTCAAGGTCTAATGCTTTAAGATATTCCTGAAATTCATCGTCCATACCGGCGCCTATCAGGTCCCCGCCTACACCGTAAGCCGGCGCCTCAGCTTTTTCGAAATAGCCGGGCTGTATACCTGTTGAATAGGAGTTTATGAAACCGAATACAAACGCTGTGATTATAATAAGAACCATTAATATCATTAAGCCCCTATCCATTTAAACTCCTCCTTTTGATGAAGTGTCAATTTATTCATCCTCCTCTTCTTTGAATAAATTGTCATAATATTTCTCCGTTTCCTCGTCTATTAAAATCTCTACCCCTTTCTCTTCCCTGTCACTGAAGACGCCTGAATGGATGAACGGCGGTATGCTGTAACCGAGAAGAAATCCCACAAAAAGGGAAGCTACTAAAATAATAATTCCCAAAACCCTGTTCATAAGTCCCTCCCTCTGGGCCGTATTTGTCTATGTCTTTTTTATTATGAAGACAATTTTTCCGTTTTCAGTATTCTTTTCGATAATCTTATCGCCCGACGAATCACACATCGCTGAAATTGATTCTGATGATGACGGGTTGTCGAAAATCACTTCAAGGGTTTCGCCCGTGTTAATTTTTTCGAGCATTTTTTTTGTGTAAATTTGCGGATGAGGGCATACATAGCCCATACAGTCCAGTGAGTAAGTTCCATCATTTTTCTTTTCAAACTTTATAGCCATATCAAATGACCTCCTTTATTGTTTTGTTTCAACAAAAAAATCCAGACCGGCCAGTTCTTTTGCCATCTGCCTCTCAGTCCACCAGTTAAAAAACTTGACGCCTATGAAAGCGCCTCCTATCATCCCGACACCGAACATCCAGCCCGCGGGGTCTCCGTTTGCAACCCGAACGAAGAACGCCCCAACATTACATCCGAGGCCAAGCCTTGAGCCTATACCCATGAGAGCGCCGCCAATAATTGCCCAGACAGCAAGTTCTCTTGTCGGTTTTTTAAACTTGAATTCATTTTGAGTAAGCGCCATTACAGCGGCCCCTCCGATAAGTGCGAGAGACATCCAGTCGGCAGGGTTCAGGGCAGGGTTGGGAATGCCGTTAATATAGCCGAAGAATATGTTGTCCATATTGTCCCATCCGAGTTTCTGCATTCCCCAGCCTACCCACTGTGCCTCCTGGGTAGTAACATACCAGTAACCGGGATCAAAGACCGTTCCCCTTATGGATATACCGTAATCAGCCCCGATTCTCTGGAGAATTTCACCGGCGTTTCTTATCCCGAACTTGATGCGCAGTCCTTCTATAACGAACATCTGCAGCCCGCAGGCAATTCCAAGCGCCAGGCCAGCAATTGCCGTCCTCTTTGAGGACAATATCATGCTCCAGAAACCACCGAAGTTGTCCCTGAAACTTATATTGCCCATCTTTTTTTCCGTCAACTTTCTCATATAGCCTTTTCTGCCCCAGATGAAGTAAACAACGGTGAGTAAAAGAAGGGCCGGCAAGAAAACTCCTATTAAAACATTGCCTATATAGGCGCCAGCGAAAGTCTCTTTGGTGAAGCCTGTAATTTCTGCAAATGTAGTAATGGGCTGGTCCCAGACATATCCGGCAAGATACTGGTCTACCCAGCCGTCTTCCACATTTATGCGTGCAGGAAGTCCCTTTGCAGCTGCCGATGCATGCCATGATTCGGGAACGAGCTTATTAAACCATCCACCGATATCCACAAAAGTTGCCTGAGTAACACTGATCGATAGTACTACGAGCAAAGCTGTTCCATTACCTTCCCCGGTCTTGTAAAGAGAGCCCGAAGCACAGCCGCCGGCAAAGACCATCCCGACCCCGAAGATAAACCCTGCGATAACGGAATGGATACTTACAGGAGAAGAATGAAACGTACTTATGCCTGTTGCAGTTACGAAAGCCGATACTAAAGCAAAAAGAATAACGGATATCATTATACCGACGACCATTCTGGGAACGCCGACAGCAAAGAGGTCTCTAAATGCAGAGGCAAAACAGAACCTTCCATACTGCAGACACATCCCGTATATAAAACCGAACCACAGGTAAGCAGACAGGTAAATGTAATATTCATTATAGGCATAAGTAGAAATACTGATTAAAGCAAAGAACCCTACTATTCCCAAAGCCCACATCTGATTCCTTTTAGAGACTTCGTTCACTCGTTAGTCCTCCTTTGTTTTTGAATATTTTTCCGTGTAAATAATATTCATAAGAGCAATCTATATGCCAATTTGTAAGTTATTGAAAAATATATTTTTTGATTTACAGAGCATTCTGTCGCTGTCCCAAATGGGACAGGCGAAGGAATCTATCGGCCATATTAGAACAGACAGCTGATTACGAACCTGCAATTTTACAGATACGGGAAATAAAGAATATTTGGCAGTTTGGAGACAAGGTTGTAATTGTTATCTGCCCTTATCTTATGAAGATCATTAAAGGTGGAACGCAGACAATCCGAATTTATATATACAGGTTGAATCATAGTGATTAAACTATGGATCTGATTAAAAGTCACTAAAATTAAGGAGTTAAAAATGAAGATGAAATATATATTAGCAGGCATATTGATAATATTAATGACTTCAGGAATTGTTCATGCAAATCTTTATGCCAATGCTTCGTCATGCAACAAGTTTATGGGTGAAGTTCTGGATATAGTTGATAATGAAGTGTTTACAATAGCTGTCTGTGAAGATGTCAAGGTGTTTAAAGAATTTTCCTACTGTTATGAAGTAGAAAAGGGGGACTCTGTAATTTTTAACGGGGATCCCGGTAATTGTGATTTTATCAGTTTTACGGTAATCGGCAATGGAATTTAATGCGGTGTATTATGCCCATAAAGCAGACGTAATGATTAAGTCTTACCGCTTAGGTTGGTAGACCAATACAACCGGACTATAACGGAAGAATCCTGTGGTACTATCAAACTCCACTGTTTTCCTGTAGCGCTTTATTTTTCCCTGCACATACTCAGGAAGTGCATATACTTGTCCGGAGGTTATTATAATTATCGGGATGTTATCATCTGGGGCATTCCTGGCTGTAATTTTGTAATACGCAGGATTTTTATAACTCCATGTGAATCGAAGTGGAGACGTTTTGACTTTCGCCGGCGGGGTTATCTTTTCATAGTCATAATAAATATCCTTGTCAGTGAATAAATCCAGAACAGGGACGGAGACTGCCGGGTTAATTGTTAATGTTTTTGAAGGTATGGTCAGGACTTTAACCGCAGGTGCCTCAAGAGCATCTATATATTTACCCGCATTCATCAGGTTTACTGAAGACATTTTTTGCAGAAAAGGGAGATATACAAACAGCGCAATTATGAGTGAGGACACAACTGCTGATAGAACAGCAAATCTCCTGACTTGTTTATCTTTTATTGCCTGGAAGCCATAAGCAGCCATCAATGTTAACATTGGAAAGATGGGAAGTATATATCGTATCCTCTTTATCCACAAGAGAATTATAAGAAATACCAGCCAGGATATAATTGCATATTTCATATCTTTCTTTTTTATTGCTGCATATAAAGAATATAAGGAGGCAAGGGTTATAAATGGATGGATGTGATAGAAAAATGTCGATATAAAACTTTCACTCCATCCTTTAAGAGCGGGTTTCTGGTAAGTCAACAATAGATTTATTTGTTCTGTAATAACCTCGAATTTCAATAAGATAACAATTCCGATAAAAATGCCGGCAAATAATGCGGTCAGCGATGCATTTTTTATGCAGCGCATGCGAAGCCGGGCAATTGATATATGCAACTTGCTGCCAGGAGGGGTTAGAAGTTCATAAGGTTTCATTAAATGGACGAGAAAGGTCATTCCCAGAACCGACAATAACATCCAGGTAGAATACTTTGAAAATACAGCAAGGAATATTGCCATAGAGGAAATAATGGCCCACTTACTTCCTTTTTTTAAAGCCATGATAAACGTATAGAGTGAAAAAGTAAGGAAAGACATAGTAGCGATATCAACAAGCATGAAGGGGGTCTGTATAAGCAGATAAGGAATACCTAATAATAATAAGCCTGCATTGAACCCTGTGTTTTCACCCCAGAGGGTCTTTCCCAGTAAATAATTACATACAGCAGTCATTGCGAAGAGGAACATAGTGAATATTTGGATATAAACCCTGTTTTCTCCAAAAACTTTAAAAATCAAGCCATATAATAATGGCAATAGAGGCAGGTCAGTCCATGCATTAATATCATTTCCCCATTCTTTAAGGAAATATTTAACCCCGTATTCGTTTAAGTGTTTTGCTTGTGTAAAGTATCTGGAAACATCCACAATTACTTCCGGCGCTCCCCATAGAAGATAACAAACTATAAATGAAGAGGCTGTAAGAAATATAAAGGGGTGGCGTTCATGAAACGACAGTCTGGAAAGGCCATATGCAGCAATTAATCCGATAATGAGAATAATAATAATTGATGATACATCAACTCCGGCAAATGCCCAGTTCCAGCTAGTGAGTCGGTTATCATCAACCTGCCTGAAGATAAACAGCAAAGCAAACACTAATAGAGTAGAAAGGGCAATTGAAATAGGATGATAAATTTTTGTGGGCAAAGATGCACTGTCAGACATTGCTTAATATACTACATTTTAATTCATTTGCCTGAAATTACAAAAACTGGTGGCGGTGGCTGGACTCGAACCAGCGACTCTACGGATATGAGCCGTATGCTCTGACCGACTGAGCTACACCGCCTAAAAGGTAAGGTACGACTTAAAAAGGTAACAAAATTGCCTTCTTAAAGTCAATATTCACCCTCTTTTTATGCATTTTTACCGATTGAGACAGCTGAAAATGTTCATTTCCATCTTCACTCGTAATTCGTAATTTTCTTTATCAGTTGAAACAGCTTGAACAGTTTTTCCCAAGTGTTATAATAGTCCATGCCCAAACCGAAAATCGTCTATCAATGCCAGAGTTGTGGTTATTCAAGCCCCAAGTGGCTCGGAAAATGCCCTGACTGCGGGGAATGGAACAGCTTTACCGAAGAAGAGAGAATTACAAAGCTGAAAAGTACCAAAACCGCCAATCCTGTCCCCCTTACAGAAGTAACTGCCGCGCAGGACAGCAGATATTCTACGGAAATCAGTGAACTTGACCGTACCCTCGGGGGAGGAGTGGTAATGGGGTCGGTTGTCCTTATAGGCGGAGATCCCGGCATAGGAAAGTCCACTATCATTCTCCAATCTCTTAAAGGACTCGCAAAGCTTGGCAAGGTGCTTTATGTCTGCGGTGAGGAATCCCCAGAGCAGGTAAAGATACGCGCTGAACGGCTCCGGATCGAATCAGATAAAATCATTCTTCTGCCGGAGACATCTCTGGAAGGAATAATCTCTGTTATACAAAAAATTAACCCTAAAACAATTGTGATAGATTCCATCCAGACAGTTTTTTCGCTGGAGCTCTCCTCAACTCCCGGGTCCGTAAGCCAGATAAGGGAATGCGCAACCAAGCTGATGTTTCTCGCAAAAAAACAGGGCATCCCTCTTTTTCTCATAGGTCATGTCACCAAAGAAGGAGCCATCGCCGGCCCCAAAGTCCTTGAGCATATTGTTGATACAGTGCTCTATTTTGAGGGAGACAAGGGCAACCCCTTCAGGATCTTGAGGGCAGTTAAAAACAGGTTCGGCTCAACGAATGAAATCGGGGTCTTTGAGATGACCGAGACAGGCCTGAATGAAGTGGACAACCCTTCACAAATTTTTCTTTCCGAGAGGCCCGAAAATACCCCTGGCTCTGTTGTTACGGTCAGCCTCGAAGGCACAAGGCCGCTGCTTGTGGAGATCCAGGCGCTTGTTTCAGCATCAAGCTTCGGAGTGCCAAGAAGGACGGCGCTCGGGGTTGATTACAACAGGGTAAACCTGCTGATCGCAATCCTGGACAAACGTCTTGGAATGCAGTTAAGCGGAATGGATATATATGTCAATATTGTGGGCGGTTTGAAGATTGACGAGCCTGCAATTGATATTGCCATAATGGCTGCTATTGCCTCGTCCTTTAAAAATCAGGCGATTGGCACCGGGATTTTCACCTTTGGAGAAGCAGGCCTTTCGGGTGAACTAAGGGCAATAAGCCAGCCAGACATCAGAATCAAAGAAGCAGCAAAACTCGGATTTACAAAGGGTATTGTACCTTCCGGTAATGGAAACAATGCTGATGAGCAGGACATTGAAATAATAGGAGTGAAAAATGTTGAAGACGCTATCCAGATTCTTTTTTATTAGTTTGATCCTCGCATTTGCCGGTTGTGCCCCGAAAGTCGCTCCACCGCCGCAGTATCTGGAAAAGGACCTCTCCCTTGAAGAAATAATTTCAAAAGTCAGCAGTGATGTCGAGGTCATGAAAGCAATAACTGATATAAGAATAGAAAAGAATAATGAACCCTATGATTTTGTTAATGCCTCTGTTCTCGTTAAAAGGCCGGGATGGCTGCATATGAGAATATATAAATTCGGGATGCTGGTGAAAGACTTTGTGATTAAGGATAATAATCTTTATGTCCTTTCGGGAAAGGGGGGCGATAATCTAAAAAAACTTGGCAATGAATTCTACAATGCCATATTCTGGTGGGATGATATGCATAATGCTGTTATGCACAGAAAAGGAGACGAATATATTGTAAAGTCCGAGAAAAAAGAGATCCATATAGACAGTGCCACGCTTTTGCCGGTAAAACAGGAAATCACCGCATTCAGCACAAAAATAGACATCAATTATGATAAACCAAAAAAGGATGAGAACGGCTTCTGGTATTCATCGGAGATGGAGATTTATATCGGTGATTTTAAATTCAGTGTTAACCTGAAAAAACTTTTAAAGAATCCTTCCCTTGGTGAGTTTGATTTCAGAGTTCCGGTAAAGAGCTGAAAAGGGTTTTAAGGGCTTCACACTAATCAATCTGTCCGGACTCATTTTTTTCACCCTCAGCTTCATTTACCTCAGCATCTGCTTCTTTTTTCTCAGCCCCGGCACCATCCGGGTCCAGGTCCAGGTTCTCGGCAATAGATTCAATAATACCTTTGTCTATAGGCTTTGCCTTAGCAAAAAACCCTTCCAGTATGGCATTGTCGCATATAGTGTTTATCAGCCGTGGAACACCACTGGTATAACGATGAATAGAGGTGATCGACTCCGGCGTGAAAATCTCCTCGCTGCATCCGGCAACCTGGAGCCTGTGGACAATATACTCCCTGGTAAGATCTTCATCCAATCCGGACATTTTGTACTTTATGGCAATCCGCTGTTTTAACGGCATGTCCCAAGCCAGTATATCTTCCAGCTCCGGAAGACCGAACATAACAAGGGTCAGAAGGTTACCCCCTTCAACTTCCATGTTCAGCAGACCGCGAAACTCCTCCATTATCTCTTTGGACTTTAACATCTGGACCTCATCCATCAGTATTACTGCTTTTAATCCTGATTCATTTATTTCGATAAGTCTCTTATAAAGCTGGCTCAGGATTTCCAGTTTGCTGTCAGCAACGTTCTCTACCCCCATCTGCATGGCAATTTTTTTCATAAGCCAGTCGGAAGTAACTGAAGTATGGAGAACTATCAGGAGGGCAGCCTCGTATTTTTCGTCGTCCAGCTCATCCAGCAGTCTTCGGGCAAGAGTTGTTTTTCCAGTACCGACATCACCCACCACTACTGCAAGGCCCTTCATGCTGTCAACAGAATATCTGAGCCTGAGAAGCGCATCTGAATGCAGGGAGCTGCTGAAGTAAAATTTACTGTCAATAGCATTGGAAAAGGGATGTTCCTTTAGATTGTAAAATTCTAAAAAATCCATAGTTTCAGATAAATAACGAGATTTATGCGGAAAGAATCATGGTTATCCGCTGCAGGGTATCTGCAACCCGTCAACATCTAAATAATATAACATTTTTGCAGATTAACTTACAGGTAAGATATCCTGCTTTTTTTTGTCTTCGGCTTTGGTTCTGAGGATTTCGGAACTTCTGTTACCCGTGTCTTTAATATTTCCAGTTTTTGCGAAATGTCCCTGAACATCGGGTCATGGTCATAAATCTCATTATAAGCTCTTTGTGCATCGTCATTATCGTTATTATTAAAACAGGCCTCTGCCAGTTCATACAGGGTATCGAAGTAACCTGATTCATCGGAGGACATGGCCTCAACTACTTTCCGAAACTCTCCTGCTGCATCTCCATACAAACCTTTTTCCACATAACATAATGCAAGCATGCGGGAGTTTCTAATAATATTATCAGGGTCATCAGATGTTTTCTTAAGCTCCCCTATAGCCTCATCAAGAAGTCCGTCCCTTTTGAAATTCATTGCCGCCTGGAAACAGGCCTCATAATCTGTTTCACCTGTTTGAGCAGCATCATTTCCATCAGGTCCCCCCATTGCCTGCAGTATTTCATTCATGGCCGAATTCATACTATTGGGACTATCAGCTTGTTCGGGCTCAATTTCCAGGGGAACCCGTTCTATGGTCTCTGCTGCTTCAGATTGTGTACCGGCCCCCGAGACTTTAAGAACATTCAATGCGCTCTCTATCTCCTCGTTACCAGGAAATGAATTAAGCAATTCCTCGTATATGTTAACGGCTTCATCTGCAAGTCCCTGCTGGGCATAAAAGTCTGCCTCTGTTTTTCTTTCATTAAAATTTTCAGAAGACTCAGTCTCACTGCCTTGTTCCACGGCCTTTGCTTCTTCCGGCCCGTCAGTTACCGCCGGACTGTCTGACCTCACTTCCTCTACAGGAGTTTCTTCAGCCACGGGAGTCTCTGAAACAGGCTCATCCCGTGGTAAAGGAGCTGAACCCAGAGCATTTTCAAGCTCCTGTATCTTCCCCTTTACAACCCCGTCATCCTCGACCAGTTCAGCAAGTTCTTTATATAAGTTAAGTGCCTCATTAAGAGAGTCCTGTTTTTCATATAATCCTGCGAGTTCCTTCAGCTCAATTATTAACACCTCATTGTCACCTTTACCCCTGTAAACATCTATAAGGCGCTGCATGACAGGTATTGATTTTATTTCATGAAAATTACTAAGCAGATCAAGCGCTTCAGACCAGTTTTCAGCACTGATCACGTTATCTATGGAAGACTCCAGCTCTTCCCATGCGTTTTCGATCTGATCCTCCTTGATATACAAAGCGCCAAGTAATTTTTTCACATCAATATCTGAAGGGTCAGCCTCAACGAGTTTTAAAAGTGTATTTTGGGCCTCTTCAATATTATCAACCTTAATTGCAAGATTTGAATAAGCAAGTAAAATGCTCCTGTCATCCGGGCCAATTGACACAGCCTTGGATAAAAGATCAAAGGCCAGGTCCGTATTATCAGACTGCTCTGCAATACTGCTGAGACCAACAAGTGAGGCTAAATTGTTCTGATCTAATTCAAGCGCCTTTTTATAGAATGTTTCCGCTGTAGCATGTTCTCCCTTTTCCAGATATTCAGATGCAATCAAACCATAACCCTTAAGGGCCCTCTCCTTTTGCCCGAGCTTATTTGAAAGATCGGCTATCTTTATTTTGATATTAATATCAAAGGGAGAAACACGGAGTGCCTTTTCGTAGACTTCCAGGGCCTTCTCATTATCACTGTCAACAGCGAGCTTATCAGCGATCTTCTGCAGATCAGCGGCAGCCTGGCTGTTAAAGCCCCTTTCCGCGTTGAGCTCTGCCAGAGCGATTCGGGCATCCAGTTTGTGGGGAACTAAATTAAGCACCTTCTTATAAAGGGCAATTGACTTGGGATAAAACCCCTCTTCCCTGAATATATCAGCAGCCCTTGAAAAAGAATCTACTGCCTCACTCTGGGATCCTTTTTTGAGATACAGGTCCCCAATTGTATTATGAACATTTCCGTCCTTGCCGACTTCAGCAAGTTTCGACCATTCGGCAATAGCATCGTCAATTTGCCCTCTCGCAGCATATTTCTTGGCAGCATTTGTTATGGCATTTTTATCAAGCATATAGATCCACTATAGTATAAGAGATATGATAGTAACTTATCGGGACAATGTCAACGATGCCCTATTCAGATATCATTAAGTTATTTAATCGGCATTTATTACAATAATGTTAAATACAACCTGCTTTTCGCCTCAAAAAACAGGCTCTGTTTTATGAACTCAATATTTAACTCCCACAAAGCTTCGAGGCATAAATGGTATAATTGCATGCAGTTGCATCAAATACGTTTTCGATTAATTATTAACAGGATATGGCAAATCTTAGAATAATAAATCTTCAAAAATCATTCGGCAGCACAAAAATCATTAACAATCTTTCCTTTGACGTTCAGGAAGGCGAGTTCTGTATCCTCCTCGGCCCGTCAGGATGCGGGAAAACAACCG
>JBDLIC010000105.1:0-13057 GCA_039715075.1 Nitrospirota bacterium
TGGTTCCCGTCCCATATCCTGCTACCATTATCTGTATGATCTCCAGTTCACCCTGTGACAGCCAGGTCGTTGATTCAACGCTCGCAGCAACATTAAGCTGCATGGCGGCAAACTGACGTTTCGCCTTTTCGAGCATGGTTTTTTTGCCCTTTAAGGACAGGAAATAACGCAGTGATGAGTCTGTCTCAAATACTGTGCTCAGACCGGCAGCGGCATCTATACTCAGTTCTCTTTCAATATCATGGTTTTTCCAGTATCCGACACTCCTGGCCTCTTCCGACCATGCCTGTGCGGCTATACCGAATACAGCCAGTACGCATACAAATATTAAAAGTTTTTTCATGTCATTCTCCCTTCAATGCTCTTATGTATTGGAGACTCGAAAGAAACGAGTCTCAAGATGAAAACAGGACCGGTATATGCCGGCTAATGTACCGGTTCCAATAATAATTACTGCAGATATAAATCTATATAAAAATATAAAAGCAATTATCTTGCCAATTGCTAACCTCTTGTTATTTAATCTGAAATGGATTGATAGCGTCTGTTTTCCTGACAAAATGGCAAGTAATTTGTCATTTTGTCATAACTGTAAGGGGAGGTTGGTCTACTGCAGATTCTGTTATTTGCTGCGGTCTTTTATTTCTGTGTTATAAAATACCCGTGCAAAAGAAAGCGGGATACCGATAATAATCAATAATAAACTGAGCCTTAGTACAGGAAGCCCCGGGTCCTTTGCTGCTTCAAGCATTGCCCAGAATGTGTGGTCTTCAAAGTAAAGTGTGAAATTGTCAAAGCTGATCCCCTGTCCTGAATTCCCCTCTGCAATGATCTTTTCTCCTTTGTAAACCCTTGCCCTGTAGACCGGTTTTTGAAAATTATAATCTGAAACACTGAGCTTTCCCTTTTGAAAAGATTTTTCAGGCGCCATGGAAATCAGGAACCTGTAAGGAAAAGACGGTATTTCGAAAAAATCATTCTGTCCCGGGGTCAGTATTCTTAATGGCTGATAACCTTCAAACATCAGCCTGCCCCCCCGCAGCAGTTTAATGTCAGGTGCAATGCCGAAATCAAGTATGTGATAGTACGTTGCGTCAATTATTACCGGTGGAAATACTCCCACCCTGTATGACTCTGAATTTTTGTCCGTAAGGGTCAGTTCAGGTTCCTGTGAAAAGATACTTGTATCAGCATCAGTATTACGCAGGCGGTCTTTTAATCCCGGTTGAATGTCTTTTACATTGAGAGTCTCTCTGACCCATGGAGGTTTGATAATGTCGCCTTCACCTATTATTCTCTGTCCTGACTCTCTCAATAAAAGGCTCAGGAAAAAACCGGTAAAAAACAGGAGTGTTCCTAGAGGCAGCACTGACCAGGCAATGAACTGTATCTTTCCCTTCCGCAGGATACAGATAGATGCCCTTAACAGATTCAGATAACCGGTAATTAAAAAGGTGATAAAAGGGATCTGGATAAAAGGGTTCTTCCCGATACCGACTGCAAAACTGCCGAAGGCCTCGTCCATCCATATGGAGGTCATCACATAGTATGTTATCCAGCCTCCTGTCATCCAGAGCAGAAAAGCCTTTGAGGAGAGGATACTGAAAATTACTTGTATACTTCTGAATTTTGTTTTTTCATTATTCATTGTCTATTTAATGTCGTCCTTGCCCTTCCCGTTTTTGATAAATCCCCATTTGTTCAGGATCTCAGGTATCCGTATTCTTATGAATTTACTGTCAACTACCGCAGACAGGGGGACAGGGTTACATCCGCCCGGCCTCCCGAGTGCATTAATGTGGACCGGGGTATCACAATACAGACATACTACATGGTCCTTTCTCTGCCCGTAACCTTCAGGCGGGCATATCTCACATGCGTCCAGGCTGACCGTAAGGGAGTTGTCCGGTTTTGTTACCACCATGATCCTTATCTCTTCATTCTCATGAACGAATGAAAATTTGTGGATAAGCCCGTCCCTTACATCCATGTCAGGGGATTTGAGGGGAATATTTATATAATTTTTATCAGCAACTACAGGTCTTGGGTCAGGGTCGTATATACGTGAAACTGTTTCACCTCTCTGCGAAAACCACGCTGTGAGGATAAGCAGAGTAAATAAAATCACCGGCAGGGCTTTTTTCCTTTTGTCTGATAATAAGATGGATTTGATTTTTCTCTTCTCAACGTTTGTCCGTGCTTCAGGTTCGGGTAAAGGTTTAAAGAGACTGATGTATATGAACATGAAAGGAAGAAAGAGCAGTATGATCAGAGATGCAAATGACGCAAGGTCTGAACCGAAAAACAGACCGATAAAGTCCCATACGGTTGTCTTCAGCAGAGGGTGGTCCGGGACCATGAAAAGGACGAGTGTCTGATGGACAAAGTCATGTATGAATTTCATAAAGCCGCGCTGGACAGACGGGATGAGGGACAATTCAGCGATCCCCTTTATTCCGCTTCCGAGCAGCTTAACTATTGCCAGAAAGAGCAGAAGCTGGGGGAGGTCAAAAAAACTGCCTATCCAATAAGGCTTATAAAACCTGCAGAGCAGATAAAATATGAAAACAGGAATGAGCAGTCCGAGTGATGCATTCAGAAAAGTAACAGCCCCGGTGTTTCTCATAAAAGAGAATTCCTTAAGGAATAAAAGAGCTCCCGTACTGTCAGGCACAAAGAAGATAATTGTCAATAAAAATACAGCGGCATTCAGGACGGTATTGTTTTCTGAATTGAAAAAAGTTTTGATCTTCTCATTCCCTCCAAAAAGCCTTGTGCCGGATGCGTGAATCAGGAGTGCAGCGCTTACGATAAGAAAAAACGCAAAAGATGTTGCAATTATATTTGATAAAACCTGCCTGTCAATTTCGATCTGCGGGACAAGCGCCAGGATTGCCGCACATATAAGGGCTGCAAGTATCCCAGCGATAAATGGCCTTATCAAAGCCCTTTTATCTTTTTGTACAAGATAGGAATAAAAGACAAGCCAGACAACCGCTATCTTGAATCCTTCCTTGAGTCCTATTAATTTAGCTTCCAGCATAGTTAATTCAATTATCAATTAATTCTTATGAATGTCATTCTGAACTTGTTTCAGAATCTTAGGATATAAAATGGTTCGGAGACCCTGAAACAAGTTCAGGGTGACAAATCGGGCAACTTATTGTTTTTGAAAGTCCTTTCATTGATAATTAGTTTTCGATCTTTTCATCCTTCTTTATCTTCCCATCCTCCATTGTCAATAATCTCTGCCCCCATGTTGAAACAAAAGGGTCATGGGTGACGAGGATTATCGTAAAGTGCTCTTCAGTGTGAAATTTCTTCAGGAGCTCCAGGACCATTACCGTATTTTCCCTGTCGAGATTACCGGTGGGTTCGTCTGCCAGAAGAAGTTCAGGACTGTTTATCAATGCCCTTGCAATACATATGCGCTGTTGTTCGCCGCCCGAAAGCTGGGAAGGCCGGTGTCTTAACCTCTGCTCAAGTCCTACACGGGTTAAAGCCTCCATAGCTTCTTTCTCATCCGCCATACTATGGAAGTACTGTGCGAGCATTACATTCTCAACAGCATTCAGATATGGTATCAGGTGCGACTGCTGGGTAACAAAGCCAACCTTCTCCCTTCTGAATACAGCAAGTTCATTTTCAGAAAGCTTATTAATAATCGTTGAATCAATATGAACCTCCCCACCGGTGGGACTGTCCAGACCTCCAATAATATTCAACAGGGTGCTCTTCCCTGAACCGGACGGCCCCATAATATTCACCCACTGCCGCTTCTCCATCTCCACACTGACACCCCTAAGAGCATGCGCAGTCTCATATTCCTTAACAATGTCTTCTAATCTTATAAATGACATGTTATCTCCATTTTAAAATGTCTCTCTTGTCATTCTGAACTCGTTTCAGAATCTCGCATTATCGGTTGAATGCACAGCTTGAGATCCTGAAACGAGTTCAGGATGACACTCGTAATACAAAACCTGCTGCATCAGAATCTCAACAGTTAAACTGTTTCCCAAGATCCTTCCAGTCTGGATTAAATTCAGTTACCAAATTAATTTTCCAGTCTCTATGCCAGTTCTTTAGCTGTTTTTCTCTTTTCAATGCACTATAAACATCGCTAGTTTCTTCAAAATAAATAAGTTTATTTAGATTGTATTTTTCAGTAAATCTCTTTACTAATTTGTTCTTATGTTCGAACAGCCTTCGTTCTATATTATTTGTTATGCCAATATATAAAATTTTATTGGTCTTGTTAGTTAGAATGTATACAAAGTAACTTTTCATAATTGTTTTAGCTCATATGATAGACCCTGAAACAAGTTCAGGGTGACAATTGTAGTGCAAAGCTTGCTGCATCCGAAACTTGCTTTTCTGTCATTCTGAACTTGTTTCAGAATCTTGTATTGTCGGCATAATGTACACCTTGAGACCCTGAAACGAGTTCAGGGTGACAATCAGCAAATTCTATTACTCATTCACCTCTCAAAATTTCCGCCGGACTGTGCTTTAAGGCATCCCTTACAGGAAAATGGCTTGCCAGCATGGATAAGGCAAGCCCTGTTATTATGGACAGAAAAAATGTATAGAAAGGCATCGATATATAAGAGCCGAATGCCCCTTTTGAAATTATCTGCGCAGAAATATATGCAAGGATAAAACCCGCAATTCCGCCCAGCAGTCCTGTCAATGCAGCTTCGGCAGCATAGATCATACTTATCTGATTATTTGTCGCGCCTATTGCCATCATCAGACCGATCTCCTCTCTCCGTTCTATAACATTGGCCCCCATTGTGCTGCCGATACTTATAATGGATGCAAAGAGTACAGCAATGGTTACCAGTGCCATGAGAAGCTGTACCTTTCCGAGCAGCGACTCCTCTGCAAGCGCGATCTGCCTGAACGTTTTTACATTGACTGAAGGGACCGCATCCTTAATGCCGTTAACAACATTCCCGAGCTCACCCGGATCACCTCTGACAAGAATGGTACTTAATTTACTGTCCAGCCCGGTCAGCTTCCACGCATCGGCAATCGAAAGAATAAAAGTATTGTCCTCTGCTCCTCCTCTTTCAATAAAACCGGTAATAGTAAATTCCTCTGCTCCTCCTGATGAAGAGGAAAGGGTAACATTATTCCCTGTGTCCAGGTCTAATGCACTTTTCAGATTAATTCCGGCAAGAATGCTGCCCCTGTCCGCAGGCCAATTCCCTGAAAGCCTCCATCCCGTGTCTTTCAGGCTGTTAATGTTGAGGCCGATAATTTCAACTGCCTGGCCGTTGATAATGACGCTGTTGAATATCTGTCCTTCTGCATCAATGACATTATCGATTTTCAGTATTCTATCCAACATACCTGCATCAATATAAGTGCCTTCTGCCGGCGAGACTATAATGTTGGCCCCGTACGCCTTTAATTCTTCGCCCAACTTGTCACGTACGCCTGCGGTAATTCCTGTCATGCTGCTTATTACAGCGACTGCCAGGGTTATGGAAATAGAGGCAATAATTACACGGCCCTTTCGCTGCATAATTGATTTTTTAAGGAACATGAAAAACCACTCTTTTTTCATTCCGCCCCTTTCAGGACAATTGCCGGCTTAACTTTCAGGGCCTTCCTCACGGGAAGTATTGTCCCGGCAATTGAAATAACAACAGCACTCCCGATAGCTGCGGGGAAAAGCATTCTACTTTGTTCAAACCCTGTATTGAATACTTCCATGCCGATATAATTTGAGGCTGCAATTGATAATGCATAACCGATCATTCCGCCGATCAGTCCGATCATGACGCCTTCAGATAAAAAGATGGCCGCAATCTTTATGCTGTCAGCCCCTATAGCTTTCATTAAACCGACCTCTTCGGTCCTGCGTAGCAGGCTCATGACCATGGTCGTGGATACTCCGAGGGCTGATGCTGACAGGGCAATGAGGGTGAGGAAATATATTAACAGTGTCAGCTTTGTCAGGATACTGCCTTCAGTTGCCGCGACCTGCCATACAGGCCTGGCGGTAGAACCCTGAAATACTTCCTGAAGCTGTCTCGCTATGGAGGTTACATAACCGGTACAGTACCATTTCTCAAATTCGGCCTGGCCCATTTTATCCGGGTCCCTGTAGGCAAATTCATCCATAGGTTTTGTGAGTGCGCTTACCAGCACTTTTGATACATTATCATCCATGTCCTTGAGGTCCTGCAGTGATTCCAGGTCCATTAAAATACGGTCATCTTCAATGCCCCCTGTTTCTACCGTACCTGAAATAAGGAACTCTCTGTTGTCTATGAAAATGCTGTCTCCTGTTTTTTTCCCCAGCCGTGCACCCAGGGAGGTCCCGATTATGATACCATTACCAGTATCAGGCCACTTGCCCTGTATGTCCCACCATGGAAAGACAGTCATAACACCTGCTGGAAAAGTGCCCATTTTTCCCGGAAGCGGGAGCTGCTTTTCAAACCATGTCCCGATAATATTTAATTTCTCTTTTTTGCTTCCCGCTCCGACAAGGGCTTCAATTTCCAGAAACGGCGCAATGCCCAGAATATTGTGTCTCCAGAAAATGGTCTTTGCCTTTACTATATCCTCCTGCCTTAAATATCTCCGCTGCCCCGATATATCGGCCAGTCCTTCAACTTTCGGTTCAATGAGGATATTTGCCCCGAATGCCCTTAATTCTTTGGAGACCTTTTCGTCGATTTCAAGAGATATGCTTATGAGAGATGCGGCCAGTGCCGTCCCGACAGCAACAGAGGCGATCATCAGTGCCATGGCCTTTTTCTGATTAAAAAAGGATCTTGTAATTATGTTCAGTAACATAAAATATATAAACTGCAGCTTATAAATACATAATACCAGTTTTATTCTTCAGATATTCTAGTATTTTCATTATATTTAATAAATGCAAAAACAGGGCCTGTTGAGAAAACATAATAATTGTTATGCATGTCATTCTGAACTTGTTTCAGAATCTCAGGATACAACGGGTCATGAGACCCTGAAACAAGTTCAGGGTGACAAACCGGGCTTTCCGAATCAGGAACTAATTAACAGGGGAGGGCATGATCACGGTAAGTCTGTATTGAGTCGTCATTCCCGATAGTCTGTTGAGCGGGAATCCAGGGTTTCCCGTGAAAACGGGAACCCAGTTCATCTAAATGGTTCCCCGCTTTCGCGGGGACAAGTCTGGATGCCCGATTAAAGACTTCGGGCATGACAAGAATAGAAAAAGCAATTTATACACAGACTCTATTCAGGGATACAGTGTCTGAGAAAATGAGAGAATATCAACAATCTCCTCATTTGAAAGGTTTTCATCTGTTACCATGGAGGGCATGTCAGAACCTGGATGTCCCCACCTGATCTTGTGCAGTGTCTCCTGCGGGTCTGAAATAGCTTCCCATCCTACTCCATGAGTTCCTTCAAGGTCTTCTCTGAAATTAATTTTCTTACCATCCATTCCGTGGCATTCTGAACAGTATTGTGCATATAAATGTTTTCCCTCTCCAATGCTGCCGTTAGCTATACCTATCATACTTATCATTTCTCTAACATCAGCAAGTCCTTCCCGGATAAACTTCACGAGTGCCCATATGTCTGTTACCGTAAGATAATAATCCTCCGTGAAATCGTGTGCATCAACCGTATTTGTAATTGCTGAAAACAGTTCTTCAGGAGTACGGTTCCGTGAATCATACAGGCCTTTTATTCCTGTATAATGAAGCCCGTCATCGTAACTTCCGTCTTCACCCAGATAATCCCAGCCATGACACTCTTTGCATCTCCAGGTTAAACTGCCCTTCTTCTTATTTTTAAAAGGATATAGAGGATGGTTGCTGTTTTTGTTGACATTTTTCATTTTCAGCCAGTTGTCATAGAGTAATCCCCCCAGGTTCATATCAGCATTCAGATAACCCTGGGGCAGTTTTCCCGGGAATTCTGATGGACCTGCGGTCTCAAGGAGTTCCGAGTCAATCTTAGTATTATTCAGAAATAATATTGTTGCAGCGAAGATAAGGATGTAGATTGTTTTTTTTATGTATGTTGTTTCTGTCATTTGATTATATCAGGAAACATTCTGTTGAAATACCGTAACTCCCGATTACAAAAGCTGCTCACTCGAAAAGGTGCATGCGCGCAATACATATATTGTATTTATGGTCAAAGACATATGTGTTTATTGATTGTTTACAGATAATTCTGTTCGTCAGATTGTTGCAAGCACTATGCCAGTTTTGAAAAACGTTAAGAAATAATATGTTGCAGATAAGGAGTATTTTTTATATGCCACAATGGCAAAATGTACTGCCATTTTGGCTAGAAGCGGTTTGAATATTCCTGTCCCACTGTACTAAACTTTCAGGGAATTAACCATCCTCTTAAATTCATCTTCAAAAAGAACAGGATAAAACTCCCCGCTACCGCCTATATAAAGGCTGCCTTCCACAACCAAGCCTTTTATGTCCCTTCTGAAAAAAACAAACCTTACAACTAAAGCCATCAACATGAATATAAAGCTTGTATAAAGGATTCCGAGACCGTGTTCCTTTCCGACGTAAAACTTTGCCCAGTAGGTCAGGTCTTCAAATTTAAGCCGGTAGCCGTCGAATTCAATGTACTCGCCCTGCTTAATGGTCTTTTCCGCAATAAACACATTGTCCCTGAAAACCATGATCTTGAATGCAGGGTTTACAATTTCCCTTGGCTGGCGCACATTCCTGACCATAGGCATTACCTTCAATATCTGGGGCAGAACTGCTTTTACTTCCGAATCTTTCTTCGTTTTATCAGAATAATCCGTGTAAAAGATTGTCCTGAATTTGAATCCAAGCATTTTAAAACTGTCTTCACGACCATTCAATACTATGAGTTTTACATAAGCGCCTTCAACCTCTTTACCGTTTGCATCCTTTATTATGAATAAAGGCGATATATCGATGTCCGAAACAATAAATGAAAGGTTTCCTTCTTTATAGGGTTTATTAACACCTATTATCTCCTTTCCTCTTTTTGTACTGAGTACGACCTTCAGGTCTGTCGCAAAGTCTTTTTTGTAATAAGTGGGCACTATTTCCTCAACAGTAAATGTTGTTTTAGGTACACTTCCTATCTTTGGACCTTTTACCCATCGATATTGTCCTGTGAAAGTTTCACCTACGGCCACGTTTGTTTCGGCCCTGAATTCTGTGTAAACATTCATCACCGCCCCGATAAGTAAAAGGAAAAAACTGAGATGAAAAAGAATAGTTGCAAGCGGAGAAAACCTGTTCTTCACGGCCCGGAAAGCATTTTCCTTAATAAATGTTCTATAGCCGCTTTTCCTGAGTCTGTTCCTTACATAATTCATGTCCATTCCATTTATCACTTCAAATTGTCTACTGTTTTTGACGGCTTCAATACTCCCGGGAATATTTACCTTTTTATAACTTTTCCAGATGAGAGGGATCCTGTTCAATATGACGGTTAAGAGATTAAGGGAAAAAAGGGCCCATAAGATCAGTGTTACAGGTGAAGTATATATATCGGTCAGACCCAGAAATTCCAGGAATGATACAAAACCGGGTTTTGCATTTTTCCAGGCGAGATACATATCTCTACCGAGCAGTTCTTTCTGGGGAACGATCAAGCCGATTATAAAGATGACGATCAAACTGATAATAAGGAAAATCGTAAATCGCAGGGAGCTTAGCTTCTTAAAGATATTCATACTTCAAACATATGGATGCTTGTATCAACGACTAAATTTACGCCGAAGAAAGTAATGATCATGCCGGACAGTGCAATAATGACAAGCCAGGCCATCTTTCTGCCTTTCCAGCCCATCGTTACCCTCAGGTGTATTGTAAGGCCGTAGATAAGCCAGGTGACGAGTGACCATGTTTCAACCGGGTCCCATGACCAGTAATTTCCCCACAGGTCCTTCGCCCATATGGCGCCCGAGGAAATCATGACCGCATCGGTTATAAAGCCGAATACTACCAGCCTGAACATGAGATCATCAAGCCTCGGAAGTTCAGGAAGTTTGTTATAGAACTGCTTCCCAGGTTTCTTTTCCTTAAGCAGGTACAATACTGCTATTCCAAATGCTATCGTGTATGCACCAAACGCTATTTGAGCAAACAGGACATGGATATACATCCAGAATGATTTCAGGGAGGCTGCCATGGGAGTGAGGACAGGGTTTCTCATTACACCGAAGCCAAGCAGTAACAGGGAAAAAGGCAGCGTTGCAACACCAACCCCTTTTAATGTTTTGTGCCGAAATGAGATGTAAAGAGTAAACAGTATCACAATCCACGATCCACCCTGGGCGGTTTCATAATCGCCTGCTATCGGCAGATAGCCTACTGCATGGTATCGCGCAAGGATTGATACTGTATGAAACAGGAATGAGACAGCTGTCAGATAGACAATATTCCGAAGGATTTTTTCATTTTTGAAAACGAATGAATATATATACAAAGCGGATGTAACTGCGTAAGACCCTAATGCTATCCAGACAAATATCGCTTCTAATGGAGCCACATTTCAGTTCCTTGTAATATAATTAAACAGGTTCAGGCCTTGTCTGCCGGTTATTCCACGGCCCCGGCCTGCTTGAGCAGACTTTTAACTTCTTTATTCCTTGTAAACATCAATGCTGTCTTACCGAATCTGTCCCTGGCATTCACATCCACTCCTTCATCAAGCAATGTTTGTACCGTAACTGTACAGCCATTATTTGCCGCCTGCATTAAAACCGTCTGTCCATCATTATCAGCTGCATTTATATCAGCGCCTTTCTGCAGCAAAATTTTCAAAGTTTCCGTGTTACAGCTGATAGCAGCGCTCATTAATGCTGTCCATCCATTTCTGTTTTTAACATTCACATCAGCTCCTCTTGCCAGTAATATTTTCACGATTTCACGATGATCGTTCCATGCAGCCTCCATGAGAACGGATTCACTGCGCGGCATCATTGTGTCCGGACTCATTCCAGAATCTAAAAATAATTTGACAATAGAAAGGTCACCATTCCATGCGCTTTTTAAAAATGACCGCTCGTTATATTCAACCCCTCTTTTTTCGAGCTCTTTCAGCGCCTTTTCTTCAGGAGAAAGGGAAGGCTCCGGCTCTGGTTGTGCTTCAGGAGGAGACGGAAGCGGAGCAGGCGGAACCGTTTGACAACCGGGGGATGCAAAAATCACCAGGAGAAAAAGTAAAAGAATTAACGTTCTTGTCTGCGGCATACGATATTACCTCAATGAAAATTTTGATTATATTATATCAAAAAACCTCATACAATGATTCCCTTATGAAATAAACGATATAGAAGTCAAAGGGAATGAACTAATCCCTCGCCCCAGTAAGCACATTCCTTGCGGCATGAAACTCAATGTATGGTTTATCATCAGTGTTTAAGGGAATGTCATCCCTTGTCCTTATAATCTCTTTAATCTGTTCAGGGCTTCTGGAAATTTCAAAGGGCAGGGGCTTATCATATCTGTTCAGATTCCGCGTCCTTTTTATAATCTCCTCCCGGCTGAAACTGAAAGGCTCATTCGAGCCTATCAGGATGCGGTCAAGAGTTTGCGAAGAAACCTTCCACAGGTAAACGTGTTCAAAAACCGATCCAAAGGTCTTGATGAGCATGGTCACATCATCATTGGAAAGCAGGTAGTATGGCACTGACTGGCAGTAAATCCCGCCGGGATTCAGGTGTGAAACGGCTATTTCATAAAATTCCCGGGTAAACAGGTTGCCTGATGATGATTCGGTCGGATATGAAGGACCGGATGTGATAATGTCATACTTTTTCTTTGTAAGCAGAAGGTGGTTCCTCGCATCGTTTATTTTGACACCAACCCCGTCAAGAAGACCTCTTGGTCCGAACTCACGGAGGGCTTCGACAACACCTTTGTTTATTTCAACAAGTGAAACGTCGTGCACGGACTCTTTTGCTGCAGAAAGTGTATCACCAATGCCCAATCCAATCAAAAGAAAAGAGCGCGGGTTCCTGTGAGACGCGATGGGGAGGTATGAAAGCAGATGGGTATTGGCATAGTCAACTATTGATCCCTCAAACTTGCCGCCTGACTGTAAGATAAGGAAGCCGGTCCTGTCACGCCAGAGCCTTACCCGCCCCTCGGTATAATCCCTGTTGAAAAGGAGTTCACTCCCCTCCATTTCAGCAATAAATTCATTGTAATTTTTAAATCTGAAGGCATTGTAGTAATTAGCTGTCCAATTGTCTTCATAGGATACAATGGCAGCGGCTAAAGGGGCGCTGAACGCAATGAATAAAACAGCGGCGACGGCGCCTTTAATTCGTGCCTTAGAAAGGAATATCATGCCCAGGGCAACTATGACATTTAATGAAGCGGCAATAATGGTCGACAATTTAACGCCAAGCAGGGGGATCAATATAAAGCCTGCTGAAAAAGAACCGAGGATAGCGCCGAATGTATTTATTGAATATGCCCTGCCCACTTCTCTGCCCATCTCGTCTATTGAGTCTGTTATTCTTCTGCTGACAACAGGGAAGGTGGCGCCCATCAGTGTCGTGGGTATAAGCATAATCCCTGCACAGAGGAGGAACTGGACAGTAAAGTACATTGAAGGTTCTTCGTAGAGCGCATTGTAAATATTCAGATACTTTGCAGACAGATAATTAATCATTGGTATGGTGACAAGGCCGAAGATGCCTATACCAAGTTCCATAAGGCCGAATATCGCCAGGAGGTTCTTGCGTTTATCAGCAATCAGTCCTCCTATATAGCCGCCTAAGGCAAGACCGGCCATGAATGTTGAAAGCATTGTTGACAGGGCATATGTTGTTGAGCCGAAAACAAGAGACAGCGCCCTCATCCAGGTGACTTCATAAATCAGTGCGGCTGCTCCTGACAGTCCGAAGGCAAATAAAATTAAAAAACGCATTATAAATTTTAATCTATACAATCCCTTTTAACAAGGCATTTTCAGTGTTGAGGGTTTCGAGAAATAGCCTTTTTAAAGCCTTCATGTCAAATGATCTTTTTCGGATTAATTGATTTCAATTGATTTTTTTCTTTATACGGCATTA
>JBDLIC010000106.1:0-12794 GCA_039715075.1 Nitrospirota bacterium
AGGAGAGGCTCTATATCATATTTATTTTGCCATGGGACACAGGCACCTTCCATCGTAAGGTCTATATCCATTATTAACCTTACTTTTTCGGTCACCCCTCCAACTGCAAGAATAATCTCACCGGTCAATGAACCTGTTATACCGTACTTCTGGTTTACCGGCTGCTGGATAAAATCCGAAATCAGCCCGATATCCATGGCAACAGATGCACTATCGCCTTCGACCCCTCCATGCGCCTGAATATATTCGATATGCATTTCATAACCAACATACGGCGCACCTACCCTCTGCAGTAGCTTTTTGATCGATGCCCTTACGTTTTTAGCAGCTGCCTTTGCAATATCGCCAATCTTCCCCGGCGCGGTGATGATATCTGATCCGCCTGTGTTAATCTGACAGTGGATCGGCAGGGGCTGTCCGAACATCCGGCCGCTTGCACCCGACTGTATGACAGCGAGTCCGACAACATAGCCGATCGAATCGGTCATGGAGGTGATATATTTTTTAAGGTCCTTTTTATGCTCAATTATTTCTTTTGAAACCGCTCCTTCAAGACTCAGATGCTCTTCAAGTGCTTTTCTTACATGCTCAGGCTGAACAAGTTCTGAATTCTTAACGATTGCATCCAGTTCAGCGGTCTTTATTACACCATTAATCGGCCTTAAGAGGCAGCTTAATTTGCCGTCCGAACTCCGGCAGCGCAGTTCTTTTACAATCTCTGCTACTGCGTTGCTCGAGAATTCCCGCACTTTCAGTTTATAGTCCAGGGGGAGTTTCTTGCCGAAAATCTGTTCGCTTCTTCTTCTGACCCCTGCATGTCCCTCTTTTTTGAATACCTCACCCCATGTCTCTTCGAATTCCTTTTCAAGGCTGATGATCTCCTGCTTAATATACTGGGCGGTCTGCATAACATGCTCTGCGCTCTCAGGCACCGAGCTCTCCATCTGGATTATTTCTCCCTTGTCTTCTATCCTGCTCAAAAAGGCGCCGTCCCCTTCCGCCTGGAGGTGCTGCAGTGTATCATGGTTGCAGCAGGCAATTATTATATTGTCTGCCTTGAGATGATTTTCCGCCCTGTCTGCTGCACCGCTCCCGGTATTTTTTCCGCCTTCAAGAATGTATTTTTTCTCCTGCATGATTTCGAGCAGGCTCGACATATACCTGGTTTTTATCAGGGTCTTTAATTCATCGATGTAAATGATCGGTGCCTTTGCATGGGCGCCCAGATATGCCCTCTTGTGTATCGGTGTCTGAAGGTTCCCTGACTGATAGGGGTCGTGCCTGAAGCCGCCCTTCATGTTTTTGGAATTGGGCTCTGACACGTTGACCATGAGATTGCTCTCTTTTCTGGGGTCATAGAGAACCTCAGGTACCATATCTGATATATGTTTTACATTCATTGATTTGGAGGATTGAGATTCCCTCTGGATCTTTTCCTGTACTTTGTGGTTATTCTCCTGCATAAACATGAAGATCGTCCCGATTCCCGCAAAGCCGGTTATGACAAATGCAGCAGGAAAGAAAATTCCGGCAACAATACTGAGAACAGCAGCAACTAAAAGATAATTCCTGACTTTTTTCACGGTTGATATCTGGTCGGCCAGTGAGAATTCTTCAACACTGTTCTTAGCAACTTCTATCTCTTCTCTGACTTTGGCAATGAATGTTTCCAGTTTCTCCGGTTTTGCATATGCAAAGCGGACATGGTTGTTGTCCTTTCCTGGATACGCGGCAATTGAATCCTTTGGCCTGATATAATCGCCCATTGATTTATCAAGGACATGTTTGAACATTCCGGAGAGGAGTGATTTTCCTGTCCCCGGTTTGCCTACCATAAGCATATGCCCCTTGTTCTGGGCTATTTTTCTGATAGCCTTCTTGGCATTGTCCTGGAATATAACTTTCTCGATGGGATCGTCAGGGATGTTGACTGTGGATGTATCTTCAAGATAGTTCAAGTGCTTTTCGAGAGTTTCAGGATAGAGCATTAACTCTTTGATCCACTTGTAATCATTTTCGTTGTAGATGTCAGACATTTTGATATTCCCTTATTGAATCAAGCAAATAGAGTTTACCTGCATCTGAGACAGATGTTTTTTTGCTGATTTCCGAGTATAGTTCCGGAAGCTGGCTTTTTATAGGCTCAATTGCATTGAAGTCATGCATCACTGAAATGTTTGTGAACAACTTATGCTCTCCCTCAGCGGCATTCGGTATATAATTAAAAAAAACGATGCTTTGAGAAGAATTCAGGGTATTGGCAATTATATTTTTTTCATCCAGGCTGATATTGAAGGTGCCGAGTATTTCGCGATATGTACCAGGGAGGCGTTTCTCGGAATATTTCTGTTCCAGCTGCTTTGAGAAGAACAATTTCAAAGGCTGTGCTTTTCCCTTGATACAGAGCATCAGGGCTTCTCTGAGCTTTGAGTCGGTCTGGAGTGACTGTTCAAAGAGATGCATGTAATTAACAAGCAGATGATCTTCTACCCAGTACCTGAATTTATAATCCTGGCTCAGCACACAATATTTGGGTTTGTTTTTCTCTGTAAACTTGACAAGTCGATAGGAGTTATCTACATTGAAAGAACTGAAATTGAAGCCCCTCATTTCGAACAGGCCGCTTAAAAGATATGCCTTGTTGAAAACAACTTTTGTATTTTTGGACAGTGAATTGCCAATAAAGTTTATCTTGTCATTTATACTTCCCTGCAGATTTAAGGTATACCGGTTGCCGCTTACTTCCTCACAGAGGGCGGTAATATCACTGACTTTGCCCCTGTCCAGTCCAGCCAGTTTTTTATGTGCTGGATTATAAGGCCTTAACATATCAATAATTTTTAAAAAATGCTTATTAAGTCCTTCGTCTTTAAATGCAGGGGTTGTGACTTTTGATGTAGAAAGGATCTCTTCGACCATGGGATCTTCTTTATCAGCGGAAGAATCCTTCTTCTTCCTTTTGAAAAAACCTGTTTTGCCTGACCGTGGCTTTTGGTAATGAATCTTGCACCCAATGACCTTTTCTTTCAGCGATATGGGGTTTGGATTGAGTAAATACTGCGTTAACTCGGAAATCATATACTCCATTACCGGGCCGGAATCATGCTCTTTGCAGATATTACTTAAATCCAGGTTAACATAGCTGCTGTCCGAGATGACCCAGATTTCGTTTTTCCTTTTTTCTTCTGTTGTTGTTTTATCGGGCATATAGCATAAATAATAATTAAGAATTAGATTATATATAAGTAATAATCAGGCATACTTGTATTATAATTCGGCACAAATGCCTGCTTACTTAAGGATAATAGTATATAAAGGCCTATCGTATGGAAATGTAAATAGAAAAGTGGGTAAGCGGGTAAGTGCAGAAGTTAAAAAGCAAAAAACTGCCACGATAATACTGCGTATGAACACATTGAAATAAAAAGGGCGATCCACCTGATCGCCCTTACTTTTTTCACTTTCACACTTTCCCGCTTACCACTTCCGTACTTTTACGCTATTCCAGTTTCTGTGCCTTGACCGACAGGTAATAGGCGACCATTAAAACTATGATCACTGCTGCGCTCAGCCCTATTTCATATAATTTTTCGACAGGCGTATGTTCCATAATTGATGTCTGGGCCTCGATCAGTAGAATTCTCCGTATTGCGGCGATGATACCGATAGCAAGGAACGGCCCTAATGTGAACTTCTGCTTCTTCAAAAACCTTATGACAGTCCAGAGAAGTTCGAGGATGATCAGGGAGAGCAATACATCATTTACCAGTGCTATTATGGATGAGCGGGACGGCTCCAGAATATTCAGGAACGCATAGTACAGCATGAACCCGCATGCGATAAGAAGCAGCAGTGCAGCCAGAATGTGGAAAATAATATCCATAGTCAGCAGCAGTTTTCTGAATGTCTCTGAGAGAGTCGTCTTTATATTATTCATTTTGAATAATCTTTTCTAATGCGTTTGCCCATACTCTGTACCCTTCGGAACTCAGATGTATGCCGTCATCAAGAAGGTACTCCTTTATTGTGCTGCCCCCTGTATCAACAAACCTGGCGTAAATATCCAGATACTCTGCGCCTGAATCTTTTGCGAGTTTTTTCAGAGCATCATTTACTTTTATAATAGATTCATTTGATATAAAATCCACCATTGTCGGAGGCAGTGAGTGAGTTATTATCTTTGCCCCGGGATAAAAGACGTTCAGTTTTTCAAGAATTACTCTGTAAAATTCGGGAAATTCCAGATCATCCATCGCCACATTATTTGTACCTGACATTATAAGTATGACATCTGCTTCAGGAGCGGATTCCCTGATTTTCATGACCCTGGACATCAGCCCTTCTACCGATTCACCGGCTACGCCCAGGTTAGCAGCCCTGTGGCCGGGAAATCGTCCCTGCCAGTCATAATACTCTATTAATGAATCACCAAGAAATATCAAGTTCATTTAATTATTGCCACTATATTAATAAAACACAAAAGAGAATGCCAGTGAAATCCTCCTATGCGGTATACCTTTCATTACTTTTGAAAATTCTGTTATAATTTGCAGACTTTCTCAGGATTAACCTGACTAAGTAGAGTCTGTGTATAAATTGCTGTTTTTTGTTTTTGTCATGCCCGAAGTCTTTAATCGGGCATCCAGAAGTTATTGGAAAGACTGGATTCCCGCTCAACAGACTGCGGGAATGACGACTCAATTGTTATGTTTATACACAGACACTAAGTAGAGACACTTGTTTACCAATCAGTATTTTCCTGCACTCTTTAATTTGCGGCTCCTGAACAGGCAATTTATATAATCTCCGGAAGACGTAACAGGGAAATTCGTAAAGGATTTACGAAATATGAAAATCAGGATACTAGCATTCTTCTTAATGTCAGTTTTTTTAGTCCCTTCAGAAATTCCTGCGTCTGAATATTTCCGGGACGTTCCAAAGGAGAAGAAATTTCTCTACCTTAATGCCGGTATGTCATCATTAATTGTTGCCTGGGGATTTATCTTCTGGGACTATGGAGAAACAGGGCCCCACTCAAGCTCCGAGAACTGGTTTGATGAAGACAGTCCGAACGGGGGCGCTGACAAGCTCGGCCATTTTTATACAAGCTATGTGTTTACCCATGTATTTTCAGAACTCTATACGAGCTGGGGATACGAGAGGGACAGGGCAATCCGGCTCGGGGCATTATCGTCATTTATGGTACAGGGAATAATGGAAGTTGGCGATTCATACAGCCGGCATGGTTTTGCCTATGATGACCTTATTCTGAATGCCCTGGGAAGCGGCATCGGATATCTTACGTACAGATACCCTCAGATTTCAGAGAAATTCGATATCAGGTTACAGTATTTCCCGTCAAGGAAATTATTTAAGGAAGGTTCACTTGATGTATTTACCGATTATGACGGAATGAAGTACCTTGTTGCCGCAAAACTTGAGGGTTTTGAATTTGTAAAAAATGAATATCTTAAATATATTGAATTTCATCTGGGCTACTTCACGCGGGGTTATGGAGATAACACAGGCACTTATACCAGTGAAAGCCGTAATATGTATGTTGGAATCGGTCTGAATTTGTCCAGAATATTTGAAAAGAAATCATATCACAGGCTGTCGAAGTTTTTAAACTACTATCAGGTACCTTATACTTATGTTCCCTTGGAATATAATATGAATGATTAATTTATGCACTTGGAGCAGTCAGAATAACAATAATTGTTCTTTTAGATCTGTATCGTTATTGCGCAGTGACTCCGCCTGATACAATAAATGCCATTATATCTCCGCTGTCAACATCCAGAGGGGTCACCTGTTCTCTGGGTACTACTAATAAGTTCCCGGCAAAGTTATAAGATTGCGGAAGGTACACGCCAACTTTATCCGAAAATCCAATGTTCTCCAGACTTTCCCGTGTTATGAATCCGATCACCTGAATATTGCTGCCCCTGGAAATAGTGACAAGCACCGGCTTGTCAAAACTCTTCTTGTCGCCCACAAACGCACCTATCAGGTCTTTCACTGAAGTGTAGATCATCTTAACGAAAGGCAGTTTGGTGAATATCATATCAACGAGACCGAGCAGTTTTCGCGTGATAAAATTTGAGGAGATGAATCCAATTATGGTAATACCGAGAATAGTGATTACAAAGCCCATACCCGGTATTGAGAACTTAAAGATATTGTCGATTTTTGTGAAGATTGCATAAACAATATATATTGTTGCTGCCAGAGGGATCACAACCAAAAGTCCTTCAAAGAAATATTTTGTAAGCCTCTTCATTCATAACCTCCTTTTTAGAATATTAGTATTTTATAACGTAAATATCCTGCATATTACTTTAAATGCGTCAATGTCTGTTATACTCTAACATATTTCTTTTTAATCAAAACCAATGTCAAAAACTACTCTGAAAATAGAACGTCTGGCTTATAATGGCGTCTCGATTGCAAGGCATAATGAGAAAATAGTGATGGTCAGGGGCCCGGTTCTTCCGGGTGAAACAGTGGAAGCTGTTATTGAGAGCGAGAAGAAGGATTACCTGACGGCATCAGTAATACAGGTAATTGAATCTTCCCCTGACAGAATAGATCCTGCCTGTAAATATTTTAATAAGTGCGGCGGCTGCAATTATCAGCATATCCCTTATCCGCTTCAGGTGAGTCTGAAAGAGGAGATACTGAAAGACAGCCTGAAGAGACAGGCAAAGACCGGGATAGAACTCTCTTCTCCAATTATTAATGACAACCCGTGGAACTACAGATTGAGAGGCAAATTTAAAGTCTCAGGGGAAAGAATCGGGTTTCACATGGAGAAAACAAGGAGAGTTGTCGATATAGAGAGCTGTCCCCTCATGGTGCAGGATGTTAATGAGTTATTTGAGAAATCAAGATCATTGACAGGAGGGCTGGGTGTCAGGGAGATACATATTACAGGCGGAGAGAATCCGGTTGTGTTGATAAAACTTCCGGCATATACAAAAATAAACAAAAGGAACTGCGGCAGTTATGCCATGAAGTTTCTGAATTCAGGATTTTCCGGTTTTTGTATAGAGGTAGGGAGTAAAATAATTTTTCATTACGGAACCACTTGCACATCTCTGGACCTTAATGGGCTGAAATATTCAGTGTCGCCAAAAAGCTTTTTCCAGAGCAACTGGAAACTGAATCTTTCGGTCGTTGAGAGCATAAAGAAAGCCCTTCAGCCTCTTAAAGGAAAAAAGGTCCTGGACCTGTATGCAGGGGCAGGGAACTTTTCCCTGCCATTATCAGAAGACGCAAGGGTGATCGCTGTTGAAGAAAACCGGGATGCGATAAAAGACGGTGCCAGAAATCTGAAGGTCAATGGCATCAGGAACTGTAAGTTTATCCGCTCTTCTGCCGAGAACTTCCTTGCCAAGGACAGTATCGACATAATCCTGCTTGATCCTCCGCGGATGGGGTTAACAAAAAAGGCATTGGGTAATGTTCTTTCAGCGCTGCCCGAGAGAATTGTATATATTTCGTGCAACCCGACGACATTCTCGAGGGACCTGAAAAGACTGATGCCTAAATATGAAGTTGAGTCTGTAAGGATGGTCGATCTTTTCCCTCAAACGTACCACATAGAAGTGCTGGCTTTCCTCAGGTTGAAGTAATTGCCGATTTGAGTCTGTCTTTTTTTTTGCACTTTTCTGAATATGCTCTATAATTACTAATAAAGGCTGCTGCCGATAAATTTAGAAATGGCCGGAGTGTGTAAATGCCTGGTGAATGGTCTGCAAATGAAGTCGAATCCCTTATTAAACTGTCATCACTGATTAACTCGTCCCTGGATATTATTGAAGTGCTTGATAATTCCATGCGCGTGGTGGAGGAGTTGATGGATGCTGAAGCCAGTTCTATTTTTGAGATTGATTTTGAGAAAAACGACCTGTTTTTTCGTCTGGCCAGGGGTGAGTTCGGTGATAAGATGAAAGAAGTCAGGATGAGGATGGGAGAGGGTGTTGCCGGATATGTGGCCAGTTCAGGAGAATCCCTGCTCGTACCTGATACAAAAGTGGATGATCATTTTTGTAAACGGGTGGACCAGAAGACCAGTTTTAATACAAGGTCCATTATCGCGCTGCCGATAAAAAACCAGGGGCGTACCATTGGGGTGCTTGAAGTGCTTAATAAACGGGGGCCCGCTACATTCGACAGCAAGGACCTTGAACTATTGATTATCGTTGCCAGCCAGATCGGGATTGCAATCGAGAATGCGAAACTGTACGCACGCCTGAAAGAGAAATTCAAACTAACACAGACAGAATTAAAGAAAATACAGGCGGAACTTATACGATCGGAGCGCCTGGCCGCACTGGGAGAACTCTCAAAGGGAGTGGCACATACAATGCGCAACCCTGTTATGAGTATCGGTGGATTTACAAGGCGCATGAGGAAAAAGCTGGCCCCGGGCGATCCGGCGGCAGAATATACTGATTTAATCCTTGAAGAAACTTCGAGGCTCGAAAAGATTGTAGAGGATGTCGGAAAATATACCTCCATGGCGGAGCCCCAGCTCAGGCAGGTTAAGCTTTCATCGCTTATCAATCGTGTATTGGATGAGTGGAATGAGAAACCCGGCCGGGACAATATCAAGATCGAGGTAAAAATGCTGCCGGAAGACCCATTGATATTTATTGATATCGAATTGATGACCAATGCCTTGATCAACCTCCTGCTGAATGCAGGAGAGGCTATGCAGGGAAAAGGGGGGACCATTTTAATAGTTGCATGGTGGGAGGAGAAATGGATGGTGATATCTGTCAATGACGACGGCAACGGTATTGATACCAAAAATCTGCCGTTCGTTTTTGATCCGTTTTTTACTACCAAGACGTACGGATCCGGACTGGGTTTAACGACGGTGAACCGTATTGTCAGCGGACACTGCGGCAAGGTCAAAATATTCTCTACCTCAGGAGACGGGACTGATATAAGAATCTATTTCCCGCCCTTTTCCTGATTACACCAAAATATAATTGACACACTCTTTATTAATGTTGTAATTTGAATCAGTTTTGATTAAAGTAATTAGTAATGTTTACTCTGAAAGCTTGGGTATGTATTATAAAATCTGTTACAGGAGACTTATTGGAAGAAGCAGATCTGTAAAAAGCAACCCTTATTCAAATGGAGGTGGACATGAAATCACTGGTCGTAGAAATAGCAAAGGCTCTGGTAGACAAGCCGGAGGAAGTTTCAGTTGAAGAGATAGAAGGAGAAAAGACCGTTGTTTTTGAACTCCGTGTTACTCAGAGTGATATCGGGAAGGTCATCGGAAAGCAGGGGAAGACAGCCAGGGCAATAAGAACGATACTTAGTGCTGCCGGCACCAAACTCGGCAAGCGCTGCGTTCTTGAAATACTGGAATAGCCGATTACCTGCAGACACAGGCAGTATTGCAAAAGACAGATTGAATTTACGATAAGTATCCTTCCCATGCTGTGCGGGACCTGACATCCTGAGGTTTTCTGAAATTACAGGTATGCGAGAGTGGCGGAATTGGCAGACGCGCTGGACTTAGGATCCAGTGGGGCAACCTGTGGGAGTTCGAGTCTCCCCTTTCGCACCATTTTAAAAATCAACGACTTACGGTGCTTATGCATTGTGAGTTTCTCCCCCTCATATTAAGGCAGTTTAATCAAATTGTGCCCGTTGATCTTTATATCAACCATTTTTCGTTATGTATTTTTCTCAAATTTAATATTCATTAGATCCGCATGCAAAAATTCATAATTTAAAATCTGCTTCACTTTTTGATTGCTGATTATTTTAAACGAGTTAGAATCTGAATTTACAAACTCTGGAGGAGGAACCCCTATGGATTTAGCTGCCTGAGTATAGAATTCCCTTTTAGTGGGATGAGTATCAGCGCAGCAATTGAAAACTTCACCCCAAACTTCCTGCTCGACAATTTGACTGATAATTTCAATACAGTCGTCACGATGAATAAGATTTACATAAGAGTCGGGATTATGAACAAGCCTCCCTTTGCTAAAAAATTTACCAGGGAGGCATTATCATTATTATTAAGCTTGAAGCAGGTTGGATTTCATGGGTTTGATGAGCCACCAGCACATCCTAACCCCGCTCCAAGGTTCCAGGTATTGATGTTATCGCCCCACCGGTTGCCATAAACGGTAATGTCTGTAGAGCTAACGATTGAGACTCCGTCACTGTTTGCCCCTATGATGTTTCCTTCTCCTGATGCCATGCCACCTATCATAATGTTTAGTGAATTTTCGATGCGCAGGCCACCGGATGTATTGCCAAGGGGAACAGTGCCACTCAAGTTTACTCCGATATTATTGCCTTGAATGAATGTTGGGTTGGTTGTATAAGTGACATTAGCGATGCGGATACCGTTAGCATCGTTACCTGAAATCATGCTGTTGAGGACCCGGTTGCCCGGTGATGAAATGATATTTACGCCATTCTGGCCATTACCCATATCATAGTTGCCCGATGGATCAGTGCCGATGAAGCTCAATTCAATCACATTGTTTCCAATGGAATTGCTCAATGTAATTCCGTCCCCGTCGAAGCTATGAATGTTTACCCCCCGCACCCCGGAATTGCCTGCGGAGATTACCAGTCCGTCTGTTCCTAATCCTGCGTTGCTGCCATCTATTTCAATTACAGGAGTGTCCACAAAGCCGGGCTGAGTGGTGCCATCCAAAATGACAGGGGCTGTAATTTCAGGAAGCGATGATAGCGGTGTAATAGTAAATGGCGGTGTGCCGCTTATGCTGAAGATTATCGTGTCGCCAAGGTTGACGTTCGCAGAATTGATGGCCTCCCTCAGTGATCCCGTGCCGCTGTCATTTATATTAGTTACTGCAATTGTACCGGGAGGTGATATCACCTCCAGCACAGCAGTAACGGTATCGGTTGCTCCATGGTTGTCAGTCACCTGTAATGTAATGGGATAACTGCCGACAGTATTGATGCCGAAGGACTCACGGACTTCAGAAGGTATCGTCAAGACATTACCAGTGATATCAAAAGTCCCGTCATTATCCAGGTCCCAGTCGTATGAGACGATTGTATCGCCGGGATCAGGATCAAATGAGCCGGTTCCATCGAGAGCGAGAATCCCGTTTATCTCTACCGTGTAGGGCCCGTTCGCATATGCAACGGGTGGCAAATTTGTAGAAATCCCGGTAAATTCATCGTCACCGATATCAGAAATCGCCCTCCCGTTACCATCGCCGTCAAATTGCCAGGCGGCGACCATCCATGCACCAATATGTACGGAATGCCCTCCATTAGAGTCATGATTAAAGTTTTCTCCATGTTCTTTCTGGATGTGGAAAATAAGCGTATCTTTTTTAAATCCTGGTTTCGGGTTTCCATGTACAGCGGCAGATAATATCCCAGATGCAAATAGTAATATACAAACAACGGTAGGTCCCGCAACAAAGGATAAGGTATGTTTTGTCATTTTTAGCCTCCTTACTCGTAAAGTAAGTTGGCTGGTTGCGCCACTGGCTCCACCACCAACCCTGGCGCCCATATTGGCAGATGGTTTCATAGCCGCCAATCTATTGAAGTCCGTCATATGACAGTCTTCAACAGAATTGTAAATATTTCCGGTCTTTCTTATAGATTCCGGAACACATAACCCACCTCCTTCCTGATTAATTTATACAATAAAAAATGTTTCTTATAAGGATTAAGTTTTATGTACCTTACTTATTGAAAGTTACCCTTGTAAGAAACATTCATTTATACATGATAAATGAAATAATATGAAGGGAATGTGATTCCTATTACAGTGTGTTTGTAACAATTGAAATACATTAACTTTCTGAATATATCATTAAAAAATAATAATTGTCTTTTGCAATCGTTAAGAAAAGATAAGATTAAAAAATGATTCTTTTTGTAAGTTATCTTGTTTTCTGGCATATTACCAAAATCGTTGATAACTTCAACTCAGAAATGGCTCATGACAGTGCAATAACTTGAAGATTTCTCAATCCTTAATTTCAGAATCACAACAGAGCAAGATAACCTACAGGAAGAAACCATTTGTATTTTTCTTTTTTATGAAATATGTCAAACAATAATCTTCAGGTTGGGATATGTCTGAATATCGATAATTTCCTACCAAAAGGTGCAATGCCGGAATATTTGAAAAGGTGAGGTAGGGTCAGGGAATGGCGAGTTACCCGATGGGCACTATTCCATCCCCTGCCACATCAAACCGTACGTACAGTTTTCCCGTATACGGCTTTCCAATCATCTTCTTCCAGAGGCTTTCGCAGCACGAGTCCAAGGAGCGGTCAAAGGAATCTTGTATAGTCCAAGGGAGTCGAACAGATACTCATATGAGTATGCAGAATAGGTAGTTAACCTGTGTTTCCGTTTTATGAATGTCTTAACACGTCGTTCAAGATAGTACTTCAGTACCGACATATTTCTGCTACAATGTCTGTAGTAGAAATAGTTCACCCATCCCCTAACTGTCGCATTGAGCTTTGCTACAACAACTTCTTCCGGTAATGTATAGTTCCTCCTGCAGGTAAGTCCTCTTATCTCCGCTCTGATGTGCTTCATGGCTTTCTTTGAAGGTCTTATTAGAGGAAAGTTCTTTCCCGTTTTTGGGTTGTTCACCATCGTAATAGCGAACCCGAGAAAGTCAAAGCCCTCACAGCGTGCATCTATCACCCTTGTTTTATCTTCATTGAGACTGAGCGATAGATCTCTCAGGACGGCTTTTACTCCCCTCATTACCCTCTCCGTATTGCTGTTCGTCAACACAACAA
>JBDLIC010000107.1:0-12746 GCA_039715075.1 Nitrospirota bacterium
GAGCGAAAATTATCGAAAATGTAGTGAAGAAAATCGCCTGATTTGAAGCATAACCTGTTGAATTAATGAATTTTCAAGTTTTGAACTGCGGAAGATGGGTTAGTGCTGCAATGATGTCCCCTCAAAACCTTTGTTTAGATAAAAATATCCAATTTGCTGAAACAAAATAATTTAGCTGAGTTGATTGAAAGAATTACCCTTTGAATCTAATAAGCTCTTTATTGTAGACAACTGCCTGGAAGCTGTTGGGGTAATGAATGCTTTGAAGTCAGGGGTGTCAGTTCAATCAGACTGTATATTCCTCCTACACGGCCTATGTCTCCCACTAAACCAATCCGTCAACTGCTCCTGGTCTCCCCCCATCAAAGCTCCAAGTCTCTCATAAGACAATCCATTCACCCGCTTAAAATACCGTAGCTTCCCCAACGGATCATTCGGACACTCAAACGGCACATACCCGAGAAACTTTATAACAGCAGGAATATGTCTCAATTCCGGTTCCCTCCCTTGTTCCCAATAACATAAAGTCTGCTCACAAACACCAATAATTTCAGCTGCCTGACGCTGAAACAGTTTGGAATCAAGGCGTTTTTTTCTGATATGGTCGCCTATTGTGACTAATTCGCAAGGATATCCCGCCGGAAGTTCCAGAGGCCTGGAAAGTACCAGGGAGTATGTAGGAAGCCGTGCAAAGGTATCCGCACCGTCACGGATTAAGGGCCGTAACGAGCATTATGGATGCCGGATATGTAATGGATGATAATGCCCTTGATGCGGCAACTTCGATTGCCCTTTTCACATGCTCCTGGCCTTTTACGTCGGCGTCTGGAAGCCCGACTGTGGAAAAATGAGGCAGTCCCTTGCTGGTAATATCCACCTCTACATCAATAACGTGCGCATCGATGCCTATAAGTGTGGCGCTGAGAACTTTTGAAAGCATGGTTTACCTCTCAGGATCCAAGGATTCTAGGATTCAGGGGTTCGAGTGAACGGAATTACAAAAAATTGATCCATCACTTGACTCCTTGAATCCTTTTTTAAAGAAATAAAATTACTGAGAGCAATAATAATATAGCACAAAATGAAAGCAACGCGTCAGAAAAACAAAACCTATAATTGCATGTTAACTTCCATATGTTATTGCATTACATGAGTTCAGTAATTGACAAGAACACTATAGTGAGTTATATTAACCGTGAAGGATCAATAACTATTTAATATTTAATGGTAAATATCAGGAGAGAGTGAATTGAGTATAAGCAGTATAATCAAAAACAGGCGTGAAGAAGTTATAAATATAGCTCGAAAATATGGTGCAAAAAACGTCCGTGTTTTTGGCTCTATGGCACGGGGTGAGGAAAGCGCGGATAGTGATCTTGATATTATTGTTGAAATGGAACATGGCAGCAGCCTGCTTGATATAATCGCAATAAAGCAGGATATAGAAGAACTGCTCGGGCGAAAAGTGGATGTTGTCACAGAAGCCTCAATCAGTCCGTACATCCGTGATGCGGTGCTTAAGGAGGCCGTTAACCTTTGAAAGGTGATTCCTTATATCTTCAGCATATCCTTGATGCAATCATAAAAATTGAAGAATATGTATCGGTGGGATACGAAACGTTTATGTCTGAATCACACTGGCAGGATGCAGTAATCAGATAGTTGGAAATAATAGGAGAAGCTGCAAAGAAATTATCTGATGATTTACGAATAAAATATCCTGAAATCCCGTGGAAACGTATTTCCGGGTTGCGCGATATTCTTATCCATAATTATATGGGGGTTGATCTTTCCGCCGTCTGGGAGATAACTCAGAAAAACCTTTCAGATTTAAAACAGCAAGTTCAGAAAATCCTGTCTGATAGATAGCCGTATGATATTAAAGAGGCGCTTATGGTTATTATCTGAAATATTTATTTACTTATATCAGAAAGTGACTTTATCGGACAATAAAATCCTTTCCTGATCATAGCTTTTAATATCTGATTGCCCTGCAGGAGGCTTATAATTTTTTTCTTTGATGCCTTAAGGAGAATTCCAATGGTTCCTGTTAAAGGAACACCCAGTAATTCAGCTTCATTCCTTGCTGCTTTGTCATCTGACGCAAAAACGATGCCCCTTGTTTTTGCAACGGCAATACATGAGGCTTCACCAGCGCCAAGTGAAACTGACAGTTTCTCAAAAAGCTGCTTTTCTGATTTTCTCTTGACGAAAACTTCTTTTATCCATCCTTCTTTAAGAGCAATATTAATTGACTCAAGCTTTTCATGCCTGTTCTGAATCCCTCTGATTACTTCAACTTTAACCAGATCAGTTAAATAAGCTTTCCCACTATATGAATTTTCTATAATCCATAGAGTATCTGTTAGGGCGAAATTGCTGAGAACACAACAGTCAAAGATGATTTCAGGCATTTACCATATCCCGGAGAAGCTCTTTTTTATCCTGAGCCTGAAGTTTTATCCTTTTTCCCTTCAAATAGTTCCGGGTCGATACCGGATCAAGTCCGAGAATCTCAGAGAGTTTACCGATGCTGATAAGACCTTCCTCATATGCCTCAATTGCTATTTCTTTCTTCTTCTGAAGATAATCGCTCATGTGATACACGCGGTTAATGGCTTCCCTTATTTTCTCTCCAAGAGTGCTTCCTTCCCTGCTCGCAATTTTGGTCAGAAAGGAATGCTGCTCATCAGTGAGCATAATGTTTGTTCTTTTCATGGTTCCTCCCATATGTGTAACTATATGTGTATATTAACCGAATAAATAGATTGTGTCAAATGCATACTAATGAAACGTGAGATTTACGCAATCTGTTTCTGTTGACAGCGATGCCCCCGATTAAAAAGGCTTATTCTGTTTTTCCATTGAACACCCAGGCTAACCGCGGATTGTAGTAGATAGAGGGACTTTTCAATTATTGCCGTTTTGCTATAAGGTAATGCGATGGATTTTGATGATGCTGTGAAAATCATAAACAAACTGCTGATAGAGAAACGGCCTGATACATTTAATAGTTCATGGATACTAAAACATGCTCCGCCCGTTTATTGCTTTATTCAGAAAAACGTGAGAGCAGATACTGGCGGAATTGATTGGGACAGAGTTGCTCGCGCACTGGATCGTAGATTTCAAAGAAAACATGGATAGTGTCACCACCCAAGGGACTTAAAATGCTTTCGGTTCGGCCTGTTAACTAAACCCCGGGATTTCCCCGGGTGAGTTCAAGTAGGTCCCCCGAGCCGGGCATCACCATCTGGTGATGCCCGGGCCCGGGATCTGCTCTATCTCAGTAAATATCGCCAGCCGTGTTGGTGACGTTGAACTTGCCGGTAGGCGTTTTGAACGTACCGCTAGGTGTATCAGCACCGTAGATAGTTGCCTTCACTGTTAGCGTTGCGGTATCCAGGATGATAACACCACCTTCATTCGCCCAGTCGGACACCCAGACTTCGGAGCCGTCCGCGTTGAACTCCATGTGCACCGCCTTGCCGTTGGTGGCCACATCAAAGCAGCGGTCGATGGCAAGGGTTGCCTTGTCGATGGCGCAGATCTGCTTCTGTAAGACAGGATCCGAACTCATTGTCATGTCAAACAGCACCCATGGGGAATTCGGGTGCGTCTTGATGAACAGCGAGCCGGATGAGGGCAGTATGATATTCTGGATGACCGTCCAGGCTATATCTGGTCTACCTAACGGGTCCGCACCGTACACCGCGATCTTGGGTTCACTGAAGTGCTGCGTGGCGTTGACCCAGCCATGGACCGGATCATACCAGTTCGCACCCCGTCCCGGGTGCGGTACAGCTCCGGTCCAGAAGCTGGTCACGTAGGACGGTCCTATGGTCTCGGTTCCGAGATCGACTACCACCATTTTTTCGCTGGCATTGGCCGCCACCATGAAGTACCGGCCGGTGTGGTCGAAACCACCGTCGTGCAGGAACTTCTCGGTCGCAAACTGCTGGCTGATGCCGTGACCAGGAATTGAGTAGTCAACGATAGCGACATAACCCGATTCCTTGAGGGCAACCATCCAGAATGGCTTGTCGTGGGCTGCTGCGATGGCCGCAACACGGTTCTCGACAATCGTCGCACCGTAGATATCAGTCATGGTTCCAGCAGGCCCTGCAGGGATTCTCAGGTCCACCAGGTTCTGCGGCTCGAGCGTCATACCGTCGAACGTCACGTACTGCGGCGGCCAGTAGCAGCCCTCGATGACGAACATGTCCTTGTAGTTAATACCGCCGCTGGCGGTGCCATCGTGTTTACTGCCGTCCACGCTTCTGGCGTCGATACAGCCCTTGACTGTAGCCACCGTCTTCGGAATGTCGTTATGAACGTTATCATCTGTCCAGAGATCGATCAGGGTCACCAGACCGTCGCGGCCCACCGAGTAGAAGTAGCGGCCGGTCGCCGACGAACGCAGGATGTGCACGGCGAAGCCGGTGTTCAGACGAACGACCTCTTGTTTCGTAGTAGCGTCGATGATCGATACCTCACCCGCATCGCGCAGGATGACGCCGGTGTAGTTCTTCCATTTGGGGTCGGCCGGCTCTACACTCGGACGATCGTCGACGGGAACTATCACATTCCAGGTGGCCTGGATGTCTGTCATGGTCCATTCAGGCGCCGTCGGAGGCAACAACTGCAGGAAGGCAGACAGGTTTTCGATCTCGGCCTCGGTCAGCAGACCGCTCGTGCCGAAGTTGGGCATGCCGGCCGGTGTGCCGTAGCGCAGGATCGCGCCCAGGCCGTCGGTGCCAATCTCTGCGGACCTGACTTCATCGATATTGGGCCCGGTGGCGCCGGTACGGTAGAGCCCGTGGCAGCCAGCGCAGCGGTTGAAGTAGACCTGCGCGGTAGCATCGAACTCCGCCTGCGTCAGTCCTTTCGGAGGCGTAACGGACAGGGGACCGATGTCGTCCTGCTCAAGCATGAATTGCGCTATGTCCCAGGCGTTGATGTCCGAGTGTCCAAGGTCGGGCATCCAGTAGGGATCCAAGGGTAATTCGATGCCATCGCGCTGGTACGCACCGGCATTAATCATCTCTGTCGGGAAGCCAATCCATGCGCCGAGAAAGGCGTCCGAGTAGTCCGAGCCGATACCGTAAAGGTCGGGGCCTTTCATACCACCGACGCCGTTGCCGAAGCTATGGCAGTAGGTGCAGGACTTACGGTACTGGTCTTCGCCTACTACTAGATCGCCATTACGCGGAATGTCGTCTTGCCCTTTCGGCAAAGTATCCAGATAATCGGCGATGTCCTGGATCTCCGCGTCGGTCAGGGGATTCGTCCTCCTCCCAAGAAAGTTCATATCGGCACGCCGTGTGATGGCGCCACGGATGCGGGTGGGTCCAGCGGTCCTGATGTCGCGCTGTGCAAATCCACCGACGGCTTCAAGACCATGGCACATACGGCAATTCTCTAAGTACAGCGCCTCACCACTAGATGGTGGTGTAACGTCTTCGACGGTAATCGTGACCGTTGCAGAAGTATTCGACTGGTCCGTGCCGTCATCGGCAAAGTAGGTAAAGAAATCCTGACCGGTGAAGTCGGTGTTGGGCGTATAGTTAAATGAACCATCGGTATACAGAGCCAGGTTGCCGGACGAAACATCGGTTTCAAGCGCGGCGGTGAGCGGGTCACCCTCGGCATCAGTGTCGTTATCCAGGATGCCAGGTGCGGAAATATTCAGGGTCGTATTTTTTGTCACCGTGTAACTGTCATCATTGGCGACTGGCGGGGTGTTAACGCCACCCTGTGTGACTGTCACGGTGGTGCTGCAATTTGCGGTAGCACCCTGCTTGTCAGTCACGTCCAGAAGAACGGCGAAGGGGCCGCCTACCGTGCTGTAGGTAACATCCACACTCTTCTCAGTAGATGCAGCCGGTACCTCCGAGCCATCCGAGAAATCCCAATTGTAGGACTTCGAGCCTTTACCGCCCTGGGTATCACCAATAAATCTTATTGGCACTCCTGCAGCCGTTGATCCATCAGCTGGTGAAATGCTGCAGGATAATGGGGCGGGTGGTGGTTTGGCAGCCTGTACCTCAAACACATCAATAACCAGTAGCATGCTTGCAATTGCGGAGAAGACCGCTGCTTTTTGCAAGAAGCGTTGTAGAAAACCTGTAACCATAATCACGTCCTCCTTGGTATTTATATTCATTGTTTGTTGAGTTCAGTCCCTTGAATCCGTGACCCGGTGACAAATTCAACGTTGAATAATTTTGCAACTTTGTCTACATCTGAAAAGTCAACTACCACCTCCTTTTCCCTTACTGAGAATATGTAACATAAAATTCCCTCCAACTTGTCAATAATTTTGAAACCAAACCTTCTAATATTCTTAAGGGGCATCAGACAGCGATTTTGATGTAGTCAGGACCATGGTCAAGAGGCTTTACAATTATGTCACTGTCTCATGACCAAATAAAAGATAATCACTATGTATATTTAATTAGACTAGAAGCTGCACTTACATACTTCTTCTTTTCAGTAAAGATTTATATTGGAAATATGTGCCTTGACTGTCTTCCTTTTGATTCAGTAGGGGAAAAAATATTTTCTCCTTAATTAACATTCGATTGGCTTTGGCAATCCGGCCAGTTTATGGGCGGTCTTGTACCCATGCGGTGGAAACAATCTGTACATATCCTGTTTTGTAAATCCTGATTCTATGAGAATATCGCGGCAAAGAGGCGACTCCTTAAACCTTTCATAATGGAATCTGATAGCGGTAATGAGTTTCCAGTGCTCACCGGTTAATTCCCCTACGTCGTCCATCCTTGCAAATTCCTCGGCAACTCTTACATCCCATTGTTCAATGTCTTTCAGATAGCCGTCTTCATCAAGAGACAGTTTTTTGCTTGCGACTTCAACTAATTGTGTCATGATTTTCTCCTTATTATTTAGTTAACAGGCTAATTTTAATATATTTTATCAATTAATCAGATATCTGTATATCCTGAATTGTGGGGATTTTTAACTGGGCAAATCTTTACCCTTGCTATATGTAATTGACGCAAATGTTAATGTTTTAGACTTTGATACTGTCGTCAGGCATAAAATCTAGGAGGCTTACGCATTCACTGTTGTATTCGCACCAGTAATATAGTTCGTCAAATCCTGAATCGTAATCTTCTGCGTAGTTATAATCGCATTAACAACATCACCAATACTTATAAGGCCAATCAACTTACCATACTCAATAACAGGCATATGACGGTGGCGCGTGGTTGTCATCAGGGCCATACACTCTTCAATGCTCTTTTCCGGGTTTATGTAGATTACCGGACTGGACATCAACTCTCCAACATTTGTTTCCTTCGAAGATTTTGCTTTCAGGATCACCTTGCGGGCGTAATCCCGTTCTGAAAAAACACCGACGATCTGCCCCTCATCAATAACCAGTAATGCCCCGATGTTTTTGTCGGCCATTATTTCGAGGGCCTTATAAGCAGTTTCCTGTGGGGAGACAGACCAGATACTGTTGTCCTTTGATTCTAAGACATCGATGACCTTCAACATAGTTTTATATTCCCCTTTTTTATCAACTTGTAAAAATGTCCGGCTATAACTATATAACTGTCTTTCTTCTAAAATAAATATAATTAATGTTATGTATCAATATATTATTATTTATACTAAGGATAATAATAAATCCCCTATTATGAGTATTTTAAACAGGGCAAATCTCTAATTTTGATAAGCATTATCTTTATCGTGTTGGTTTTTGCCTATACTAAAAATAACTATTAATGTTTGAAATCTTGCATAATTGATAAAATTTCAAAATGAGGATTACTGTAAGAAATCTGTAACTCCCAAACCGCAACAGAAATCACTTGATGTTGTTGGGATTTTACTTCAGTTTAGAATTTATTGATTATCAGAGCTGTCATGCATTGGAGTGCGTTGACTGTTTATATATTAAAGCCCCCATTTCCATTTAAAGAAGTCTTCATTGAAAAGAGTAAATACCGATGCGCAGCTTTTAGTCTACAGTGTTCATCTTGATTCAGCTTATACGAAATCTATACAATTTATGTTTTCAAAACTGAACGAACATAAATTTTCACTTCCACCTCCTATAAAGAGTGATTTTTGGTAGCCCGAAAAAATAAGGATCATAGTTTGAAAGATTGAATTATCAGTCTCTGGAAATGCACGTGCATTATTTAATCTGGATATGCTTTAATCTAATAATGATTTAACACGTGAAGCAGCATAGGCCCGAAATTCTGGATGCCTATGGTGTGGAACAGTATACTTATAAAATTTATATGCCGGAGGTGAAACAATGTCTATCGAAATAGGACTTCTGTCCCTTGAATCGATATTGCTTGTAGCAACTATTATACTTCTCATTTACAGCATTAAGGAGGGGAAGCAACGCGATAAGCTTATACTTGAAGTGGGAAAAGCTACAAAGGTTCTGACACGGCAGGAATATTTTCTTTCAATTATGGACTCGATGATGGATGCAAAAGATGAAATCACAGGGTGTATAACAGGCAGGCCCCCGACAGGAGATGATAAAAATATGACCAGGGACATTATAGTAAATATTGAGAGGATGACAAAAAAAGGTGTGCGTATCAGTTATCTCATGCCAAAGTTTCCTGACAGGCTTCATCTGGGTTATCTGTATATGAAGGCCGGAGCAGAAATTATGTACAGCAGTTGTCTGATGGTTCATAACATTCGCTTTATAAATGTTGATGACAGGGTTGTAGTGATAGGTATTCCTGAAAGCACAGGGGAGAAGGAAGCAACAAAAAAGGGATACAGGATACCATCCGAGGGTCTCGCAATAGTACTTAAAAATTATTTTGATACATGTGAAAATAAATCAGGTTTTACGGAATATCTTAAAGAGGTGATCAGTCAGACAGGTGCAACACCGAAACACATTGCGAGAGAATATCAGATAGATGAGAAAGAACTGAAGAAACTTGTCGACAGGGAGTGATTATCTATTTAATATGTAACAAATTACCGCTCAGTTTATCTTTCAACCTGCCTTCAGGCAGGGAACATGTATAAGAGCCCGTAAAACTGAAAATCCCTTTTTCTGCTCCAAGTTCCTTTTTGCATGCCTCGATACATTCTCCACAGTTAACACAGTTTATATTTTCCCTTGATGCAAAACCCCTCGGTTTTATATTCATGAAGCATGCTTTTTCGCAGTTCCTGCAATCCGTACAATAACCGAGCCTCGCTTCATCAGCCTCTATCCTGAGAGAGGCCGGACTTGCCCAGCCAAACATCATAAGCATCAGGCCGCCTGAACATACATATTTACATAGAACATGCCGTATAATTAATGAAGAAAGAAGCATGTAAATGGCGACTCCGATAATCCCTGCCTTTACACCAAAACTGAATTCCCAGTTTATAACCTGGTTCCAGACTGTTTCCGGATTAACAAAATAGCCGGTCAAGGCAACCCCGCCCAAAAACGGGATTAGAATCATGCAACAAACTGCAAATACCGCGTAAAGGGCCCTCTGCTTTGAAGGCCCATGAGGATCATTTGCCTTTTTGGTAAAAAGGCCCCTTCTGCCCAACACCTTAACTGTCAGAAAATCAAAGAGTTCAAACAGTGCACCTTCAGGGCAGAACCATCCACAGAAAAACCTGCCTGTTATAACTCCAAGTATTGGAAAAACAGCCAACATCCCCAGCCATGGCAGGATGGCCTTCAAAAAAAACTGCCATGCAATGTGTGAGGCATCCTCAAAAGAGTGATTGGAATAAAAACCCTCTTTCAGGCCCAGATCCCATTCATTACCGAATACAATCAGGCTTCTGGTATCAACATCGAACCTGAATATGTCCAGTGCAGGCGCAAAGACTATCAGCAAAATAAACAGGATTTGAGATATCCTGCGCAATATATGAATCTTATTATTCGTCACAAACTTATCATATAAAGTAGAAGTTTTATGGTTTGAGATACATCATAGGAGGGATGAAACAACTCCACCCCTCCTGATAATGAATCTTATGATTACCTATCCCTGTTTTGCAGGGACAGGTTTCTTGCCCAGAGTAAATACATCAAGCACAAGGATCGCTACACCAACCAGAAAACCAACCCCGAAGATCGCCCTGAATATCCAGAACCAGAGGTTATAATCATTCTTGACCGCTACATAATCCAGACCTAACAGGCGTTCGAGATATGTCTGCACCATTCCCGCGCCCGTTATGGTAACTACTATCATAACCATGGATATTGTCATCCACCAGAATGACTGGTACCCCCTTGACTGGTTAAACTCTTTGGCACCTCTGATTAACGGCACGGTGACGTAAATCATCGCTACTACCAGCAAAACATATGCGCCGTAGAAAGCAAGGTGTCCGTGGGCCGTAGTTAGCTGTGTGCCATGGGTCCACTTGTTTACCTGAGGGAGCGTATGGACTACACCCCAGAGACCGGCGCCGACAAAATTGAAGATTGCATGAGAAACAGTCAGGTACAAACCTATCTTGTTCTGTACAACTCCACGCGTCTCACGTGTCGTCCTGAATGCATCCCAGACCATTAACAATAATGGAATAGGCTCAAGCGAGCTGAATATCCCTCCAACCCAGAGCCAGTAACTCGGCGTTCCTATCCAGTAATAATGATGCCCAAGCCCGAGTATACCGGTAAACATCACAAGACCGACCTCAATGTACATCCACTTGGCTAGCACCTTTACGTCAGTACCGAGCAGTTTATGAAGCATATAAGCAAGGAGCGCTGCGGCAATAATCTCCCATGAACCCTCAACCCAGAGATGTACCACCCACCACCACCAGTACTGGTCTTTTACCATGCTCTCTGTGTAAAACATCCCCGGCAGGTAAAAAACAGCAAGGAGTGTCAAACCGCCAAGGAGCGTACCCTGCACAGCAGTAAACTTCTTTGTCTTCATGACCGTCATAAAGCAATTGAATAAAAATAGCAGTACCGATATTACTACCAGAAAATCACCCCACCTCGGTATCTCGATATACTCCCTTCCCTCATTAAGAAGCAGCGTACCGAATATCTCTATATTGGCCTGCGGATTGATACCCATTACAATATATCCGACAATTACCAGCACCACAGCCAGGATCGTTGCCCAGAATTGAATATGTGCAAGTGGAACACTCCAGAGCTCTGTCTCCGATTCCTCAGGGATAATATAATATGTCGCTCCCATCATTCCGAGGAGCAGCCATACCACAAGTGCGTTTATATGCAGTGTTCTGATAGTGTTGAAGTTGAGTATGAAGAAGTCCGGCCACATAAACTGGAGCGCTGCGATAATGCCGACCAGGACCTGAACAAGAAATAGTACGACACCGGCAGTATAAAAATTTAATGCTATTTTTTGACTCTCGTATTTCATTACCTATCCTCCGTAAATTAATCTATTTCAATGTAACTAAATAGTTGGCAAGATCATTAAGTTCATTCTCATTCAAATCGCTGAAGTCCGGCATTGCAGAATCAGGCACAACAGACTCAGGATCTTTCAGGTGGGCAATGTGCCATTTAATATCAGGACGTTCCGATCCTATATGAGTGAGATCAGGCCCGGATACCCCGCCTATACCGTTTATCTGATGACAGGCAATACAATCCTCCTGCTGAAAAAGTAGCTGTCCCATACTGGTGGCCTTACCGGTTAAAGCTGCGGCCAGGATCGGCTTCGGCGGCCAGTCATTGGTGTCAACCTCGGACATCCAGTCAAGGAAGGCCATTAAATTGTCCGCTTCCTTATCGGTGAGACCGAGTGTCGGCATTGCAGCGTCCGGCTTTATCGCCTTTGGATTCATGATGAATTTTTTGAGATAACTCTTTGGCTTGCGTACAGTTACCTTTGTCATATCAGGGGCAAAATACGAGCCGTTGCCCAAAATTGTGTGGCAGCCAATACAGTCATATTTATGCCAGACCTTTTTGCCTGCATTTACCTGCTCCGTAATTTCAGGGGCCCTGTCATCCAGTTTCCCCATAGTGTCAACGGTCAGGATAACCAGAACAACAAAGAAAAACAGACTACCAAAAACAAACAGATTCCTCGCAGCACTAATAGTCATTAAAAACCTCCCATGAAAAATGATAATGTAAAAAAATTGATAAGGTGAGTTTATTTATATCATAAGTTAGTTGAATTGATCCATAATTTAAATCATATTGAATCAGTCAAAATTAAATAATTCCGGAATATTATTTGCTGGTTGATGTATGTTCACATTGATTACAAAACATAAATAACCTTCTTAAGTAATTTGGTCAGGTGATATGTAAACTGTTCAAGGCCTGCTATTATTTTATCAAGGCCGTACAGGGATATCCTTGACTTAGGTCAAAAATAAAATATTTTTATTTTTTGACAGGAAAGCCTGAATACCTGAAACCCTTTCAAGAATACTCCGCAGGATGAGTGAGAAAGGCATCCTTGAGGTCAGTGGACGAAAGATCAGATTGCTTAAGAAGAAAGCACTTTATGATATTGTTAATAGCGAGAAGAGAGGGCTTTAGTAAGTGGCCTCCGTGAAAAAGCTTCAAAGAGAATAAATGAATCAATCCATTCATGGTGCATGTTTCAATCTATAATATTCACATTTGCAATTTTCTGTAGAGTGCACATTGGAGAGTGTATGGTCATGAGAACGATTTGTATGCCACTCAAACTGCTTTTGCTATTGTATGGAAAACCATTCATATATATGTTTTTCCTGAAGATGTAAAAATAAGT
>JBDLIC010000108.1:0-12683 GCA_039715075.1 Nitrospirota bacterium
ATATTGAATATCATCGGAAGGAAGAGAAGCATCCGAATCAACTTGAATTATTTTAGGGAGTCGTTAGATGCCCCGCCTTGTAGGCGGGGAGCTTCACTTAGAGAGCAAGTCACATGAAAAACCTGGAAAGGAGGTGATAGAGCAATATAGTGTCGAATTGAAAAATGAGCATTAATCAAAAGGAGTGAGAACGAGGAAAGGGGTGCAAGTCCCCTGCTGTTCCGCAGCCGTAAAGGGAACGAAAGTCCATATGAAGCCACTGGTCTTAACGACCGGGAAGGCGGACTAATAGAACATAGAAGCCTGGAAAACGAATTTCCCGGTACTGTCAATGCCCTGAGCCGGAAGACCGCTCAATCCTAAAACCTCGATGAAAGGAGAAAAAAATGAACAAAATAATTACCTTAATTTTCTTAATCTTTTTAAGCAGTTCACCATCATTTGGAGCCCACCCTTTAATAACGGATGATTCAGGCACTGTTGGCGCCGGAAAATTTCAGCTTGAATTAAATGGAGAATACTCAAAAGACGGCACTAATTCAACAACTGAAATTGCTGCTACTGTTACTGGAGGTATCAAAGATAAACTTGATATCGTGTTTTCGGCACCCTATCAATTCCTTCGATCCAGGGATGAGTCAGACAACAAGACAACAGAAGACGGCATTTCGGATATTGCGGTTGAGTTGAAATGGCGGCTTTATGAAAAGGAAGAATTTGGATTGGCTCTGAAACCTGGCATTACTTTCCCAAGCGGAGATGATGATAAAGGGCTTGGAGATGGAAAGCCAAGTTATGGACTGGTCTTTATAACAACAAAAGAAATCGATCCTGTAACTTTGCATATGAACATTGGCTTTACTAAAAACAGAAAAGAATTGAGGGACATATGGCATTATTCTCTTGCGACAGAATATGAGATTAGGAAAAATCTATTGTTCGTTGCGAATATAGGCGTAGAAACGAATCCTGAAAAGGAATCGAATACACATCCTGTCTTTCTCCTTGGAGGGTTTATATACTCTCTAAATGATAATTTTGATATAGATTTAGGAATAAAGGCCGGTCTTAACAAGGCAGAACCCGACTACACAGTTCTTGCAGGACTGGCAATAAAATTATAGGAGGATAAATAATGCGTAATTATGGAATAAAGTTCCTGACTGTTTTTTCATTTTTTGTTTTTCACTTTTTACTTTTCACTGATGCAGCCTATGCCATGCACATCTCGGAAGGCATACTGCCGTTTAACTGGGCGGCTCTTTGGTTTGCTGTTGCTATCCCGTTTGTTGCTTATGGAATAAAAAGACTCAAGGAAATGTCAAAAACAGACATATCGTTTAAGCCTCTCGTGGGACTGATGGCCGCGATAGTGTTTGTCATATCGCTTATGCCGATCCCGGTCCCGACAGCAGGTACATGTTCGCATCCGGGAGGGACGGCGATCCCGGCAATCCTGGTCGGCCCGTCGATCAGTGTGCTCGTTACAGGAGTGGCCCTTTTGATACAGGCGCTCTTCTTCGCCCACGGCGGGCTGAGCACATGGGGCGCTGATGTTGTGTCGATGGGTGTTATGGGTGCCTTTGTTGGCCTGGGTGTGTTCCGGCTGCTGAGGAAGTGCAGGGCAGGCCTTGGTGTATCAGCCTTTTTTGCGGGACTGTTTTCTGACTGGGCCATATATCTGACAACATCCGTTGAGCTTGCATCCGGAATAAGGGGTGCTGAGCCTTTCTGGCCTCTGTTCAGTAAAATAGTCATTGCATTTGTCCCGACCCAATTTCCTCTCGGCATAGTTGAGGGTGCAATGACTGCCGGTATGGTGACACTGCTGTACAGGAGACGGGCGGACCTTTTGGTGAAGTTCGGAGTGATTAAGGCGGAACAGGCAGGAGGTGCTGCATGAAATTACGAATTATGAATTTCGAATTACGAATTCTGGCGGGAATATTGATTACGCTTTGCGCCCTGCTCTTTGCGCTTTGCTCTGCTGCTGAAGCAGCAGACTGGTCCGGGGTGGACGAATCGGTAGTCGAGAAATATGCAGAGGAGCATGGACGTGCTTCGGTAGATCCTCTCATAAACACTGACCAGGGTGATTTGCTGCTTTTTATGTTTCTGCTCGGCGGGGCTGTTGGTGGATTCTTTGGCGGTTACTATTGGAGAATGCTTATGGAAGGAAGATCTCATTCAGTCTCTACATAGATAATTTGGGTATAAGAGAAAGCACCAAATAAGTTAGTTTGCTTTTGCGAACATCCGTTTAGTATTGAATGAGTTTTTTTAAAAAGGGCTTGGTTATTCCAAGCCCTTTCTTCTTTATCGCACATCAAGATCTAAAAAAATCCTATCCAAGCATTTTCCTCATATCAGTTGCAGCATCTCCCGTCATCTTCAGATTGAAGTTGTCCTGCAGGACCTTTAAGACGGCAGGTGTTACAAATTCAGGAGGCTTGGGGCCGAGATAGACATTTTTAACACCGAGGCTGAACAGTCCCAGAAGAATTGCAACTGCCTTCTGTTCAAACCATGAAAGGGCAATGGTCAACGGCAGCTCATTTACTGAACAGTCGAATGCCGTTGCAAGCGCTACAGCTATCTTCACGCATGATATGGAGTTATTGCACTGACCGAGATCTATATATCGCGGGATACCATCAATGTCCCCGAAATCTAAATCGTTGAACCTGAACTTGCCGCAGGAGGTTGTGAGTATTACACAGTCTTTAGGGACAAGTTCTGCAAGCTCCCTGAAGTAATCACCTCCGCTGCCGGGGGCGTCGCATCCGGCTATTACAAAGAAGCGTTTTATCTTGCCTGACTTAACGGCATCAATATGGGCCTTATCAAGCAGGTCCATTACCTTCATGGTGGCCTCGCCGACTTTGAGCACTGTATCGACATTATCATTCAGACGGAAATTGACGTTTGTAAGGGTTGAATAAAGAGTGTCTGCCACAATAGAGTCAACTTCCGGATCTACGGCCCCGAGCTCACGTGCGTGGTGCGCATATGCAGCTGCCCCCTTAAGTCCAAAAATTGCAATGTCCTGAAGACTTGCAACATCCTCATTTTTTCCACACACTCCGATCTTTTTGTTACAGCCGCCTTCCAAAGTCTGTTCACATTGATAACAAAACATTTACTACCTCCTTGTTTTTGGAAATTGATTTTAGCAACAATTAAATCACATCCAAAGTGAAAGTGCCATGATATGAATCATAAAGAACGTTATTTTATTGACGCATTAATAGGCTAATTCCAGTTGCTTATATATCTTATTTACCACTATATTTTTTGGTTGTCTATTTAATCAAAAGAATTCCTCGAAGCTCTGCTTCGGGGTATAATGGAGTGTGAGTGAACATAAGCACAAAAGACATAACAAGAATTTATTATTATACCATATTGTATGTCCTGCCAAGTATAGGAGGAAAATATTTACGGACAAAATATCTCAAAGTTTGAAAGAGGTATGTATTGGAATAGGAGAGAGATATGAAATCCATTTTGTTGAAATTGGGGTAGATGAGGATCATGTACATTTTTTAGTTCAGAGTATACCAGTGATGAGTCCAAAGGATACCGTGCAAGTAGTAAAAAGTATCACAGGAAAAGAAATATTTAGGAGACATCCTGAAATTAAAAAGATACTTTGGGGAGGGAAGTTTTGGACAAGTGGATATTATATTAATACGGTTGGCCGATATGGAAATGAGGAAGTGATAGCAAATTATGTCAAAAGTCAGGGAAGACTATATCAACAAATTCATCGCAATCAACTTCAACTATTTGATTAGCATATAAGACTTGATACCTCGCAGCTCTGCTGCGGGGTAGTTCATTAAATCTATTATCTTTATAAGATAAATTTATATTTTAATGGCATTGAATGTTGAATGAGTAATACCAGGTTCATCTATTTGCAAATGTGAAAAAATTTCTGCCTGTTAGCTGCATGTTATGATATTATCCTCAATATACTATCTTTCATTCCTGAATAAAAGAATTATTATGTTGGCTTAACTGAGGGGGTAATTAGAGTAGAACGCTGTGAAGAACAATTGGATGAACCTGAACTTTTTCTGCGTTTCGCTCCGAACAAGTAATGTTATCTGAAATGGTGTCAGGCTCTACATTTACTGTGAAAGAGAGCCAAGCGAAGAGTTTAAACAGTACTATAAGTAAAAAATATACCCTCAATTTCCGCAATAAGAAGGTCGACAAATAAACTTGCTAACATGATACCATATATAGTATCATTTAAATATGAGCAAGATCGGCATAATTCTTGATACAAACGTATTACACTCAGGCCTGTATTCATCACGAGGAGCCTCTTATCAAATTCTCAGTTTAATAGAAAAAGGAAAGATCAAGACAATTCTATCAACGGCTTTATTATTTGAATATGAAGATGTATTAAAAAGAAACAAACGAATATTAAAATTAACTGATAAGGATATTGATATTGTTCTCGATAACTTATGTAAACTAAGCGACCATCAGAAAATATATTTTTTATGGCGACCGTATCTATCCGATACAAAAGATGATTATATTTTAGAGTTAGCAGTTGCTTCTGAAACAAAGACAATTGTTACTCACAATATCAAAGATTTTAAAGGAGTCAATAAATTCGGAGTAAGAGCAATAACTCCTAAAACATTATTGGAGGAAATAAAATGAGTGCTTTAAGTTTAAGGTTGCCCGATTCAATACACAGGCATATCAAAGAGATTGCAAAGAAAGAGGGAGTTTCGATCAACCAGTTTATATCATCAGCTGTTTCAGAGAAAATATCTGCATTGTTGACCGAGGATTATTTAAAAAGCAGAGCCAAAAGGGCAAGGAAAAAGGATTTCAAAAACATATTGGATAAAGTTCCTGATCGTAAACCTCTTGATGGGGACGAATTATAGGAATGGACAATATAGTATTGTTACTATATTGATAAAAACATGTCGGAAAATTATAAGATTGAAAAATTGGCAGAAGAGTTTGGGATCAGCAAGTTTAACTTTATCAAAAAGTTTAAATCGTCCACAGATGTTACCCCTCACCAGTTCATTATCAGGAAAAAACTTGAACGGAGTAAAAATCTTCTCAAAGAAGAGAGTCTGTCGCTAACCGATATTACGCATATATTAAATTTTTCCGACCAATCTCATTTTTCAAATTCTTTCAAGAAAATGTATGGAATGACTCCCCTTGAGTTTCGAAAGACTATTCAATAAACCAGTACAATGAGATAAGCCAACAATGCGCTCTACCGAACAACAATTTAGCTGCGCTACACTTCCACCCATTTTCTTTTCGGTAACGATTTCTATTGGGAATACGGACTCTAATGACGGTGTTTTCAAGATGAAAAACTGCTAAACCTGACACGGAAGAAAATTGAATAGAGTACCGGGACAAACAACAGCGTCAGGACTGTAGCAAAGAGGAGTCCGAAGATGATAGTGATGGCCATTGGTTCCCACATGATGCCGCCGCCTAGCCATAGAGGGATCAGGCCAAAGGATGTTGTAAAGGTGGTCAACAGGATCGGGCGGAAACGCTGCTGTGCTGCTTCTACAATAGCATCCTGCTGAGTCCTGCCGTGTTCTTCCAGTTCTATCTCGATGCGGTCGAGCAAAACAATCGCGTTGTTGATGACGATCCCGGACAGGGATATGACTCCTAAAAAGGCCAGAAAGCCGAAATAGGAGCCTGTTATCAACAAACCAATAATAACTCCGATAAGTCCTAACGGTATGGTTAATAAGATGATGGCTGGTTTGCGGAGCGAATTAAACTGCCCGATCAATAACAGAAGAATAATAAAGAGCGAAAGCGGCAGCTTTTTGATAACCGCCCCCATGGCCCTGGAGCTGCCCTCTGCATCGCCGCCGAATTCATATTTATACCCGGGGGCCCATTCGGTCTTATACTCTTTAAGCCACGGCGCAAGTTGTTTCGTTACGTTATTTGCGGTATAGCCGGTTTGTACATCAGAGGTTACAGTAATGGTCTTATACAGATCTCTTCGCTTGATTTTGGAGGCCTGCCAGACCACATTCAGATCGGCAACCTGTTTCAAGGGCACATTGACCCCGGTTTGTTGCGCGTAGATGTTCAGAGTTTCCAGGTCATCAATATCCAGCCCCTCAGCGCTGTCACTGCGCATAATTATCGGGATGAGCTTGTCTCCTTCTCTGTATTCCCCGGTCTTTGCTCCGCTCAGAACGGTCTGCAGGGAAACAGCAATGTCCTGGTTGGAAATGCCGGCTAATCGAGCTTTCGTCGGATGGATATTAACAACTATTTTTTTAGTGCGCATGCCCCAGTCATCGGATATATTTTTGGTTCCGTGTATTTCGGCCAGCTTCGCCTTAACCCGGTCCACAATTTCGTATAACCTGTTCGGGTCTTCGCCTGAAATCCTGATTGCTACCGGGTCGGCTGAACCGCCGCCCTGCAAAAGCCTCGATACCTGCCGGGTAACGTCAGGATAGTTGTTGAAGATATAGTTGTCCAGCTGTTCTATCACATAATCATTAATATTGTCAGAGGTGGTATTCATCAGGATATGCGCGGCATTGGGGCTGGACTCCGGAGGATTATACCCCCGGTCATATTTGGGTGCGCCTTGCCCCACATACGTAGACCATGTCTCTACCCCTTCCTTTCGCGTATCATTTATCATTAAATTTTCAATAATGAATTTTTCAATGTCATCGACCGCTGCTTCCGTGTGTTCGATAGCTGTACCTAAAGGAAGTTCAATATTGGCAGTCACTATCGCCCTGTCGCTTTTCGGCATAAAAATAAAGGGAATAAATCTCATCAGGAATATGAATATGATAAATAGCAGGACGATTGCCGAGATCAGGATGTAAGATTTCTTCAAATTAAGAATAAGGAATTTTCGGTAGCTTACACCGATTCTCTCAAAGATGTCCGGTTTTTTATTTTCTGATTTATTGATTTTGATGGCATACACGCAAAAAAGCGTTATCATCGTAAGGGAAAGCAGCCAGGAACTGAGCAGGGCAATTGATACTACTACAAAGATGTTCCCCATTATTTCGGCCATTACCGAATCAGCGAGAAAGAATGCCATAAAAGCCGCAGAAGTGGTCAATGATGAAACAAGCAGCGGGATGATCAGCTCTTTCGATGATTCGACAGCCGCATCGAAGGCCGTTACGCCCTGCTCCATTTTCACCATGATCGATTCGGACATCACAATGGCATTATCCACCAACATGCCTAACGCGATGATCAGTGAGGCCAGGGTGACTTTATTCAGGCCAACTTCCATTAGCGACATAATTAGCAGGGTCATCACGATCGTGACAGGGATAAGGGACGCCACCACAAGCCCGGTCCGCAATCCTAAAAACAGCAGCATCACCACCAGGACCACTATCACTGCCTGGACAAGGTTGTTAATAAAATCTTTTACCGATTTGTCAACCTTAAAATCCTGCGACGCAACACGCTCGATTTCAACACCGTGGGGATAAATTGCCCGGTATTCATTCAGTCTCCTGTCAACCTGTTCTCCAAGCTGAATAATGTTGCCGCCTTCTTTCAGATTAATCGCGATCGCCAATCCGGGCCTGCCGTTAATTTTATTTATACTTTCTCTGGGATCGATGTAGCCGCGGTAAATATTGGTTACATCGCCGAGCCGGATGATTTCGCCGCCCGTGGATGAGACGATGATGTTCCTTAAATCTTCCACAGATTCAAAACTGCCGGTAGGTTCCAAAATGATTCGTCTGTCGCCGACTTTGATATCGCCGCCGGGAAAGACAATATTCGTTTCGGTAATAAGTCCCTGCAGCTTCTGCTTGGTCAGCCCTAAATCGGCGAGGCGGGCTTCATCAAATTCTATATAAACTCTCTCTTCCTGTTCACCGCTGATTTCAACTTTAGCAGCGTCGGGCAGTTTTATCAGACCATCGCGGATGTCGTCAGCAATTTCTTTCATTTCTGCATGGGAATAGCCGTCGGCAGTCAGACCGACGATAATGCCGAAGACATCGCCCATTTCATCCTTTATAACGACATTAGTGCCCTCAGGTAATATATGCTCCATGTCCTCTACTTTCCGGCGGATATCGTCAAAGATCGGGCGCAGGTTGAACTCACTTTCTTTAATCGAAACATTCACAATTGAAATCCCGGTCCGGGATTCACTGGTGATGTAATCTATCTCCGGGATTTCCTGCACTACTTCCTCAATTTTATCCGTTACCAGGTTTTCGACCCTTTCAGGGCCGGCGCCCGGGAAAGAGGTAACAATACTCACATAACGGATCAGGAAAGGCGGCATATCGTCCCTGGGCATGGAATTGAATACTGACAGACCGAGAATTACCAGAACTGCAATTATCGAAATTGTCAGTACATTATTTTTAATTGCGAATTTTGTCAGCATTGTTTTAGTCTTTCATTACTCATAATCTTACTGATATCTTAAAAAGGATTCGAGGATTCAAGGATTCCAGGGTTCTGGTGAAAAAAATCATTTCCATCACTTGAATCCTCGACCCCTTGACCCCTTGAATCCTTCCTTACTTTAAAAGTCTTACCTTCATTCCATCCGATAAATTTGCAATACCGGCTGTGACGACCAGTTCACCGTCCTGCAGGCCCTTTGAAATTTCGAATCCCTCGCGGGTTAAATTGCTGACCGTAACCGCTTTTTTGTTAACAACAGCCAGGCCATTCTCCGAAGCGATCACCGTATAAACAAAGTTGCCTTCTGTATCTTCGCCGACAGCATTTGCCGGAACCACAAGGCGTTCTTTCTTTTCTCCTGAAGTAAAATGAAAGGTCACGTCCGCGGGCATCCCCGGCCTTATATCGCCGGTGGAGTGCTGTATTTTAACAATGACCGGATAGGTAGACGACTCAGACCCCGCCGCAAAGGATACCTCAGAGATAATCCCGTCAAAGACTCTGTCCTGGAGAGATAAAAATTTGACGGAAACTTTTTCGTCTGCTTTCACCCGGGGAATAAATGCTTCCGGCATGCCCACAGTTACTTCAATATCATTCTCGGAACTGATCTCAGCCACGACCAGCCCCGGGGATACCTGTTCGTTTTTTTCTACAGGGACTTTGACGATGATGCCGTCCATGGGCGCATACAGCTTGTAATAGCTCAGTTCCCTTTTTTTCAGGTCTGCATTTTTCTTTTCAGTGTTGAAGGAGGAATTTGCCGATGCATACTGGTCTTTTGCTGATTCATATTCACTGAGAGAAACATTGTTGTTTTCATAGAGGTCCTTCACCCTGTCGAGATTTGATTTTGCGTTTTCCTTTTGTGTCTCGGTCTTTCTCAGAGCTGACAGCGCCTTTTCATAGTTTAGCCTGGCATCGGAATCGTCGATAGCAGCGATCAGCCTGCCTTTTTTAACTTTCTCGCCGACTTTAACGTTCAGAGCTTCAATGACTTCGCCCACACGAAAGCTCAGTTTCGCTTCCGTACCGGCTTTTGATATCCCGGAAAATGTCCTCGTCCGTTTCCCGCCTGAAAGAAAGACCTGCTGATAGCGGACCGGCCTGATTACTTCTTCCCGGGTCTCTTCTTTCTTGTTACATGATATGAGCGATGTTGAAAACATAAATGCGATAAAGATAAATAGTGTTTGTTTAAATAGATTCATACGAAATGACTCCTTTATGTCCCCCTCTTTGGAAAAGAGGGGTTGGGGGAGATTTTACAAATCATAATTAATTCCTTATTTTTCTCTCTTATCAATATCATCAAATCCCCCCTCGCCCCCCTTTTCTAAAGGGGGGATTTTCAGCTCAGCGGTTTAGCAAAATATTCATGAAGCCGTCTGAAATAATCTTCCTGTTCTTCAGGTGTAGTTAATAAAGTAAACCTGCCGACTGCCCTTTCCGTTTCCAGTACACTGATCATGAAATCATACACAGAATTCAATGCAGTCAAGTCCGCACTCAATGATGTGTTTTGAGAATCAAGCAGGTCAACAATGGAAACCTTGCCCCGGGCGTACAAGTCCCGAACTAGCTCCAGGCTCTTTCCCGAGAATTCGGCGGACCTTTGGGATGATATGAGGTTGACCCGCCTGCTCACAAGCTCAAGCACCGCCGCCCGAACATTCAGCTCCCGCGATTGAAGGACCTGTGTCCTCTGATCACGAAGCTTCCGAATTTCAATCCTGGTTTGCTGGATGTTGATGCTTGTTGCCCCGCCCTCAAACAGCGGAACAGACAAATTGAGGCCTACACTCCATGATTCATTGTCAGGATCAACGCCGGCCACATCCGAACCAGCGCCATCTCGGGAAAAGACACGCTGCGCTTCTGAACTCAGGCTGACTTTAGGCACGAAGCGTTTTAACTTAAAGGAACTTAGCCTTCTTTCCTGAGCGTCGATATTAGCGTCCAGTTGACGAATTTCAGGTGAATTGAGAGCAGCTTCTTTAATTAAAAATCCTGTATACCTGTCCAGCGAAACTGGATTGTCAACATACCTTCTTGCTCGACTAAGATAACTTCCGAACACATTATCCGAGAGTGATGATTCCTGTGCCGAAAAGTCTTCTCCCAGTGGACGGTTCATTAATCGATTGAGTTGAATTTTTGCAAGTGTATAATTATTTTTTGCTTCAAGCAGGTCGGTAGTTGCAGTGGCCAGCAAGCTTTCCCATCGGTAAACATCGGAACGCCCTGAATAACCGATCACCTCCCTTTGTTTTGATATTTCAAGATTTTTTTTCGTTAGATTTATATTTTCCTGCTGTATGTTCACGGCGGTTTTTGCCTTCAGCACATTGAAATAAGCTGATGCTGCATCCAGCATTATATCCAGTTTCTTCTGGTCGTAGCCGTATTCCGAAGCTTTCAGCAAATACTCCTGAATATCAACATTCCCCATCTGCTCTTCCGAAAAGATCAATTGATTTACCTTTATATTTCCGCTTGTTGTCCGCTCCGCCTGCTGACCCCTGGAATTTTCTGCCTGCTCTTCCACAATCTGTGTTCCCGCAGCACCCAGAGTTAGAGAGGGGAAAAAATTGGAGCGTGCCAGGGACACATCCTTTTCAGCGGATTTGACGCTGTCCTCTTCAATTTTAAGATCGAGGTTAGCATTAATCGCTTCATGCATTACATCAATAAGAGTTAGAACCCGCTTGCTCTCCGCAATAAACTCGTTTACCAGTTTAGCCTCGGAAAGGACTTCAAATTTGGGTGAAAAACCGATCTCGCGGGCGGTCTGCATATTTATAGTTAGATTTTCTTCAAAGCTGATATGCACCGGCAGGTTTGCAGGGTCTTCACCATCAAGTATGGCTTCAATATTCAAAGCTATACGCCTGCGGATTTTTTGGAAATTTTCCTCCGGAGCAACTGCTGCCAGCACGCCAAGCTCAACATCCCTTATGGAAAATCCGAATGTCGGGATATTCCGGGCATTAAGTTCCCTTATCAGGCGGGTTTTTTCATCGGTCTGTTCGAATTTTCCCAGAAAGCCAAGATAGACCGCGTCAACCACATCCAGAGAATCAAGAGCTTCATCAATAATGTCGATAACCGGAACAGGTTTGAATTCCGTATTATTTTTCTCCATAATTTTTTGAAAAGGCTTTTCAGCGCGAAGAAGCAACTTAAGCAGTTCCCCGCTGGCGACCATTCCGACTTTTTTATAAGGGTACACACGATAGAAAACATCGAGGTCTCTTTCAATTGATTGATTCATGAGGATATAGGTGAGATTGTGAACTCCTGATGATTTTTGGTCAGCAGGAGTCAGCCCCTGAAGCATGGGATCAATAATTCCCATCACAATAACCGGCTTTGGATATCGGTCCTTCGAAGCGATTACAGAACCCATCAGTACACCGATAGATACAATAATATCCACTTGCCGGTCTTTAACCAGCCTGTCGTAATTTGCATTAGCTGTGTCAGCAGACCACCCGGCGCGCAGAATTTTCTCTGTCGGCACCTGGATGTCGTATTTCGATCCCAGCAGCATTGCAAGTTCATTTCTCAGTTCATTGATGAATTCCTGTGACCGGCTGCTTTCTCCGTCAAACAGCATTCCTAATGTTACACTGTTCCGGTCTTGGGCCTGCACCTTCGGTATGAGCAGGACAAATATAAAGAAAATAATAAAAAGATGCTTCATTATGTTGCTTCCCTGATTTAGTAAACTATCCTATCATAATTAAACAGTTTCTCAAAAGATACGTAAAATTTGCTTGAACCAGGAACTGCCTTACAACTAATTATACTTTTAGGGCTTTTATCATAATACAGGATTATTGATGTTAATCTTTAATCAAATATTTCATGTATTGACAAGTTTATAATTCTTAAAACTCCTAAAATATATTTAATTTGACAGTGAAAGCAGCTTGTGCTAGTTTTTTATTAAAAGAGGAGGTATTTTTCTTTACCTGTCCGGAAGTTAAATGTAATTAAATAATTCGAGTAACTGTTTTCAGATAAAGCTAAACCCTGTGTGAGAAGGAGGCGCATTATGGCAAAGAAAAAAGGATCAAAAGGACTTGTTAAGGCTGAATCATCAAGGACAATTATATTTCAAGTTATAATGAACTACCCCGCAGCAGAGCTGCGAGGTATCAACTACAGTCATTCCCGAAGTCTGTTAATCGGGAATCCAGTTCCTTATAAAAAAACTCTGGATT
>JBDLIC010000109.1:0-12550 GCA_039715075.1 Nitrospirota bacterium
ATCGAGTCATTAAACCAGAACGCGCTTATCATCCCCCCGGTAAACGCCATGCTGGACATGGATCTTTTAGAGCATAAAATAAATGCCCCGCGTGATATAAACGGACAGAAGCATGCTCTTCATGTCGAGACCATTTCCATAAAGCTCGACGGGCAACCTGATATGGATACCCTGAAAAGCGTTTTCACAAAACTCACCGGACGGAAGTATGGAAATATAATGAGGGCCAAGGCACTCGTCCAGACCAGCCAGGGGCCATACCGTTTTGACCTTGCTTCAGGGCAGGTTGACATGATCAGGTTTAATAAAGATCTCACGAATTCACGTCTCGTTATAATCGGCACAGGTCTTCAGGAAGAAAAGATCCGGGAGTTGATAGGATAATGAAAGCTGTCAGCTATCAGCGTTCAGCTCTCAGCTTCTGAAAAAGAACATGATGGCATCTGTTTGACTTACATTATATATTTTCTTGCTTTAGCTGAATGCTGACGGCTGATAGCTGACAGCTTTTAAACAGTCATAACGCTCCGCAGTATCTCATCATATTCGATTTCACTAATGGGCAGCAATCCATGGCTGCCCGGATAGATAGTACTCTCAATAATCCTTGATTCTGAATCCAAGGCGTTCGATACTCTCTTTAACGATCAGTTTAAACTTTTCTTCATCAACTTCAAGGTTAGCAGGGTCATACTCAATAATTGCACTATTGTTATTTTCTACAGAAACCGAGAGGACCCCCTTCATTTTACCAACAAATCTTTCTACAGCCTTCACACAGTCATAGCAGTAGACATGCCCGACATTAAAAGATAAGGTTGCCATCATCTCTCCTTTCCGCACAGTGGCACTATCTGAAAATACAGATAATAATATAGTAATATGATTGGGGTTTTAGTTGCAAACAGGACCGTCTAGGGGCAGGCCCCCATAAACGCTAAGTTACTAATGTACCGGGGGACTGTAGAAGGTTTACTGAAAACAATTAACATCGAACATCGAACGTCCAACATCGAATATTGAATGGAAAAAGATGAAGAAACAGAAGAATTAATTAAGATTTTCTTTACGAGTATAAAAACATCTAAAAAGAAACAAAAATAGATGTTGACTGTTCGGTTATGAAAGTTTGTTTTTCATTCGATGTTGGACGTTCGACGTTCGATGTTCATCTTTCAAAAAACAAAAAAAGCCCCCTGCAGAACAGGGGGCTTTTTGCAGATGATTACAGTTTTACTACGTTTATTGCCTTTGGACCTTTAGATCCGTCTTCAATTTCGAAGCTCACGGAATCACCTTCCAGAAGTGTTTTGAATCCGCCGCCATCTATGGAAGAATAGTGAACAAAAACGTCACTACCGTCTTCTCTTGAGATGAAACCATAACCTTTTGATTCGTTGAACCACTTTACTGTACCATTTAGCATTCTCTTACAACCTCCTAAAAAATTAAAGAATCAGAACGACCTTCGATTTATAAAAAAGGGCACAAAGCTGAAAGTCTTTGTGCCCTGGCCTTATACAAAAACTTCTGATACTTCGCTAGAAGATTAACATTCACCGGAGTAATTAGTCAATACAAAAATGAAGCGGAGCGGTAGTTAAAAGGGCTGAAAATACATATGCGGTCAGAAAAGCTGAAGCTAACTTTTTACTGGTTAACATTGCTTACACAGTTAGGACAGATAAAAAATATCATTTCATTTTTTTTATACCACCGCTGAATACAGCAAGTTTCATCTGCAGTTCTTTTTCCCTGTTTTTCAATTTCCTTTCCTTCAAAAACGCTTCAAGCCTGACATACGGATTGCCCCTGAAGATCTTAAATCCATTTACTATTTCTTTTTTAAAAAGTATATCCATTTCCTTAGATATATGTATGCAAGCAATTTCCTTACCAGTGTCAAAACCTTTGTTTTAAAATAATTATCTTACTCATTCAGTTAACAAGTGTATCATAACTGCAACATTTTCATTTTCCATGACACAATATTATCAATAAAATAAATCGATAATTTATCGTTGCGGACATATGTGCTTAAAAAATCCTCTGCTGTTTTCATCCTGTACAAACTGACTTTTTTATAGTATTCTTTATTTTAAAGCTATATGGATTAGCATCAAAAACCTTTTTTTGCACTTTTTTGTGATACTGGTTTAAAAATAGTCTCGTTCAGATGGCTGAAGGTAATTTTCTGTCCACCTGTTGCCGCAACTTCTCCAATCTCAGTATTTGTTTTGTCTGAAATTTTTTCATATCATTTCTGAGAGAGTTGCATCATGAATGATAAAACAAAGGGTGAACTCACAAAGGAGCTGTCATATCTTCGTAAACGGATTCTCGATCTTGAGAAGTCAGATGCAGATCATAAAGAAATAGAACAAAAAATACGCGAATCGGAAAAGAAATACCGCACTCTTTTTGAAAATGCCTCTGATGCTATCTACCTTATCGATCCGGACACGCAGAGAATTCTCGACTGCAATTCCAAGGCATCAAAAATTACCGGTTACTCCACTAAACAGCTCAAGGCCATGACCATCGGGGAACTTCATCCCGAAAATGAGCAGGACATAGTTTCAAGGATATTCAAAAAGGTTGCAGAAAGAGATTCTTTATCCGGAATTTCCGGAATCAATCAGCTAAAAAAAGATAGGACCCTCGTACCGGTGGAAATAGATGCAGCGACTTTTAAACTCGGAGAGAAAAAGTTCTGTTTAAGCATTATCCGGGACATTACCGAACACAAGAAAGCAGAAGAAAATCTTATATATGAAAAAAACAAACTCGTCAGCATTCTTGACAGTATGGAAGACGGAGTCTATATAGCTAACATGCATCATGATATTGAATATCTGAATCCTGTACTGAAAAAAGAATTCGGCCCTGTCAAGGGCCGTAAATGCTTCGAGTATTTTTATGACAGAAAAACTGAATGCCAGTGGTGCAAAAACAAAGAAGTCTTCGATGGCAGAAGTGTCCGATGGGAGTGGCTTTCTCCGAAAAAAAACAAGACCTATGACTTGATTGATACTCCTATAAAAAACCCGGACGGCAGTATTTCAAAAATGGAAATATCCAGGGACATCACTGAACTGAAAAAGACAGAAGATTCATTAAGAAAATCCGAAAAACAGTTTCGTGACCTGGTAGATAACTCGCTTGCAGGCATTTACGAAACTAATCTGGAAGGCAAAATACTTTACGTCAACGAAGCACTATGCAGGATTGCCGGTTACGATTCTTCCGAGGAAATGATGAGAGAGAATGTTCTCGCCAAATATAAAAACAAAGAGGACAGGGATTTATTAATAAAAATGCTTTTTGAAAACAGCAGTGTGAGCAACTTTGAGGTCGAAGCTCTGAAAAAAGACGGAGAACCCATAACATTACTTTTAAATGCCGTTATGGAGGACAATGTAATATACGGAATGATTATGGACATTACCAGCAGCAAGCTTGCCGAGAAAAGCCTTGTGAACGCAAAGGAAGAGTGGGAAAAAACATTTGATACCATACCGGATCTCATCCTCGTAATAGATAATGAATATAAAATCCTTAAAGCCAACAAGGCATTAGCTGAAAAAACAGGGATGAAAAAGGAAGAGATTATTGGCAGATACTGCTATGAAATCATGCATGGCACAGATAAAATACCGCTTCATTGTATGCACAGCAAAACCATTGCTAACGGCAAGGAACGCACAGAAGAGGTATATAGGGAAAAACTCAAAGGATTCTATATCATAAGCTGCTCACCTATTTATGACCATAACGGCAGTTCGCTTGGCATTGTGGAAGTAGCACGGGACATAACCGGTCGCAGGCAAATGGAAGAAAAGCTGCGGGTACTGGCAATGACAGACGAGCTTACAGGTCTCTTTAACAGGCGCGGATTTTTCACACTTGCCGAAAAACACTGCAAACTGGCAAACCGGACCAGAAACAGGATGTCACTGCTTTACCTTGACCTGAACGGCATGAAAACGATCAATGACAAGCTCGGTCATACCGCAGGGGACCAGGCGCTGATTGATACTGCTGCAATACTTAAGGATAATTTCCGGGAGTCCGATATAATTGCCCGTATCGGAGGGGATGAATTTGCAGTACTTCTTACCGAGCACTCCGAATCTGATATTGAAAATATCATCACCACTAATATAAAAAATCACCTGCTCAATCATAATACTAGTGGTTTAAGAAATTATAAACTATCTTTAAGCATGGTGGTAGTTTATTATGACCCTAAAAATCCCTGTTCAATTGACAACCTCCTGACAAAGGCAGACGCATTTATGTACAATGCTAAACAAAACCATACAGTCAAATCATCTTCAGCAAGTGAAAAGGAAACAGAAAGCCGGATATACAAACGTTTCAGGGCCGGGGCTAATTGCCTGGCAAAAATTGGTTCCTCTCCCATGGTTAATATAAAAGATATCAGCATCGGAGGGGTATGCCTGAAAACCTCTGAATATCTGGACACCGGCAGCACACATATAATCAGGGTACTCTCAGCTGACAAAGATATAACCTCAAAAGGTATTGTGGTCTGGTCATATTTAATGGGGACAAAAACTGCCCATGAAAAAAGCATCCCCTGTTACGATACAGGATTAAAATTCATTGATCTAAACAACAGGTCAAAACAGTCTCTGGAAAAATACATTTCGTCTCTGAATAAATAACGTATGCTGCAAAAGTCCTCTTTGTTCAGGTTTATTGAAATGGATGACAGACTGATAATCTCCCTGGAGAGCTTCATCCGCAGGTTCACCCATTAAAACAGCAAAGCAAAACAGAAGGAAAAGAAATTGACGAATATCGATTGACGATTTACGAAGTACGAAGTAGTAAAAACCTCGTCATTCGTCAATCCTTGTTCGTCAATAGAGCATGTTGCCGTAACAAAATCTTGCTTCAACGTCTGAAGGTGTTCTTTCTAAGGATCTTCTTTCCATGACCAAACCAATTTTTCAGATTTACTATCACTGCGTATTACTAAATAAAGCAATATCTATGCCCATTACAGTTTCTTTTAAATTCATAATATTAGAGGTAAGCAGCAATCTGCAAAGCGACAATATACTGACGATTTATATTTGTACATCTATCCCGGCTTGTACTCTAGTGTCCTGTCAAGCAAAAACTGACGCATCTTACTTGTCCTTTTGTCTGCCTGTAAGGCGCGACTGAAGGCGCATAGCCATGCTATGTAACTGAAGGAGCAACGCGGCAGGCAGACAAAATTACTTCGTAATCTTACGTCACTTCTTGCTTGACAGGACACTAGCATCTGCCACTTTTCCGTTCTCAATGAGCGTCTCGACCCTGAATAGAGAACTTATACATTAATATATAGGTCACATACCCAATGAGGATTTTTTAAACAGCAATTGTTACAATATGCCGAACTATTTTTTAACCGCTTGCTTTTGCTGCCGGGGCTTTTCATTGACAGCATCGGCATAAAGAACTACTGACTATGAACATCATTAAAGACCTGAGAACATACATTGATATCCTGAAAAGAGAAGATGAGGTTATCTTTGTAGATGCTGAAGTCGATCCGTATCTGGAGATAGCTGAAATCCACAGGCGGGTAATCGAAAAAGGCGGGCCAGCCCTCTTTTTCGGAAATATTAAGGGGAGCAAGTTCCCGGTTGTAACGAATCTCTTTGGAACAGAGCGAAGGATCGACCTTGCATTTGGAAAGCGGCCGGTCCGGTTTGTTAATGAAGCTGTGAAGTTCGCTGAAAGACTATTGCCCCCGGACATAAGCAAACTATGGAGCGGAAAAGGCCTTTTGATGCAGGGGTTGAAGATAGGCACAAAGAAAATCAAGACCGCCCCCATACTCGAAAACCTTCAGCAGCCCCCGCACCTGAGAGAACTCCCGATGCTCACCTCGTGGCATTCAGACGGCGGGCCTTTTGTGACATTGCCGCTCGTTTATACAGAACACCCTGACGGCAAGGGACACAACCTCGGGATGTACAGGATTCACAGATATGATGACAGCACAACAGGAATTCACTGGCAGATCCATAAAGGAGGCGGTTACCACTATAATGTTGCTGAACATAATAATAAACCTTTGCCGGTCAGCCTCTTTATCGGAGGGCCGCCAGCACTGATTCTTTCAGCCATCGCTCCCGTACCTGAAGATGTTCCTGAGCTTATCCTTGCGTCACTCCTGCTCGGGAAACGGCTTGATATGGCCGATGACCCGCTTGGAGGACATCCGCTCGTTGCTGATGCGGAGTTTGCAATCAAGGGTGAGGTACCGCCTTTTGAAAGGAGACCGGAAGGGCCGTTCGGAGACCATTTCGGCTATAATTCACTTCAGCATGATTACCCGGTATTTAATGTTAACCGCCTCTATCACCGCAAAGACGCGATCTACCCTGCCACTGTAGTCGGCAGGCCAAGACAGGAAGATTATTATATCGGAGATTATCTGCAGGAGCTGCTCTCGCCGCTTTTCCCTCTGGTCATGACCGGGGTAAAACAGTTGAAGACATTCGGGGACACCGGTTTCCATTCACTTGCTGCTGCCAAAGTGAATAACCGTTATCCAAGAGAGGCATTTGCTGCTGCAATGAGGATCCTTGGCGAAGGGCAGCTGTCACTTACGAAGTTCCTGATCATCACTGACGGTGATATTGATATAACTGATTTTGCAAAGCTCTGGGAGCATGTCCTTGAACGGGTAAACTGGCAGACCGACCTCTTTGTCTTTGACAATGTATCCCAGGACACACTTGATTATACAGGGCCTTCGGTAAATAAAGGCTCAAAGTCCGTGCTCATGGGATTGGGTAAAGAACCTGTCAGAAAACTGCCGCGTGAGTTTAATGGACCATTGCCTGACGGATGTGAAAAGCCCGAAGTTTTTCTGCCCGGTACGCTTGTACTCCAGTGCAGGTCATATGAATCAGATCCAGGACTCGCAAGTAATGTCGCAAACCATGGGGGACTTCAGGAATGGCCGGTCATCCTGCTCGTTAATGACAGCAGAGCAGCTACAGTGAGCATGAAAGAATTTCTCTGGACCTTTTTTACACGCTTTGAACCTGCCGGTGATATACATGGCAGAAATCCCGAAAGCCGCCGCTTCCATATCCGTATGAATGAACCGGTCGTCTTTGACTGCCGCATGAAGCCGTGGTACCCGCCGGCGCTTGAGGTGGACAAAGAGACGAAAGAGAAAGTGGATGGGAAAATAGGGAGCATAGTGCCTGCCAGATGGCGGTAACAAGAAAAGAAATTGACGAATATCGATTGACGATTGACGAATTACGAAGTAGTAAAACCCTCGTCATTCGTCAATCCTTGTTCGTCAATCGTAGTTTTTACGGTAATAACTTTACCGCCGAATTCATGAATAGAGTCATGAGCACGTATTGTTAGAAACCATAGTCTCCCTCTTCAACTTTTTTAACTTTGCCATTTGCAAATTCAATAAAGAACAAGAATTGCCTTGGACCAAAATTATATGTCCATTCTTCAATATTTACCAACTTTCTTTGTTGCTCATAAACACGTTCTCTTATGAATCTATAGTCTTTTTTATACTTTTTGCCATCTCTCATAAATTGCGGTATTTTTCTAATTCTTACAGCACTTGAAACAGAAGAGAATTGTTCCTCCCAGAAGTGCTCTATTGAATAAGGATCACCACAGTTCTTAATAACTTCAATTTTCCTGTCGCCTTTCTCTACTAATTGACCACATCTTGATTGAAAAGATCCTGATATAGTTTCTCTGTCAATCCCTCTTGGTCCGTCTTCAATCTTCTTAAGCCTGCCATTTATAAATGTCAGATATTGTATAAAACTGCGTGATCCAAAATTATAAGTCCATTCTGCAATACGTACAATATGGGATTTTCCTATATTAGACCTTTTTTCTATAAACAAATCTCCACTAATCTCATCCTTTTCACCCGTAATATACGTTACTATTTCTTCTTCCCATTCTTCAACAAACTCGGGCTCACCGCAAATTTTTATAACCTCAATTTTTCTGTCTCCTTTTAAAACTAAATCACTACCACAACGCAGCGCGAAAGTAATGGCTGGAATAAATAATATTAATATAATTGCTACGCCTTTTAAGTATGCCATTGAGTACCTTTTTTAATTACTTGTTTCTAACGCCAGGCTCAGGAGTCACCAATTCAATATATTAACTATCATAATCAGTTTTAAATTAATCCTCAATAGTTGTCATGGACAAAGATGCGGTCCCACACACAAAGTAAAACAGCAGGAAAAGAGATTGACGAATAGCGATTGACGATTGACGATTTACGAAGCAGTAAAAAACCTCGTCATTCGTCAATCGTCGTTTTCACAGTAATAACTTTACCACCATATTTATGAACAGAGTCATGAGCACGTATTGTAACAATTTTAACATGATCAGGGATTTTCACTCCTGAGAGACTTCGAGTAAAGGGTTGTTCGCTGACATGGGGGTGGTGAAGAATCCTGGTTCCGAAAATAGTGCCATCTTCTCCAATGATTTCCCATTTATTTGCATAATGCTCCCATCCGGTATCTTTATGGAAGACGGTCACACTGAAGTTATAGGAATTTTCACTATTTTTATTTACGTCAACCTCTATTACATCTGCTTCCCCGGCAAACGAAGTAGAATTGTAAAAAAACACGCACAAAGCAAGAAAGATCAGAATATTTTTCATTATATTTCTCCTAAGCTTCGTTTATGATTTAAAGGTGGTGTCACCCGTTGAAATCCCTTATGCGCTCTTAGTCTGACTTCCTTGTTTAGCATGTCCTAATACAGACATTGCTGTAGCAACCATCGATGAAATATCTCCCATATTTGAAGGGATTATCATAGTATTATTCTCTTTGGCCAGATTTCCAAATTCGGCTATATATTTTTCAGCAACTCTCAAATTTGCGGCGGTTTCTCCTCCGGTCAAACTTAAAGATTCAGCAATTTTCTTAATGCCGTCTGCTGTTGCATGAGCAATAAGTTCAATTTCTTTTGCTTGTCCTTCTGCTTCATTGATTCGTTTCTGCTTTTCACCCTCTGACACCTCAATAGCTTCTTTCTTTAATCCTTCAGCACGGTTTATCCTGGATTGTCTGTCACCCTCAGAAGTTGCAATAGCAGCACGTTTCTCTCGCTCCGCTTTCATCTGTTTTTCCATGGCATCCATTACAGTTTTAGGCGGAGTTATATCCTTAATCTCATAACGCAAAACTTTGACTCCCCAATTCTGGGCAGCTTCATCAATCGCTGAAACAACTTGCTGATTCAGACTTTCACGTTCTTCAAAAGTCCTGTCCAACTCAATTTTACCTATCACAGAACGGAGTGATGTTTGGGCAAGCTGACTTGCTGCAATTCGATAATCGTCAATGCCATATGCCGACAATTTGCTGTCGATCACTTGCAAATATAAAACTCCATCTACTGCAACAGACACATTATCAGTTGTAATGCAGTCTTGCGACGCAATATCCAGCACTTCTTCTTTTAGTGAGCGTTTGTATGCCACATTATCAAGGAAAGGTATAAGTATATGAAAACCTGCCCCGAGAGACTTACTAAATTTACCGAGTCGCTCAACAATGTATTCTGACCTTTGAGGTACAATTACAGCTGTTTTTATTAACAATACGATTACTATTACAGCTAAGACAATTGCAACAATTAATGAAGAGTTCATTTATCCCCCTTTATTGGTTTAACTTTGAATGTTAGTCCATCTTCAGATTCCTGGCTTTTTATTAATACAGGATTGCCTTCTTCTATATCTTCATCCGCAATGGCCCTCCAGAAACTTCCCATAACTTTAATTTCCCCAGGCACAGTAGACAGTATTTTCTTTGTCACGATGGCGGTTTTTCCAATTTTTGATTCAGCATATTTATCATCAATGATATCGCGGGTTTGTCCCTTGAATACTTTCATGCAGTATTTTCGAAGTGTAAAAATCAGGATTAAAGATGAAACAATAAAAATAACAATTTGATTAGTTAATTCAATATCAAACAACCATACACTTACTGCAACAATCCAACATCCAGCCGTAAAGAATATTAATATAAATCCTGGTAAGGCTAATTCGGCAATCAAAAAAGCAACTCCAACAAGAAACCATATTAATGCAGTTGAAAAGGTCATTTTATCCTCCGAGAACTATATATTTATTTTTGTCTTGTAGCACAACGCAAAATTACCGATATGAGCCTGAATGATAATAGCACGCAAAAACCCGATTGACAATAAAAAAATATGTGGGGTCAATCCTTGTTCGTCATTCGTCAATCGCTATTCGTCAATCGCAGTTTTTACGTAATGTATTTCCATCCAGTATCTTTATGGGAAACGGTCACACTGAAGTTATAGGAATTTTCACTATTTTTATTTACGTCAACCTCTATTACATCAGCTTCCCCGGCAAACGAAGTAGAATTGTATAAAAACACGCACAAAGCAAGAAAGATCAGAATATTTTTCATTATTTTTCCCTTAATCTTCGTTTATGATTTGAATTCTAACTCTAAAGTCTGTGAATCGGGTCCTCGAGAATACTAACATGCAAATGGATGATTTGAACATTAAAAAATATCATATCTCCAGGGTCACCCATATTTGTCCCATGTCCGGGGCTGACCCCTTATCCGTCACTTTTTAATCAAGTGTATTTATCGGTATGGAAATAATTGGAAAGGACAGCTTATCCGTTCTTACGGTCGAACGGATCTTTTCTCCGCGAGTAATAACCATGTTTTTCTGATCAATGATATAGTAATAGAGTTCTGAAATCCCATGATACATATCCAGAGTTATTATATCGATACTAACAGCACCGCCTACACCGGGAATAATGAAGTCCGGCGTTTTGAACCCAGCCTTGTCCTGATCAGTACCGATGGCGTTAAAAAAGACGTGGAGGACCATGTCAGCTGATTCAGGTTCGGCAAAGAGTGTGCCGTTGTACTTCTCCATCAGCTCCAGTTCTATACGTTTTTTTGCATATTTCAGGAATTCACTATCTTCAAGAAAATAGCATTCGAGATATATCTTCTTTCCTTTTAATATTGAAAAGTCCTGTTCCGGAAGCTTTTTAATGAGCTTGTCAATGCTCTGTGTGATAAGCCTTTGTTCGGTTGCTCCCAAATATTTGTCGTGGATTCCCCTTGTGGCGCATGAACTGCTGATTAACATCAATATTAATAATATACCTGAAATATATTTCGACAAATTGTTTTTCATTTTTCTTTTAAATATCCGAATGATAAAAAATCGCTTTTGTCAGGTTGGTCTAATTTTAACAGAAAAAGCGCTGAACCGACAATGTTATTTTATACTTTTCAACTTTCCCGAAAATTATGGGCACATGTACAGGAAAAAAGATTGACGAATAGCAAATTACGAAGTACGAAGTAAAAAAATTCGTCATTCATCATTCTCCGTCACAAAAAAAAGATGTCATCAATTATTGATGACATCTTTTGATTTAATAAATTTTCATACTGTAAGACGTAGAGTAAGGGGGTCAAGGCACACGGTCAATTAGTACTGGTTAGCTTAATACGTCACCGCACTTACACACCCAGCCTATCAACGTGGTAGTCTACCACTGACCTTCAGCGCTTCACCGAAATGAAGCAAGGGAGACCTAATCTTGAGGTTGGCTTCCCGCTTAGATGCTTTCAGCGGTTATCCAGTCCGAACATAGCTACCCAGCATTGCCATTGGCATGACAACTGGCACACCAGAGGTTCGTTCATCCCGGTCCTCTCGTACTAAGGACAACTCCTCTCAAGTCTCCGGCGCCCACAACAGATAGGGACCGAACTGTCTCACGACGTTCTGAACCCAGCTCGCGTACCGCTTTAATGGGCGAACAGCCCAACCCTTGGGACCGACTTCAGCCCCAGGATGCGATGAGCCGACATCGAGGTGCCAAACGGCGTCGTCGATATGAACTCTTGGACGCCATCAGCCTGTTATCCCCGGAGTACCTTTTATCCGTTGAGCGATGACCCTTCCACATGGAGTCACCGGATCACTAAGACCTTGTTTCCAATCTGCTCGGCCTGTATGCCTCACAGTTAAGCCTGCTTATGCCTTTGCACTCAATGGCTGATTTCCGACCAGCCTGAGCAGACCTTTGTACGCCTCCGTTACTTTTTGGGAGGCGACCGCCCCAGTCAAACTACCCACCAGACAGTGTCCTCTTCCCAGATAATGAGAACGAGTTAGAATCTCAATAAAACAAGGGTGGTATTTCAAGGATGGCTCCACCGTTACTTGCGTCCCGGTTTCATAGCCTCCCACCTATCCTACACATGCTGTACCAAAATTCACTGTCAAGTTGTAGTAAAGGTTCACGGGGTCTTTCCGTCTAGTTGCGGGTAACCGGCGTCTTCACCGGTACCTCAAGTTCGCCGAGCCCCTCGCAGAGACAGTGCTCAAATCGTTACGCCATTCGTGCAGGTCGGAACTTACCCGACAAGGAATTTCGCTACCTTAGGACCGTTATAGTTACGGCCGC
>JBDLIC010000110.1:0-12346 GCA_039715075.1 Nitrospirota bacterium
GACTCAACTGCTTCATAAGCCAGTTCCTCATACCATACTCTTCCAAGGTCGCTGCTTTGTACGACGACAGACTCTTCAGCCCACGCTCTCCATAACCAAATATATACGAACTGTCTGTTCGTATCATTCTTTATTGTTGTATCTTAATTTCTATAACGCTCAAGTAAAGTGATTCTTATCACTTAAATCTAAAAAATGTGTAAGATGTCTGTGGGGTTCCCTTTATATGATTATCAGGTGTTAGCGGTTAGCGGTAACCTGCGACCGTCATCGATTATGAAGATAACGAAATGACCCCTTATCCGTTACATTCAATACTTATCCTTTGTCCCTCTTAAAACCAATCTTTTTATTCGTCGTCTTCTCTGAAGCATCCATAAGCTGATATATTGCTTCAAACACAACCTTGAATTGTTCATCATATTTCCTTTCAAGAGCTTTCAGCTTACATGCAAGCGCCGTATTTGAAACAAGCATTTTGCGGATCCGGACAAACGCACGCATTATTTCTATATTAACCTGTACGGCACGCTTGCTACGAAGAACACAGGAGAGCATAGCTACTCCCTGTTCGGTGAAGGCATAAGGATTTGCACGGCGTATACCACCCCAACTTGAAGTCACAAATTGTGACTTCAAGTTTGTAAACTCTTGATTTGTAAGCTGAAACATGAAATCTGAAGGAAATCGTTCACTGTTTCTTTTAATAGCTTGAACTAATACCTTTGGTTCCACGCCATAGAGTTCTGCAAGGTCAGTGCTCAGCATGACCTTTTGTCCTCGAATGAAAATAATCCTTCGTTCAATAACTGCCAATGGAATAATTTTGTTCATACATGCCCCCTTTTATTTAATTACGAATTACTAAAAACAATGACCGTTCCAAATTCTTGAACAGTTCCAGCCGCTTGAGCCTTTATTTTGTAATTCGTAATTGATTGAAAATTATAGCATTCTTATATGCGATTGTAATACTGTCATTTTTTACAGTGCAGCCCCGCAAAGTGCTTATTAAAGAATCCGGCAGAGTTCTATGGAGCTTCTATCAATCAATATAACTCCTACACTTACCCACTTTCCGTCTTCCATTACTTTCCCACTTCCCAACTTGCCCGCTTTATCGTTCCTTAGATCCCATCTCTTCCCGACTGGATTGTGATAAAATACATTGATGAAAATTCTTGTTATAAAACCCAGCTCTCTGGGTGACGTTATTCACGCCCTGCCCTTTTTGAATGCTGTTAAAAAAAACTTTCCCGATTCAGAGGTAGACTGGGTAATCAGTAAAAATTTAATAGGGATTCTTGAAGACAATCCCCTTATTAATGAACTTATATCTCTTGACAAGGATTCATGGAAAAGTGTAAAAAAACTCCCGGAAACACTGTCAGAACTGTCGTCTTTAAGAAAAACTCTTAAATCAAGGCACTATGATATGGTGGTTGATCTGCAGGGACTTTTAAGGAGCGGGCTTATCGCGTTTTCAACGCCGACGACCCTGAAAATCGGATTTGACAATGCACGGGAAGGGAGCCGTTTTTTCTATGACAAAAAAGTCCGGGTTAAAGAGTCTGCCCATGCAGTCGATAAATGTCTCGAAATTGCAAAGGCAATTAAGGCTGATACTAAGAGAGTAAAGTTTCCCCTTCACATTAATGACGCCTCAAAAATTCAGATCAAAAAAATAATCGGGAATATAAAAGAATATCTGGTGATAGTCCCATCAGCAAGATGGGCCAGTAAACGGTGGCCGGCAGAAAACTTCGCTGCCCTGATTAAAAAACTATCGGTCCCATGCATTATCACCGGGAGTAAAGGAGACAAAAAAAGGGTTCATAAAATTATAGGTTTATTGTCAAAAAAAACTTCCTCTAAAATAATTGATCTTTGCGGTAAAACCGATTTAAAAGAGCTGGCGGCATTGCTGGCCGGCGCAAAAGCCGTAGTCACAAACGATACCGGCCCAATGCATATCGCGGTAGCGCTCAACGTGCCTGTTATATCAATATTCGGCCCGACCGACCCGGAGAAAACAGGCCCCTACAGGTGGCGGACCAGTAGGAAATTAAAAGTAATAAAAGCTGATGTTCCATGCAGTCCATGCCGCAGGAAGAAATGCGCTGATTTAATCTGCATGAAAAATATCCATGTGGATACTGTTTATGAGGAACTAAAGGAATACCTGTGAAAGGGCAAAGCGCATAGCGCATAGCGTAAAGAAAACTATGGAAAGACAACTAAAGAAACTTTTCTTGATTCTGGTTCTGTTCTCTGTCGTCTGTGGTCTGTGCCCTGAAGTTGAAGCTGCCCCGTCTGTTAACAAAAGATTTGTCTATTACATTTACTGGATGGGCATCCGGGCAGGGAAAGCTGTTATGGATTACAAAGAAACCCCTGAAGGTACGATCATTCAGACCCATGCAACTTCTACTGACTTTATTTCCCTCTTTTATAAGGTGGATGATTTTGCGCAGAGTACAATTTATCCTGACGGGTACCCGAAAAAATTTGTCCTGAAAGTACATGAGGGTTTCCACCGGAGACACAAGATTACAGAGTTCGGCCCGAACATTCCCGGTGAATCTCAAAAGGTCATCTTTAATAATGTCCTCGAAGATGAAATTCTTGAATTCAACCTGGACAAACCTGCACATGATCCCCTATCAGCTTTCTATGCCATAACAAAAATCGGTGTCAGCGTAGGGAAGTCTTCATACATAGACATTTTTGATAATAAAAAACTCTGGAATACCGAGATTCAGGTATTAAAAAAAGAAAAAATCCGGGTCATTGCCGGTGAGTTCAATACGATCCTCGTAAAGCCTCTTCTGAAATCAGAAGGTATTTTTTTAAAAAAAGGGGACATGCATATCTGGCTGACTGACGATAACAGGAGGATCCCCGTCCTGTTCACCAGTAAAGCCAAAATAGGTAAATTTTCCGCTATCCTCGCTGAAGGTGACTATTGATGCTCACCCTGTGTTAAAATATATTCTTAAAAAAATGAACAGTATTTGACAATTTCATAATAACTGAGGAGGCTGAATGAATATTTCCGTTATTGGGAGCGGTTATGTCGGACTAATTACAGGAGCTTGTTTTGCAGAATTCGGTTTGAATGTTACATGCGTGGACAATGATGAGAAAAAGATAAAATCACTAAAAAAAGGCTCTGTTCCATTTTATGAACCAGGACTTGAAGAATTAATACATAGAAACATAAAAGTAAAACGGATGCATTTCACAACTGACATTGGCAAGGCCGTTGATTCATCTCTTGTTACGTTTATTGCTGTTGGAACGCCTCCTCGAGGCGACGGATCTGCAGACATGAAGTATGTTGAAGCCGTTGCTAAAGAAATTGCCAGTCACATAAAGAGTTACAAAGTAATTGTCACCAAAAGTACTGTTCCGGTAGGCACAGGAGAAAAAGTCCGTAAAATAATTTCTAAAAATTTAAAAGAACATGTAGATTTTGACGTTGTTTCAAATCCTGAATTTTTGAGGGAAGGCGCCGGGATAGAGGACTTCATGAGGCCCAACAGGGTTGTCATAGGGGCATCAAGCGATCAGGCTGTTGCGATTATGAAAGACCTTTACAGTCCGCTGTATCTCATCGAAGCGCCGATCGTTATCACAGACGTTAAAACAGCGGAAATGATAAAGTATGCCTCAAATGCATTTCTCGCAACAAAAATTTCTTTTATAAACGATGTTGCCAATCTCTGTGAAAATGTCGGGGCAAATGTCCAGACGGTTGCAAAGGCAATGGGCCTTGACCGCAGGATAGGCCCGAAGTTTCTCCATGCAGGCCCGGGTTACGGTGGTTCATGTTTTCCAAAAGATACTCTGGCCCTTTTGCAGATAGGGAAAGAAAACAATACAACCCTTGAAGTAATTAAAGCAACGGTAAAGACAAATGAAAAGCAAAAAGAAAAAACAGCCGGCAAAATATTAACTGCATTGTCAAAACCGAAAGGTAAAACAGTATGCATGCTGGGGCTTTCATTCAAACCAAATACTGATGACGTAAGGGATGCACCTTCGCTGTACATTATTAAAAAACTTCTCAAGGCAGGTGTAACAATAAGGGCTTATGATCCGGTAGCCATGGACGAAGCAAAAAAAGAATTCCCAAAGATAACCTATTGCAAGGATGCCTATGAAGCCGCAAAGGGAGCTGAAGCCGTAGTAATAGTTACAGAGTGGAACCTGTTCAGGAATCTGGACCTTGAAAAAATAAAAAAGCTTACAAAGGGTAAACTCTTCTTTGACCTTCGAAATATATATATGCCGGAAAAGCTAAGAAAAATGGGGTTTGATTATTATTCGGTAGGAAGAAAATAGCTGTCTTACATTTAGTAAAGTTAACTTACCTTAATATTACTTTTCGTAATGAATCGCCTGAACCGCGTTACTATTAGTAACGCCGTCTAATACAGGGTCTTATGCTCAACCTCTGTATTCTCTTTATTAATAATGCTTCTTTAATAAATTAAACCACTGGTATTTTGCTTGCTATACTTAACGCATCGGTCAGTAATCATTACTGACTTTAAAAAAAACAAGCAGACGATTTATAAATTTCACTTATATCTTGTACAGGAATTCACTGAATCTTATTAAGTAACAGAAGTAGAGGATAATGTGCAAATGATTCTAATGTATATATAAAAAAAACAATTGACAACTTTATTTATATATGATAATTTCGATTTAATGAATACTGCGTTATCTACCTATAATTTCTAACAAATTTTCAAAAAGAAGGGGGAGGTGATTTCATGAAGTTTGAGTCTGACGATATAGTACAGGAAGTACCGGAATCCCTGGAATCTCTTATCAGAAAAAAAGGAGTGTCCCGGAGAGATTTCATGAAGTTCTGCACAGGAATGGCTGCCCTGCTTGCCCTGCCGTCGTCTTTTATCCCCAAAATAGCCGAAGCTGTCGCCGGTAAAAAACCGATTCTGGTATGGCTTGAGTACCAGGACTGTGCTGGTGATACCGAGGCATTATTGAGGGCAACCAAACCTACGGCAGGTGATATAATTCTCGATGTCTTCTCTGTAGATTATCATGAAACTATCATGTCACCATCAGGTCATCAGGCGGAAAAGTCGCTGAGTGACGTAGTCAAGAATCACAAGGGTGAATATTTTGTAATAGTAGAGGGTTCTATCCCCACAAAAGATAACGGCGTCTACTGCTGTATAGGGGGACGGAGCGCCATAGATATTGCTAAAGAAGTCTGCGGCAACGCACTTGCCACCATAGCAGTGGGCACATGTGCAACTTTCGGTGGAATTGCTGCAGCATCCCCGAATCCGACGGGAGCAGTAAGTGTAAAAGAAGCAGTTCCGGACGCGACTGTTATTAATTTGCCGGGCTGTCCCCTGAATGTAGAGAACCTTACAGCCACTATTGTCCACTACCTGACTTTTGGAAGACTGCCGAAAACAGATAAACTCGGAAGGCCCTATTTTGCCCACGGGAAAAGAATTCATGACAACTGTGAAAGAAGAGGTCATTTTGATGCCGGCCAGTTTGTACAGAAATGGGGAGATGACGGGCACAGACAGGGATGGTGCCTGTATGAAATGGGTTGCAAGGGACCTGAAACTTTCCATAACTGTCCGACCGTCAAATATAATGAAGGCACAAGCTGGCCTGTTCAGGCCGGACACGGATGTATCGGATGCTCAGAGCCCGGCTTCTGGGATACAATGAGCCCGTTTTACAGAAGGCTTCCGAACGTGCCGGGATTCGGCGTTGAAAAAACAGCCGATAAAATCGGGGTCGGCCTGGCAGCAGCAACAGCTGCCGGTCTTGTTCTGCATGGAATCGGCAAGGCTGCTACACAAAAAAAGAAAGATGAAGATAAATAATTAAAAATTTGAGGGAGGCGATTAGCATTGGCTAAGAAGATAGTTGTTGATCCTATTACAAGAATAGAAGGGCACCTCAGGATTGAAGCAAAGGTCGAAAACGGAAAGATCGTTGACGCATGGAGCTCCAGTACGATGTTCAGAGGCATTGAGCTGATTCTCAAAGGCAGAGATCCTAGAGATGCCTGGGCTTTTACCCAGCGAATATGAGGCGTCTGAACTACGGTGCACGCAACCGCCTCGGTGAGAGCGGTCGAAGACGCTTTAGGGATAACAATCCCTGACAATGCAAGAATTATCAGAAACCTTATCAGTGGAATCCAGTATGTTCAGGACCATGTAATCCACTTCTACCACCTGCATGCCCTTGACTGGGTCGACATAGTAAGCGCATTGAGCGCTGATCCGTCCGCGACAGCGGCGCTTGCCCAGTCAATATCGGACTGGCCAAAGTCAAGCATAGATTATTTCAAGGGGATAAAGGCCAGGCTTAAAGCCTTTGTGGATAACGGACAGCTCGGCCCTTTTGCTAATGCATACTGGGGCCACCCTGCTTACAAACTCCCGCCGGCAGCAAACCTGATGGCTGTCGCCCATTATCTTGAGGCGCTTGACTGGCAGAGGGACGTAATCAAGATCCAGGCACTTCTCGGAGCAAAGAACCCTCATGCACAGACATACATTGTCGGCGGCATGTCCATACCTGTTGATCCGGAAAGTCAAAATGCACTGAATGCCGGAAGTATCGCATTTATTTCCGGTCTGGCACAGAAGGCAAAGGATTTTGTGGAAAAGGTATATGTCCCGGATGTGCTGGCTGTTGCGCCTTTCTATAAGGACTGGGCGGGCATAGGAGAAGGTGTCGGCAACTTCATGAGCTACGGCGAATTTCCTAACGATAATGTGAGCAATACAGACAATCTATGGCTGCCGCGCGGCATAATTCTCGGCAAAGATATTACTAAAGTCCACGAAGTAGACCATAACAAGGTGACAGAATACATAACTCGTTCATGGTATGAATATTCTGGTGGAGACGATAAGTCAAAACATCCATATGATGGAGAAACAAACTACAAGTACACAGGCCCGCAGCCTCCATATGATTACCTTGATACAGACGCAAAGTATTCATGGCTCAAAGCTCCGAGGTATGACAACAAGGCAATGGAAGTCGGCCCTCTTGCGAGGATGCTGGTCGCTTATGCCTCCGGCCACAAGAGAGTTATTGAGCTTGTGACCCATGTATTGACGACCCTGGGGGTAGGCCCGGCCGCCCTCTTCTCAACACTGGGCAGAGTTGCAGCAAGGGCAATTGAAACACTTGCAACTGCCGAACAGATACCGGTATGGACAAACCAGCTCGCCGCAAATATGAAAAACGGTGATTTGAAAATCCATAACGGAGAAAAATGGGACCCGTCCGACTGGCCTTCAGAAGCAAAGGGGTTCGGTTTCCATGAGGCGCCAAGGGGCGCACTCTGCCACTGGGTAAGAATCAAAAACCAGAAGATCGAAAACTACCAGTGCGTAGTACCCGGTACCTGGAACGGTTCACCAAGGGACGCCAGCGATCAGAGAGGCCCGTACGAGGAAGCCCTGATAGGTACTCCTGTTCATGATATTGAACAGCCGCTCGAGATCCTCAGGACGATCCATTCATTTGATCCATGTATGGCCTGCGCCGTGCATGTAGTTGACACCGACGGAAATGAAGTCACACGGATAAAGGTGAAATAAGAAAGGGGGATGGATATGGCAACTGAAAGAATAAAAGTCTATGTCTGGGAAATCCCGGTAAGAGCCACTCACTGGATAAATTTTCTCTGCGTCCTCACCCTTTCCTTTACGGGTTTATACATCGGTGATCCGTTTATCCATGCTACTTCTTCAAAACAGTTCATAATGGGCTGGATAAGGTTCATTCACTTTACTGCCGCTTACACGTTTCTGATGAATAACATCATCAGGCTCTACTGGGCGTTTGCAGGGAATAAATATACATCGATAGCAAACCTGTTCCCGTTCTCACCCAAAAAGCTTGGCGATCTGGTAGAAGACTTAAAAACTTATCTCTTCATCGGTGACAGGGAAAAGTGCAGCGTCGGCCATACCGCTCTGGGCGGACTCTCATATCTGGTGCTCATGGTGGCTTTCATATTCATGATCATTTCAGGGTTTGCCATGTACTCGGTAAACCATACCGGAGCTATATGGACACTGCTGGGAGGATGGCTGCTCGGGAGCCTGGACCTGCAGACGATCAGACTGTATCACCATCTTTTAATGTATGGGATCCTGGCATATGCCATGGTACATGTTTACATCGTATGGTTCACCTCTTCCAAGGAAGGCAACAGCACAATGACGTCCATGTTCACAGGGAACAAGTTTGTAACAAAAGAGGACCTTGAGTAGAAGGCTCAGAAACAGGGTTAATTTCGGGCCCCGGAAGACGAGATCTTCCGGGGCTTAATTTTGGGAGGGTTTATTGAATATCGCGGTATTCGGAATCGGTAATATACTATTGAGCGACGATGGTGTGGGTGTACATGCTGTTCAGAGGTTACAGAATGATTATGAATTTCCTGATAATGTTGAGATAATAGACGGCGGTACAAAGGGGCTTGACCTGCTGCCGCTTTTTGAAAACAGGGACAAGGTCCTTATCATTGATGCGGCAAATTTCAAAAAAGAACCGGGAACAATCGATACAGTAGTTGGTGATAAAATACCGGCCTTTTTAAGCACAAAACTTTCCGTCCACCAGATCGGACTTCCTGATATGCTATTTGCCGCAAGATGGATGGAGATTACCCCACCTGAGATCTGCCTTATAGGAATACAGCCGAAATCCATGGATACAACAGTTGAGATGACAAGTGTAATCAGTGAAAAAATGGATGCTCTCCTCGAAAAGGTCCTCCAGAAATTAAAGGAATGGGGCGTAGAGCCGGTCCCGAAAAAATCGCCTTCCGTAAAAGAGTTCTAGGGTCCGTTTCCTGAACGGACCTGCAAGGATGAAGATCTAACACTACCAATTCCCATTTCCTCCCTGTCAAAAATGACAGTACGGTAATTAAATGTCAGAATGATATAATTAATTATCAATTACAAATTACATGAAAGACAATGTTCTATGGGATGGAAGTTAATGGGGTGATACCACGGATTATGATTTTTATATGTATACAACCTCTTTTAAAATACGCTCTCCTATTTTAGGCTTTAGCGCTTTTTTCATTACGAGGTCGACATTTATCTTTAACAAATCGGAAAGGTAGTTTTTTAAGTGAACAAATGTAAGGAGGTCAACTGCTTTTTGGAAGTCTATTAAAATATCTAAATCGCTTGTTTTTGTCTCCTGTTTTTTAGAATAAGATCCAAACACACCGATTTCCGTAACTCCATATTCGCTTTCCAGTTCATATTTATGTTCCAGCAATATTTTCTTAAGCTCTTCAATATCTTTCATTCTAATTCCTTTGCCATTAAATCACCAATAAAATATAAACATCGTGTTTAGCTTTACAATAAATATCTTAAGCTACTTAAATATCATAACCTCGCAAACCCTTATTTTCAAGGAAAAAGTCATATAAATGCGGAAGATAAAAGCGTGGAAGCGTGGAAGCAAAAAATGAAAAGAATTGTTTAAATAGTTGAAACTGTCTTTTTTTCGTAATTCGTTATTGATAATTGATTATTTGTAAACAGCATTTGTAACTCAATAAAGAAAGAGTATCTCCGTCATTCCCGGGGCCTTTCCGAAAGCGGGTGTCGCGGCAATTTCTATCATTGTTGCCTTACATATTCTATATATGCTTTCCATGTTTTTGATATCTCCAGCAAATCAAATATTTATCAACACCTCTAGTTAAGTATGACGCATCCTGGATTAAAAGCATGAATTTCGGGCTCAGAATTTCATAATACAAAAATTTTTCCGGTTTGAGTTAGAATATGGAAATCAAATAAAATCCATGACGGAGGTTTGGCATGTGCGTCGGCGTACCCATGCAGATTGTTGAGATTAATTACCCTTCAGGAGTGGCTGAAGCTAAAGGGGTTAAAAGGGACATCGGCCTCCAACTTTTACCTGAGAACAACATAAATATCGGTGACCATGTAATAGTCCATGTCGGGTTTGCAATAGAAAAAGTGGATAAAAAGCTGGCAGACGAAATATGGGAAACACTGGATGAGGTTCTCAAATTGATGGACGAGGAAGAAGACAGTGCATGAGGTCTCTATAGCTCTGGGAATGGTTGACGAGCTTAAACGGATAGCCCGTGAAAACAACGCTAAAAAAATCACTTTAATTAAACTCAAAATAGGCAAAATGTCCGGAATTGTGACAGATTCTTTAAAGTTTGCATTTGATGCCATAAAGCTTGAACACCCTTTTCTGATTTCCGCTGAAATCCTGATAAACGAAGTCCCCTTAATATATAAATGTAATGATTGTAATAAATCATTCGAAACCGATAACATTTATTTTCCATCCTGTTCAGAATGCAAATCATATAATTTAATGCTGATATCAGGGGAGGAGCAGCATATTGAAAACGTGGAACTGGAAGTGTAAACAAAAACATAATCAATCTGCGGATCTTAAGAGAATTGGAGGGCAGCGATGTGTGATACATGCGGATGCGATCATTATATAAAAGAAATAAAAATTGTAGACGTCAACCAGAGCCTGCTGAAAGCCAATGAAGAGGCGGCTGTCGGCAACAGGAATCATTTCAATAAAAAGGGTATTCTGGCAATAAACATTATCAGCTCTCCCGGTTCCGGCAAAACAACCCTGCTCGAGAAAACCATTGAATCCCTGAAAGACGATATAAGCATCGGGGTGCTGGAAGGGGACATTGAAACAGAGCTGGATGCGGAAAGGATCAGGGCAAAAGGCGTGCCTGCAGTGCAGCTTACGACCGGCGGTGCCTGCCACCTTGAGTCCGCACTCATTCATAAAGGCTTCCACTCACTGGAACATCAATTGAATGGCAAAAAACTTGATGTACTTTTTATAGAAAATGTGGGCAACCTGGTATGTCCTTCTTTTTTTGATCTAGGAGAACATGTGAGGGTTGTCCTTATCTCGGTCCCTGAGGGTCAGGATAAACCATTAAAATACCCAAAGGCGATCAGGACATCACAGGTTTTAATGATTTCAAAAGCGGACCTGGTACCCCACTTTGATTTTGATATGGAAAAGATAAAAAAGGATGCACTTTCACTTAACCCTTCTCTTAAGATTATGGTTACTTCGGCAAAGACCGGGGATGGATTAGAGGACTGGTATAAATTCCTAAAAGAACAGAAAGAAAAATCCACAGATTACGCAGATTACACAGATAAGAAATAATTTTCTTTATTATTTATTGAATCTGAGGAATCTGTGAAATCTGCGGACATAAAAAATGGAAAAAATAGAGATCGGACATGGCAGCGGCGGGAAATTAACCCGCGATTTGATAGAAAATATATTCCTGAAATATTTACAGAACGATGAATTAAAACCTCTGGAAGACGCTGCAACCCTTAATCTCAATAACACTAAAGCAGCATTTACCACCGATTCATATGTAATACGCCCACTCTTTTTCCCGGGCGGAAACATCGGTAAACTCTCTGTATGCGGGACAGTGAACGACCTTGTTGTCAGCGGCGCAATCCCCAGATACCTTTCTTTGGGATTTATCCTGGAAGAAGGGTATTCCATTGATAATCTGGAAGATATTGTGAAGAGCATTAGCGAGACAGCCAGAAAGTCCGGTATTAAGATAGTAACCGGAGACACAAAGGTTGTCGAAAAGAACAAATGTGATGGAATATATATCAACACTACAGGCATTGGAGAAATAGTCAGACCAATGCGGGCAGAAAATGTATCGGCCGGTGACTCTATAATTGTGACAGGCACGCTTGGAGACCATGGAACCGCTGTTGCACTTGCCAGAGATGAATTTGACATAGAATCTACTGTCGAGAGTGACTGCGCTTCATTGAACGATCTGCTTATACCTGCTTTTGAAATAGAAGGACTGAGGTGGATGAGAGACCCTACCCGCGGTGGAGCCGCTACGGTACTTACAGAACTTTCCGAAACCACTGGACTGGGCATCCGGATATTTGAAGATAAAGTACCTGTCAGGGAAGATGTTCGTTTTGTTTCGGACATGCTGGGCTATGACCCGCTTTATCTGGCGAACGAGGGGAAGGCAATCATTGTTGCATCAGGGGAAAGCTCGAGTAAAATTATTGATCTACTAAAAAAACATCCCCTGGGGGAAAATTCAGCAATAATCGGTAATATAACAACAGAATTTAAAGGGGTAAGGTTGAAAACAAAAATCGGCGGCGAGAGGTTCCTGGATATGCTGGAAGAAGAGATGCTGCCGAGAATTTGTTAAAAAATGATAAAAACAATTAATTAAAAAATCCCCCTTAATCCC
>JBDLIC010000111.1:0-12088 GCA_039715075.1 Nitrospirota bacterium
GTTGAACAGGAACCTCATGTTTTGGTGATGAAAGCTGAAAGCGGTTTGCCTCAAGCTGTAAAAACCGCCTGTGCATTGGTCCCTTTTGCAAGCTGCCTCTGCGGAATGGCAGCATCTGAACGAAAGATAATGTTTAGTGAGTGTATTGATGACCGGCATGAAATTCATCATGAAAATATGTTTCCTCATGGCCACTACTGTATACCAGTCATATCCGGAGACCTTGTGCTGGGTGCTATTAATCTGTTTGTTAAAGAGGGTCATAAGAGGGATAAAGAAGAAGAGGATTTACTAAGCTCGATAGCCAATACAATTGCCGGAATCATTGAACGCAAGAAAACGGAACTTGAAAAAGAAAAGCTCCAGGAACAGCTCATACAGTCTGAAACGCTGTCGGCGCTCGGAAGAGTTACGGCAAATGTAGCGCATGATATAAGAAACCCGCTTACAGTGATCGGCGGATATGTAAGGAGATTAAACAAGACAATCCTTGATGGAACAAAAGAAAAGGAATATGCAGAGATGATCATAACAGAGGTGGACAGGCTTGAAAAGATTTTAAGAAATGTTCTCATCTATTCTAAGCACACATCTCCTGATAAGGAAATACATGATATAAACGAAACAGTAAATGAATCTTTAAAAATATATGAACTTATATGTAAAGAGCAATCCATAAAGATAGAGAAATCGCTTGCCGCTCTTCCAGAGATAATGATAGATAAAGATAAGGCGGAAGAGGCATTAAACAACATCATATCTAATGCCATGGAGGCAATGCCTGAAGGAGGAATTCTGACAATTGCCACAGGAAAAGAAGACATTAAAGAAAGAGCTTATTTGAAGATTGAGATAACCGATACTGGCGGGGGAATTCCGGAAGAAAATATAAAATTAATCTTTGAGCCTTTTTATTCAACAAGAGTGGCCGGGCACGGAGCAGGTCTCGGTCTCTCTATCTGCAAAAAAATCATGGAAGACCAAGGCGGCTTCATCAGGGCGGAGAGCATTGTTGGAAAGGGTTCAACCTTCATTATTTACTTTCCCTGTTAAGTGCGATACTATTCAAAATAGGTGACAATGAAAGTTGGCATTTTACAGGCGGCAGAGAGTTCCTGGGAGAAGTTAATGAGCCGTTTAAGAATTTATTCAAAGGAAATATATTATATTTTCAGACGAAATGTTTTAAATTTCGGTAGTGTCAAGAATCTTTCGCACTTTTATCAGCCTTCAGGAACTATATAATACCACGTAGAAACAGCCTTCCTGCCATCAACATCATTCTCTCCGCCATCCCAGATGGCAAAACTGACAGGCGTTAATTCCCTCTTTGTAAATTCAACGTTGCCTTTGGCCCCGATAAAACTTCTCTTGAAAACTACACTCCATTTCCGGTCCTTCCATTTCCCCTTACCGGAAACCTGCATGGCGTCTTTTTTAAATGCAAGTGTGCCGAAACCGCCTGCTATAAGGTTTTCAACAGGGCTTTGTGGAATTGGCTGTCTGCCTTTATCTATATCTTCCTGCGTATCTGCTTTCCAGAACCAGATATTTACCATGCCTTCAGCTTTTTTGCCTTCTCCATGCCCCATCCAGAAATCCGGCTTTGCTCCCTTTTGCGCGGGGAACTGCAGTGAGGCCCCGTCTCTGAAGGTATCAATATCCAGCAGCGTGTTTTTGGTAGCATCATTCCATTCCACGAGGAAGGCTATATTTTTTTCATTGTACAGCGCTTTTATGTTGATCAATCTTTCGGGGGAGTCAGGTTTTTGCCAGAGGAGCATGAGAGGGACCTTGAATGCTGTTGTACTTTTCCAGAGGGCATTTTCCGGATTGATTGGGACATCCTCCGAGATCTTTTTTGCCACTATCTTGCCGCTTGTAGGCTGCACGGCAATATTGGGGCCTGCAAGGGACAGACTATAAAACACAACCGCCCATCGCATCTCATCATCTAATGAATCTTCGTAAGACGGCATGGGACTGCCGTCCATTCCAGCGGTGAATCTCAGATAAATGTCGGACGGACTTCCTCCGCCTTTGTATATGCCCCTTGTAAATGAATTGGGGGGAGCAGGCTGGTTCCAGTCATCTACAAGGTCCTCAGCCTTCGGGCCGTCACCCTTTCCTGATTCACCATGGCATTCCCCGCATTTCATCGTTCCGTAAATCTCTTTGCCCTTTGCTAAAAGCTGTGGAGTAACTTCAGGCGCCTTACCGGGCTTTATGATACTTAAAGGCTCATCATAAATCTCACCCAATTCTTTTATATACTCCATAATAGCCGTCTTTTCCTCTTTGGAAAGTTCACTAAAAGCCGGCATGGCTGAACCGGGCATCCCATTACTTAATGTCCCGAGAATATCTCCATCCGTAGGCGGTTCACCCGTAGAAGTGGACCGTACCCTGTAGAGCCCCAATGTCAGGTCGCGCGGTTTCGGAAAAAGAAACCGTGCCGCAGCCCCCTTCCCATCACCCTTTTCCCCATGACAGACCATACAATATTTATCATAAAGCATCTTCCCCCGGTCCGGTTCCTGCATTTCAGCCTGCACCGTAATACTGCCGGCAATCAGAAAAAATGTAATCCCGATAACAAAGAATATAAGCCTTGTCCCCCTCTTTGGAAAAGAGGGGTTAGGGGAGATTTTATAAATCATAATTTTCTCCATCCATATCAGTAATGTTATTTCTGAGGATTTTCGAAAACTGTTTTAAACTTTTATTGTATAAAATCATCGTCGCTACCATGTGTCCTCAAATCCCCCCTGGCCCCCCTTTTCTAAAGGGGGGATTAATGATGAGCCTTTCATTCGTAATTCGTAATTGATTATTCGGTTTCAAACATATCCTTATGCTTAAAAGCAATAAGTACATCCATCAACTCGGATTTAGAACCCTTGGCCCGTTTATCCATTTCAATCTGAAGGATTTTCATGGCATAATCTACTGCCTCTCCAAAAAGCATTCTCAAATGTTCAGCAGGTATCCGGGGCTTGTCAGTGACCTCGCCGTTTTCATTTAATTCAGGCGGACTGAGGGGCGGTATGTAGTAAACATTCGGGAGTGTCCCGAAGTCCGGCCTCAAAGGGACTGCGACTTTCCATTTTTTAACGAGAGTATAAACGTGACTCTCTTTATCATCCAGATAACCTGTATGCCGTGCTCTTCCAACGCATTGCCTGGCGCACGCCTGGGGTTTTCCATCTTCAAGCCGCGGAAAGCAGAAGATGCATTTTTCTGTCTGTTTTATATCGAGGTTAAAATAGACCTTCTTGTAAGGACAGGCCCTTATACACCGCCGGTAGCCCCTGCATTTTTCAAGGTCAACAAGGACTATCCCGTCCTCTTCTCTCTTGCGTATGGCCTTTCTCGGACAGGCAGCCAGACACGCGGGGTTAGTGCAGTGGTTGCAGAGCCGGGGAAGATAGTAATAAAAATTATTGGGATAGTCACCGCTTCCGACCTCTTCATCCCATCCCGGCCCCCAGGAAGGCGAATCTCCGGTCTTGATTACATTATCTTTACCTTCCATAAATTCTTTGTAATTAAACTCCCATGCCTTCCCATAATCCTCGATCGGAGGTAATGGCCCCTGTTTTACTTCTCCGCTTTTATCAAATCCGGCGTCCATGTCCATGTAACCCTTTGGATATCCTTTGCCGGGCATGGACTCCACATTGTTCCAGTACATATATTCACGGCCTTTCCCGATTGTCCACTGCGTCTTGCAGGCCATTGTGCAGGTCTGGCATCCGATGCACTTGTTCAGGTCAATAACCATTGCCATCTGTCTCATATCAACTCCCCGCTTTCTCTATTTCTACAGAAGATTCACCCATGATACGGTTCCCGTCCCAGAATGAGGAGAAGGAAAGATGGCCATGCATGCCGACAAGCTCAAGGGGCGTTACTGAAGGGGCAAGCACATTATTGTATCCCTTTCCCCCTTCGAACTGGATGTCCTCCCATGCGTGTTCAGTCCATATCGCATCAGGCGGGATCTTTCCCGTGACCTTTGCCATGCATTTGAATTCCCCGACGTCGTTAAATACCCTTATCATGTCTCCATCCTTAATATTGCGTTTCCCGGCGGTCACGGGATTTATACAGACATAGGGCATCCCCCTCTGTAATCTCTGATGATGCTTCATTGTCCTCCAGGTAGTATGAATCCCATACCTTGTATGCGCGTCAAAAAAAGCCAGGGGGAATTTGGAGGGCCTTATCGGAATCTTTCCAACAGGGACCGGGCATCCCACTTTGAGATATATATCGTGGTCCACATAGAACTGCTGCCTTCCGGATGTTGTCATGTAGGGTTTCTTGAGATAGATGTGAGGTTCATATGGATAGAAGGGCATGTCAGGGTAGAGGGGGCTTGTCTGGCCTGCCTCATGGTTTAATGTTGTAAAACCCTCATTCATCATGGCTATTAAAGGTTGATGACGTATTGGCGGCATTGTCTTATATAACCATGTGAAAACGTCCTTCTCATTCAGTGCAGTATGTCTGTCCAGCCCCACAAAATCTTTATAAAGGGTCTGGAGGTTTCTCTTCCGTGGAAGATCAGGATTTTCAGGGTCTTTGAAATGGTGGTCCTCCAGAGCGGCTATCCCTTTGCTTTTAGCGATCTCCTCGATCTTTTTTGAGAGTCCCATGAATATCTCCCATTCGGATTTGACCTCACCGGGGAGTTTCAGACCCTTTGGAGGGACCATCACATTGGCATACCTGCAGTAACCGGGGTCCATCCGTATCTCCCATCCTTCGTATGCAGCGTTTGCAGGTAAGATTATGTCTGCAAAATTCCCTGAGGAGCTTATCCGGAAGTTTACGTCCACAAGAAACCTGACTGATTTGAAAAGGGCTTCCCGGCTCTTTTTCTGTGCAGAAGACCTTGGAAACTTATTGTCGGCAACAAGGATTACGATCTCGGGTTTTCCAAAATAAGTAAACCCCTTTTCCTTTACTGCATTTTCAGCAAGCCCGATGACCTCCTGCCTCGAAAGCCCGACGTTATTCTTAAACTCTGTTTCATCGTAATGTGACAGGAAATTCTCCCTGTAGTCCATATCAAACCAGTCACCCAGAAATCCGGTGCCAAAGCGGGGCGGGGCGGGTGTTGAAAGGGGGAGCAGATCACCGAAGTTCCATTCGTTGTCTATATCGAGTGCGCCGTTCCTGCCGGCGTGCCCTGTGAGGGCGAGCATGAGTGCTTCACCCCACATGGCCAGCAGGCCCCAGAAATACTTGTGTGTGCGGTACCCCCCGACAATGATGGTCTTTTTTGCCTTTGCAAAACTGCGGGCTTCTTTATAGACAATGCCGGGGTGAATGCCTGTATGTTTTTTGGTGGATTCAGGCGTGAACTTTGCCAGTTCCTTTTTGAGTATTTCAAAGACTGTAGTAACTTCGATTGACTCTCCGACAGCGTTCTCTATGACCCATCTGCCTTCAAGGGCCGGATCTATTTTGCTGTCGAGTTTGATGCTCTTTATATCACTGCCTTTTGTACCGGGGGCCTCGACAGGTTTCGATGAGGCAAGGTCATAAAAATAAAATATGTCCTTCTTTCCCCATGGGTCCATATCAGAACCATTGAGAAGTTTATTGTCCTTTACCTTTATTAAAAAGGGGAGGTCGGTAAGTTCTTTTATGAATTTCCCGTCATAAAGTTTTTCCTTTAATATGACATGGTTCATGGATGCGACAAAGAGGCTGTCAGTCCCTACCTTAATTGGTATCCAGAGAGAGCTTGCCCTTGCGGTCGGACTGTATTCAGGAGAAACTGTTACTACCCTGTTGCCTTTATATATCCCTTCATTAATATAATGGGCATCAGGGATACGGGCTGCCATCGGATTGGCGCCTATTATCAACAGATAGTCCGCATCATACCACGCCTCTGAAGTCGTTCCTGACAGAGAGTTGCCATAGGCTATGGTCGCGCCCGGAAACATATCACCGAGAGGGCCGGCAACATTATATCTTACAGCTCCGATGAGTGATCCGAAGCGCAGGCCCGCTGCCCGCTTAAGCGGAGAAAGCATGCCTGTTCCGGGATAAACCATGATCTTCTCAAACTCTTTTTTGGCAAGCTTATCAATAAGCTTCTCCGCTATCTCTGTAAATGCCTCATCCCAGCTTATGCGTTTCCATTTTCCGGAGCCTCTTTCTGCTGTTCGTCTCATAGGGTATAAGAGTCTGTCCTCTTCATAAAGCGATTGGGAATGAATGGCGCCTTTGTTGCACCCCCTGGGATTAGCATCAGGTATGTCTGACCTGATCTGGGGGTAGTTTGCGACCTGTTCTTCTCTTACTATCCTGCCGTCCTTTTCAAAGGTCTGCCATGCACAGTTCCCTTTGCAATTTACGCAGTGGGGCGAGAAACCCTTTGAGTCACCTCTTGTATATTTAAACTCCGACCTGTATTCATTTAATGTTTTGGGGCCGACCTCTCTGAGATCGTCAGGGACATACTTCTTTAAATCAGGTGTTTCTCTCTCTTTGGCATGAGACAATCGGCCGAACATGGAAGTCGACGCGAGTATGCCGCCGGCAGCCTTTAAAAACGACCTTCTGTTAATTCCGTCATCTGGTTTTTTAGCCATAGTTCACACTCGTTTTTTTACTTTTACTTCAACAAAAATAATGTGGATAGTTTCTTTTATTTCCCCTCCCTTGACGGGAGGGGATTAAGGGGAGGGTGTTTTAAATAACTTTTCCTTGTCACTTCTAACACCCCCACCCTAACCCTCCCCCGTCAAGGGGGAGGGAACTCTCACATTACCTGTTTCCGAAACATTATTATTTACCTATATATATAAATGGGAAAAGCTTACTTTTTCGCTATTTCCCTGTTCGGGTCATCCTGCCATTCTTTCATTCCGCCCCAATAGAGTTTAGGTTTATATCCGGCCATATTAAACGCAGCGTATACAACCGTTGCCTTTGGGCCGACCTCGCAGTATATTACAATCTCCTTGTCCTTTGAGATACCTGCCTTGTTAATCACATTATTGATCTCCCCGGCAGACTTAAAACTTTCTTTTGCGTTTGCCACCTTTTCCCATTCCAGCAGGATTGCGCCCGGTATATGCCCCACACCCCGTGCGCCGACATACTCTTCAAGGCTCCTGGTATCGAAAAGCTGGATGTTTTCCCTGTTCTTCATAATCCAATCTGCAGTCGTTAGAATTTCTGACCTGAGATTAGTCTTAAACTCAGCCGGATTAATCCTGGCGGCTTCTTTAGTCAGAGGCCGTTTTTCTTTTTTCCATGCCTTTATTCCGCCTGACAGGATTCGGACATTCTCTGCCCCGTATGTCTTCAGGGTCATCCATACATAGGCTGCGGCAATATTAGGGGGCCTGTCATAGACTACTATTCTGGAATCATTGCTTATGCCGCGTTCAGCGAATATCTTTTCAGCTTTTTCCAGAGGAAGCGGCACACCTGATTTTTTTATTACACCCTCATCGCGAAGTGATACAATAAGGTCAAAGGGAAGGTTTACCGCACCCGGCAGGTGTTTTTTGTTATAACTCTTTTCCCCTCTTGCATCTACTATCACAACTCCCGGTTTCCCGATAATTTTGGCAAGCTCCTCCTGCGTTATCAGGATTTTACTGCCGGCAAATGAAGGAGCCGTAATGAGAATGACAACCGCAATGATTGAAATGAAACTTAGTACTTTTGATATACGCATAATTAACCTCCGTTTCACTTTACCCGCACCCGCAATACTTGCAGGTCATTTTCAGCTTCAGGCCTTCCTCAACTTCCCGGCACCTGTTACCTGTACTATGTTAGTGACCTTGATTATGTTGCCGTCCCTTAATCCCTTTAGCCCTATAAGCTGGCCATAAGCCTTCTGGAGTTTCCAGTCTTCTACACCGTTACTTTTGAGCCTGTAAGTTTGTTCGTCTGGGGTTAAGAGGACCAGGTTGTTCCCTGTGTATTCTTTAAGCGGGCAGGTGACCTTTTTGGCCTCCAGGCAATCTTCATCCATCAGCCACCCCTGCATTACGGTGAATTCAGCGGAAGACGCTGAATTAATGAAAACAGTTAACAGGAAAAGGACTATTAACCCAGAAAGTCTTATCGTTTTATACATAGTATGCACCTCCTTTTCGCCCCGTTAGAAAAACGTTCTAGTGGGGTTTATTCCAGCATCCCCAGCTCATATGTAGAAACAGGAAAATCGGGATCATCCGACCATTCCTCCATGGCACCGCCGTAAACCCGTACATTTTTAAAACCGAGTATCTTAAGATACATAAACCCGGATGTGCCCCGTCCTATTCCCCAGTTGCAGTAGGTCACGTATGCCCTTTTTTTATCTAGAGGAATGCCATTGTTTTCGAGTGCCCTGATCATCTCATCCCGGGATTTTACTGTTGCCTTGCCCGCAAGTTCTTTCCACTCCACCGGAAAAGCCCCGGATATATGTCCTCCCCGCGGATTCCCCGCTGTATCAAATCCTGTATATTCCTCAAAACTGCGCATATCGATGACCACAATATCCTCTGCGTTGTCCATAACCCAGTCCATGGTTGCGGCCATTTCAGGGTTTGGCACCGCCTTAAAGTTTTTTGGTTTAACGGAAGGAACCTCGACGGTCAACGGTCGTCTTTCTTTTAACCACTTTTGAATTTCTCCCTGCATTACCCGGACATTGTCGTGGCCGTACTGCTTCAATATGACAAAGGGAATACTTGCATTGGGAAAGGTATTGGTGCCGTAAACAATGACCCGGGTATTTTCATCTATTCCGGCGTTGCCAAAGACGTCAGCCGCCTTTTCGGGTGATGTAAGGAAACCATGTTCTGACTTGTAGGCAAGATCTTCAGGTTTCCTGAAGGTCTCTTTCGGGATGTTTATTGATCCGGGGATGTGCAATTTATTGTACTCCTCTGCGTCCCTTGCATCGATTATAACCAGATTCTCCCGGCCCGATAATGCTGCAAGCTCTTCTGTTGAAACCAGAAAGTCCCGGGTTGTTTCAGTATGAGCAACAGGGGTTTTTTCTTCAGACACAGGAGGTGTCTTTTCTTCTTTTTGACTTTCACAGCCTGACAGGGCAATGATGACAAGAGATAAAACTGTAATTGCCTTTTTTTTCCAGACTAACATCTTCGCTGCTCCAGAGGCATGCTTTTACAAACTTTTTCCTGCCTTACAGCAACGCTATTTCTTTAAGCCCATTAAAGTTGCTTTACGCATGACCTTAATTTTCTATTTGTCATCATATAAATCTTATATCATAATTCATACATATAAACAAATTTATAAAGAAGATAATAACTTGTAAATCCCCTATTATGAGTATGTTAAACAAGGTAAATCTTTAATTTTGATAAAGATTATCTTCATCTTAATTCCTCCCCCTATTCATAGTGGGAGATGTTTTCTTAATATATGGAAACTTGTTTTTAAGTTTTCCAAACACTATACGGGTAATTATATAACAAAAAGCAAAGGTCAGGAAATATCCAACAGCATAGGTTACACCAAAGACAGAAAACGGCAGATTGAACTCTACTCCGGAAAATCGATACTGCATCCATCCGAGGGCGACAAAGAGCGGCCAGAGGGATGAAGCAGAAAGGGTAATTTGTGAGAAAAATGATTTACCGAATGCGTCATTTGCAATGCTGTTGCATGCCTTATATGCAGCTTTATCGCCGGCTTTTAAAGCTTCTATAGACAGGTCCTGAAAGTGATTGATATCTTTATTGTCACGAGTGATTTTGTCTTTGTTTACTTTGAAGGCTATTGAAATTGAATATTCACCGATTATTACACAGGCCAGAGACAATGTGAAAGTTCCCAGGTAATAGCCGAGCAAAGGGTTGCCGGGTAACCTGTAAAAATACATTAAGGTTGAATCTATAATCGAGTATAAATAAATAATAATATCCATAATGATATTTTAATTACTTTTTGCTATACCCCACTTTGGCAAAGGGGGGGAGGGGGGATTTTACGGAATAATATTTATTATAAAATCTCCCTAAATCCCTCTTTGCTAAAGAGGGACTTATCCAATCATTAATATTTATAACAATAGTTTTCATGTTACTTTTATTAATATCTAAAACGGCGGAACTATACTGTGCCCCAGAAATCCTTTTGATGTGTATCTGATACCGACATAAATGGCCAGTACCACAAAGATCCTTTTCAGCCAGATATCGGGAATGTATTTTGAAGTCCGCGGGCCAAGCATTGAGCCGATAAAGATCCCAAACAGTTCGACTCCAATTAATGACCAGTAAACTACAACTCCCTTGATTACCATATATGAGAAGACACTTACTACCATTCCTACGAGGACGGTAAGCGCTGAGGTCCCGGCAACAAGAAACATCGGCAGTCCGGCGATGCTTGTCAGAAAGGGAACAAAGAGGAAGCCTCCGCCTATACCAAGGAAAGATGCTAAAGCTGCTATGAAGAAACCGCCTATGATCGGTATGACAGGTTTGAAGCTGAACTCTACACCATAGAATGTAAATTTTACCTGCGACATACTCCACTGCACTATTTTTACGCCATGTTCGGATTCATCGACAGCTTCATTATTTTTTAATTTTATATGGGCCTCTTCGAATGCCTTTGCAGCGGCTTTGGCGCTCTTCTTTTTTGACTGTCCGCGCCCGGTAGTCTCGTAAAAGAGAAATGCCCCGATGACGAATACGCATAAACCGAAATAACCTATATATGAGCTGAGTTTGATTTTACCGGCAGTAACAATGGGAACAACAATACTGCCTGTTACCGAACCCAGTGCAAGGGCGATTCCGAGCGGAAGGACAAGCCTGCCCATTTTGTAATAATTAATTGATGAAATAAAGGCACTAAGGCCGACCATCCACTGGTTTGATACCCTGATGCTGTCGGTAAGGAGTTTGTTCAACACTGAGTTTGTGCTTTTAAAGCTTTTGGCATAATCGCCCAATCCAAATATTGTTATATGTCCGACACCTGCCATTATGCCGCCGAAAGCGCCGACTGTTGAAAATATCCATCCGACCCAGATGGCCCATAAGAAACCATATAAAAGGTTGACGTCCGGAGCGCCGGGTATTCCCAGGAAACCCTTTTGGGCATCAGGATCGATCATTCCCTTTTCAGTTCCCTGCGGTGTCTTTGCTATTGCATCTGCTAAATTGTCGGCATAAGCAGGAGAGTCCGCAATAAATGGCATTATGAACAGTGTTAATAAAATGAATAAAGCAAAGAAGAACTTTGTCCTGCCAATTTGTTTCATGAATTTCCTCCAATAGAAAACGTTTTCTTTCGAGCTTCCAGCCAGGTGACAAAAATATAAAAAGCTGTAAGGAGTGTAATAGAAAAAATTAAAGCTCCTGCCCAGCCGAACATGTCAGGCATAAATACTCCCTTTCCATAAAGGCTTCCCATTCCTACATTCGATCCATAGACCGGCACCCACAAACCTCCTGCGAGCATTGCACCAAGAACTGCAAACCAGTGTTTAATGTGTCCCTCGGCAGACCGCCTGAGTATGCCGACTACTCAACCGTCTGCCATTACCATGCCGAACCCGAATATCAAACCGCCTATAACAGTGTGCCAGCCGGCAGGGGATACAAACATGTTTGCAGGTTTAATGCCGTTGGCTTTTATTATTGAGAATCCGATGATTCCAATTATGAGACTGATGATGACAGCGCGCATGGTTTCATTATTTTTTGTCGTAAAAACTTCCCTGAATGCCGTTGAAAACCCCAGCCCCGACCTTTGAAAGACAAGACCAAAGGCAGCGCTGAACAGGATGACTCCTGCAAGTATATTCCTGCTGTTCTGATAATAGGACAGCGCGATAGCTATCAGGACGATTATCATGAGAATCCCGAATTTGGGCCTAAGGGACCCTGAATCATCCCTGGCTGGAGCTTCCGCTTTATTGCCGGATTTTGGATTGTCAGTATTTTTTGATTTTTGCCATATTATTACTTTTCCGCCGACGTAAGCTCCTGCCAACAGTCCTAACATCATATAGAAACCGCTTAATGACAGTGCCATTACTGATGAATAAAACCCGCCGATAATGCAGGAGCCG